>JAJVID010000180.1:0-11298 GCA_022072205.1 Acidobacteriota bacterium
TCCAGTCCGGCTGCCTTGCGCGCGGGGTAATAGCCGAAGAAGATCCCGACCGCTGCTGAGAAGATCACTGAGCCGATGATTGCTATGAAAGATATGAGTGTTGGCCAACCCAGCATTGCCGGGATCAGAAGCGAAATGGTTATGCCGAGCAGGATTCCGATCATGCCGCCGGTCAGGCTGAGCACGATGGATTCGATCAGGAACTGCGTGCGGACGGCGGACGAACGGGCGCCGATCGCCATGCGGATGCCGATCTCGCGGGTGCGCTCGGTTACAGACACCAGCATGATGTTCATGATGCCGATGCCCCCGACCAGCAGCGAGACGCTGGCGATGCTGCCCAGCAGGATGGTCATAATGCGGTTGGTCTCGTCGGCGGTTTCGGCGACGTCGGTCATGTTGCGCACATTAAAATCATTATCCTGGTTCGGGCCGAGTTTGTGCCGCTGGCGGAGCAGATCGGTGATCTGCTCCTGGGCGCTATAAGTCGCGGCTGGAGAGATAGCGGAAACGTAGGCCATCTGTAGATGGGTGATCGAAAGCAGCTTTTTCTGGACGGTTGTGAAGGGCGCGAAGAGCGTGTCGTCCTGATCGCGTCCGCCCGCGTCCATGCCGCGTTTCGACATCACGCCGATGACACGGAAGGGCAACTCGCGCACTCGGATCATCTGGCCAATCGGATCGGAGCCGGGGAAGAGATTGTCCACCACCGTCTGGCCGAGCACGACGACGCGGGCCGCGGTGCGCACGTCAGCTTCGGAGATGAACTCGCCGCTTTGAATCGGCCACTTGCGAATCTTAGGATATTCCTCGTTGACGCCTTGAATGCGGGTGTTCCAGTTCTGGTTGCCGAAGACGAGTTGCGCGCTGGAGCCGACTGAGGGCGAAATCATGGCGACGGTCGGGCACTCGCGCTTGATGGCTTCGACATCCTCCACCGTGAAGGTGTTGACGCTGGTCGAGCTAGTCCCGCTGCGCACGCCTCCAAAGTTCATCGAGCTGGAGAAGATCGTGAGCATATTGGTGCCCATGCTGGAGATCTGCTGCTGGATCGAAGCCTGCGCTCCCTGGCCGATGCTGACCATGGCGATCACGGCGGCGACGCCGATGACGATGCCGAGCATGGTCAGGGCCGAGCGCATCTTGTTGCGCGCCAGCGCGCGAAAGGCGATTCGGAAAATTACGAGTATGTTCATGCGATTCAATCTTCAGTTATCAATATGACCGATAGGATTGACAGGTTCCATGCGCGCTATCAATCATCATCGTCGTCATCGTTCAACACGGGCAGGGTCTTGAGTTCTTCGGCGGCGTTGCGCTGCTGGATCACCGGTTCGTCGCTCTTGATCTTGCCGTCGCGGAAGATGATGACGCGCCGGGCGTATTCGGCGATGTCGTGTTCGTGAGTGACGATCAGCAGCGTGATGCCGCGTTCGCGGTTGAGCCGCTGGAATATATCCATCACTTCGACCGAAGTGCGGCTGTCGAGCGCGCCCGTCGGTTCGTCAGCCAGAATGATTGTCGGATGATTGACCAGCGCCCGCGCGATGGCGACGCGCTGCTGCTGCCCGCCTGAAAGCTGGTTCGGGTGGTTATGTTCGCGGCCTGCCAACCCGACGGCTTCGAGCGCCTCCTGCGCGCGGCGATGGCGCTCCGCCGTGTCAATGCCTGCGTAAAGCATCGGCAACTCCACATTCTCAATCGCCGATGTGCGCGAAAGCAGGTTGAAGCCCTGGAAGACGAAACCGATCTTGCGATTGCGAATGTCCGCGCGGTCGTCTTTTGAAAGCTTCGACACGTCATGGCCGTCCAGCACGTAAGCGCCTCGCGTGGGCTGGTCGAGACAGCCGATGATGTTCATCATCGTTGATTTCCCGGAACCCGAAGCGCCCATGACCGCGACGAACTCGCCCTGGCGAATCGTCAGTGAAATTCCGCGCAACGCGTGCACTTCGATGTCGCCCATCTTGTAAATTTTGTGAATGTGATCAAGTTCAATTACAGGATCGAGCGGGGCGCTCTCATTCGCCAACTCTGATTTCATCTCAGCATTTGATTCAACTGCTTTGGTGTCAGCTTCTGCTACCAACTGCACGTGCCTGCCTCCATCTTGAAAGCCGGCGCCGAGCGCGGCAACCACCGGTTGCGGAAATGCTCGGCGCCGGTTGTTTACCTTACGGTTATCGGCGGCCGCCAAAACCGCCGCCGAATCCTGGCGGGCGCTGGGTAGTCTGCGGTCTGGCGTCGCCGGAGATGTTCTGGCCAACGATGATCATCTCGCCTTCTTTCAAATCGCCTTCGATCATTTCGGTCGCCGTGCCATCGGTGATGCCGAGCTTGACCCTGCGCGGTTGCGGTTTTTTGTCGGGGCCAAGCACCCAGACGATACGCGTCTGACCTTGCTGAATTGGCGTTGTGGATGGGGCGGGGCGATTGCTTGCGCCATCTGATCCGGATTCGCCGCCTCTGCCTGCTCCGCCGCGCCGCTGTCCGCCGCTATCCGCAGCGTCTCTGTGTTGGCCGCGCGCCTGATCGCCCTGACGCTCAGTTCTTCCGGCCTCTCTGCCGCCGCTTCCACCATCGCCTCTGCCGGCGTTTTGGCTCGCGTCTTTCATCACGCCTTTCGCCCCGGCGTCTTTCGCCCCGGAGTCTTTCCCGGCATTTTCACCGGCATGATTGCCGGCGCCGCCGCGGAACAATTCACGCATCTTCTCCGGTGTCATGCCTTGCGGTCGGAAGCGCATCGCGGCGTTGGGGATTTTGAGCGCGTCCTGGCGTTCGGCGATGGTCATCGTCAGATTCGCCGTCATGCCGGGTTTGAGTTTCAGGTCGGGATTCTTAACGTCTATCACCACGTTATAGGTCACAACGTTCTGGACGTTCTGAGGGTTGAGCCGAATCTGGTTGATTGTTCCGCCGAAGTTCACCCCCGGAAACGCGTCAACTGTGAAGCTTACATGGTTGGTCTGATTGATCACGCCGATGTCGGCCTGATCAATGTTGGCGATTACCTGCATCTGGGTCAGGTCGTTGGCGATGGTGAAGAGGGTCGGCGCCGAAAGGCTGGCTGCGACCGTCTGGCCCTTATCAACATTGCGAGAGACGACTACGCCGTCAATCGGCGAGGTGATCGTCGTATGGCTCAAATTGACTTCGGACAATTTCAGCGACGCTTCGGTTTGTTGAACCTGCGCCTTAGCCTGTTTGACCTGGGCTTCGGCTTGCGCCAGTCCGGCGCTGGCGGAGGTCTTCTCGCTCAATTGCGCCTGCTGGAGTTGCGCCGCCGCCTGGTTGTAACGCGCTTCAGCCGCGCGGGCGCTGGTTCGCGCTGATTCAAGATCGCGGTCCGCGACGATCCCGCTTTTCGCCAAAGACTCCTGCCGCTGAAGCAGGCTGATCGCGTCGTCGCGTTGCGCTTTGAGCGCGGCCAGATTGGCGTTGGCGCCCGAAACGCCCGCGCGCTGATTTTCGACCGTTGCTTTGGCCGTCAGCACTCGCGCTTGCGCGTCGGCCAGATTGGCGCGCGCCTGCTCCAGGTTGGCGCGCGCCGAAGCGACCTGCGCCTGAAAAATCGCGGGGTCGAGTTGCGCGACCACCTGTCCCTTCCGCACGTTTGAATTGAAGTCGGCATATAAAGCCGCGATTGTGCCAGAAACCTGGCTGCCGACCTGGACAGTTGTTACAGCCTGAAGCGTCCCCGTGGCGGACACTGTATTGCGAATTGAGCCTCGTTCAATCTTCGCGGTTATGTATTCTTCGGATGAGGCGCGGCGGCCCCACAGGGTATAACCTCCCGCTCCGCCTACAAGGATGACGCCAACGGCCGTCAGGATGAGTTGCTTTCTGCTAAGCTTCAGTTTCATTTTCCTTCCCACTGATAATGTTTAGATGATCACTCCCAAACAGTTTCAAAACAAAAGCCGTGTGAACCAGGATGCAAATATCAGCCCCGATTCAGACGCTCCCAGATTTAAAGACACCAAGACGGCCCGTTTGGTTACGGCTTAGCGAAATTAAGAGCGATAAAATGAAAAGAATTCCAGTTTTGAGATGTCTTCATTGGTTTATATGCCACACGGAAAACGGCGTTGCGGTCAGCATCACGATCAACGCCGCAATGCCCAGACAGGCGCCGAACGGGAGCGGAGCTTTGAAACCCTGTTTGCTGCGGAAAAAGAAGATCACACCGATGACTGAGCCGATGATCGAGCCGAGCAGCAGCACGCCTAAGGCCACGTGCCAACTGAGAAAGGCAGCTACAACAGCCATCATCTTCACGTCGCCAAGCCCCATTCCCTCGATGCGGCGCAGCAGAAAATAGGCGGCGCGGATCAACCAGATCAGGCCGCCGATGATCAACGCTCCGAAGCTTGCGCGCGTCAGGCCGTTGTACGCGGCTTCAAAAGCCTGCTGATGCTTCGCCGAAAACAAGACAACCAGCGCCGCCCACGCGACGGCCACGACGACGCCAAAAATCATCGTCGCGCGGATCGCGCGGTTGTGACGGCGTTCAATCTCCATCTCTTTTTCAATCTCTTTTTCGTCTATTTCTTCATCGTTCTCTGCCCAATCGAAATATCTGCTGAACAGGAGCGCATCCAGCCTGTCGAGCAGCCAGAATCCGGGAGCGGCCAGGGCGAAGAGCAGCGCGCCGAACAGCGCCGCGCGCCAGGGTATGAACGCCGAATGCAGTCCGGGAATGACGAGCGAGATGTCGAAGGTCAAAAGCGTCTTGTCGCTCCATCCCGCTTGCGCGGCCGCGCTGGCGAGCGCAAAGATGAAGGCCGGATAAGTGATGACGTTCGGCAACAGATGATGGCGCGCGTCAATGAAGACGAGCGCGATGATCACGCTGGCGAAGGCGAATTCGAGCAGAAGCTCCCACGACGGGCCGGTTTTGAGCATCAGCGCGGTGAACATCAATCCGGCGCCCAATTCGACCGTCGGATAGGCGGCTGAGATGCGCGCGCGACACGAACGGCATCGCCCGCCGAGCAGCGCGAAACTGACGAGCGGAATGTTGTCGAAGGCGGCGACCGGCGCGGCGCACGAAGCGCAATGCGATCGGGGAAAAACTACTGACATCCCGCGCGGGACGCGGTGAATCACGACGTTGAGAAAGCTGCCGATGATCAATCCGAAGATAAAAGCGGTGACAGCGTAAAAGGGAAATGGCAAATCAAGTCCGGTCACGTGTGGCATCCTTTGTCAGCTTGCGTTAAAGTCACGGCAATCATAACGACTGCAAAAACACATATGGAAACCGTGAGGAGATCAGGGGCGATCAGAGGCGATGAAGATTCTACAGGTTTGTTCCGCAGAAAGCTTGGGCGGCGGTGAACGCCACGTCATTGATTTGACGCGGGCGTTGATCGAACGCGGGCACGAGTTGCATCTGGCCGTGCGCCGCGACAGCCCGCTCGTTGACGCTCTGGCCGGTTACCCGATTCACTGGTACGAACTCGGTTTGCGCAACGCGCTGGACGTGATCAGCGCGCAGGGCATCGCCAATGTGATCCGCAAAAACCGGATTGACATTCTGCACGCCCACATCGCGCGCGATTACACCTATTGCGGGATCGCCGCGCGGATCGCCGCCGGGATGGGCCGCCCGGTCGGATTTTTCATCACGCGGCATCATTTCAATCCCATCAAATCGAACCCGGTTTACGCCTGGACTATCGGCGAGGCGCGCGCGCTGATCGCCGTGTCGGACAGCGTGCGCGAAACCCTGGTCAAATCATTCCCCGATTTCGCCGACCGCGTCGTTATGATCCCGAACTGGATTGACGTCGGCGGCTGCGGCAAATTGAGCCGCGAAGTGGCGCGCGCCCGGCTCGGCGTCACGAAACGTCTGGCCGTCGGCCTCATCGGACAGGTCACGCAGCTTAAACGCCAGGACTTGTTCATCAAAGCCGCCGCGCATTTGATCAAGGATCGTTACTGGAACGACGCGGAATTTCTGATCGTGGGCGAACCCGGCCCCGATGACGAAGATTACGCAAACCAGTTGCGGCAGATGGCGGAAAAACTTCGCGTCGGCAATCAGGTCAGATTCACCGGCTACGTCGCCGACCTGCCCACGCTCATGGCGGGGTTCGACATCATCGCCGCGCCTTCGGACAACGAAGCTTTTTCGCTCGCGCTGGCCGAAGCGATGGCCGCCGGTTGCGCCGTCGTCGCCACGCGCGTCGGCGGAATGGCCGAGATCGTCGAAGACGGCATCACCGGATTGCTCATCGAGCCGGACAACGCGTGGGCGCTGATCGCCGC
This sequence comes from Acidobacteriota bacterium, assembly GCA_022072205.1. Lineage (GTDB taxonomy): Bacteria > Acidobacteriota > Blastocatellia > RBC074 > RBC074 > JAJVID01. Next base: position 6,274 of record JAJVID010000180.1, read on the forward strand.
ATTGTCGCGGCTGCTGACCGACAAACGGCTGCGCGAGAAGATCGGCGACGTCGCGCGGGCCAGCGTGATCGAACGGTTCGAGCGCCAGAACGTGATTGACCGCATCGAGCGGCTTTACCTGAACGGCGGTTTGGAAGCGGAGAGCTGATCAAACCGCAAACGCGTCACGCAGCAGCTTCAAACTCTTCGGCACAGCTACATCAGCCGCCTCTTTGCCTTCCATCTCAAGCGAGACGTAGCCCTTGAATCCGGCGTCGCGCAGAATCTTCGCAATGCGTTTGTAATCCAGCTCGCGCGTGTAATAGACGCCGCCGCCGTAATAAGTTTTGGCCTGTACGACCGTCGCGTGCGGCGCCAGCTTCTCCAACTGCGAATACGGATCGCCGAAGAAATTGCCGGTGTCCAGATTGATGGCGAGCCAGGGTGAATTGACCTCTTTGTAAATCCGCAGCAGCCCATCAACCTTCGTCGTCAATCCCCAGTGATTTTCCAAAGCCATGATCACGCCCGCGCCTTCGGCGTGCGGGATGCATTCGTTGATTGACTCGATGCACCATTTGAACGCGTCGTCGTCGGTATAGCCGGGCAGCGGCGTTTCCTGTCCCCCGGAGTCCAGCATCTTCTGAAAACTGGGGATCGTGTTCCACCGGCCAGAATTCAAGCGGATCGCAGGGCAGCCCAGGTAATGCGCCAGATCAATGCATTTCTTCGTGTGGTCAATATGTTCCTGCCGTTTGGCCTTGTCCGGCCAGACGAAGTTCTGATGGATCGAAAGGAAGAAGAGAGCGATCCCGTTGGCGAAAGCCGTCCGTTTCAGGTTGTTCAGATACTTCTTCTCTTCGCTCTCCATCTGCCGATGCAGAATCTCGACGCCGTCGAAGCCGATCCGCGCGGCGTTCTCGATGACTTTTTCAATCGGGTATTTGACCCTGTCGAAATGCCAGTAAGAGTAAGTTGAAACGCCGATACGGATCGGTTGAGTTGATTTGGTTGGTTGAGTTGTTTCAGCGAAAGTGTTGTCGGTGATGATTGCGGCGCCGGCAAGCGCGCCGGTCTTGAGCAGATCGCGTCGGGATAGACTCATAGCGTCTCCTTGTTCAGGTTGTCAGGATTTTTGTTTAAGAAGTTCGTTTTCAGCGCGCAGCCTTTCAACTTCGGCTTCAGCGCGCATCCGGGCCTCGGCCTCTTCGTCGGGAGTTAAAAGGAATTTTCCATCGCCAGGGTTCAGAAGCCGCAACGTGTTTCCAACGACGACCAGATCGAGTCCGAGTTCATCGCTGCGCAGACGATCACCGTTCAACTCCATCTCCACGTACTCTCCGCCTTCAAGCCGGAATCCGATCAAAGGCGAGCCTTTCATGTAGTCGGAGGTGGGATCGAAGATGAAATACTCATGGACGCCGAGCTTTTCGTAGGTGTGAAACTTTTTGAAAACGTCATCTTTCCAGGTGTGTTCCGACGATAGCTCAATCACTACCTGCGGCGCGACGCCTTCTTCCCAGAGAAGGTAAACGCGCCGATCTCCTTTCGGCACGCCACGCACGAAGAAGACATCAGGAGCGATGCTCTTTCTGGGATCGCCTTTGACGTAGTAAAGGAACAGATTTCGTGAGACATAAACTTGCGGGTCGTTGCGAAAGAAGTTCTCCAGCGCAAACCACAGATTGAACATCAGCTTTGCGTGAATATCAGTTTCGGCCATGGGGGTACCGTCCGATTCCGGGTAGAAAGGCTTTTCGATGTAAGCTGGATTTTGCATAGGCGCCTCACAACATCCGCACTTTAACGCAATTGCGGCGGCAGAACCAACCTCATTGAACCTGATCCAAATGCGCGCGGTACCAATCAATCGTGCGGCGCAATCCTTCATCCAAATCTATCTCCGCGCGCCATCCCAACCTAGCTTCGGCCTTCTCAGCCGACAGGAACTGCGCGTCAATCTCGCGTTCGATCTTCCGTTCGAGCATCACGCGCGGTTCGACGCGGCCCTCTTTACCTGCAAGCCTGATGATGCGTTTGACCAGGTCGAGCACGCGAACAGCTTCGCCCGCGCCGAAATTGAACGCTTCCCCGATCACCTCATCAATTCTTTCGGCCAGCGTCAGATAACCGCGCGCTACGTCGTCAACGTAGATGAATTCGCGGATGGGCGTGCCGTCGCTGCGGATGATCGGCGCTTCGTCGCGCAGCGCCGAAACGATTGTGCCCGGAATGATGCGCGACATGTTCATATCGCCGGGGCCGTAGATGTTGGCGAAGCGCGAAACGACCACCGGCGTCCGGTAAGTGTGGCCGTACGACCGCGCGATGATGTCCGTGCAGGCTTTCGACGCGTCGTAAGGGAAGAGGCCCAGCAACGGGTAATCTTCACTGTAGGGCAACTCGTCGTGCGAGCCGTATGCTTTGTCGCTCGATGCGACAACCACGCGGCGGATGGTATCAACGCGGCGGCAGGCTTCGAGCAGCGAATATGTGCCGCGAATGTTGGCCTCGAAGGTCGAAAGCGGCGAACGATTGGCCGCGCCGACGATGGCCTGCGCGGCCAGATGGAAGACGGCTTCGATTTCGTATTCGGCGATGATGCGCTCCATCAAGCCGAAATCTTCGACCGAGCCGTTGACGACGGTGACGCGGCGGCGCAGGTCGAAGAGATCGAGCGAATTTGCGCGCACAGCGTCGCGTTGCAGACAGACGACGCGCGCGCCCTGTTCGACCAGCATCCGCGTGATGTGCGCGCCAGCGAAGCCAGTGGCGCCGGTGACGAAAGCGTTACGACTTTTCCAGAATGAATTACTCATTGAGCCAGTACTCGGAACCTTTCCAGTGTTTATATTCCATCCATTGCGCGGTCTGTTCGGCCACATCGTCGCCGAGCAGTTTGGCCACCACGTGCAGCGACAGATCAATGCCCGCCGAAATGCCCGCCGAACTCAGTACGCGCCCGTTGTCAACGAACTGTTTGTCGGCGCGAACTTCCGTGTTCGGCGCCGACTCGCGCAGCAAATCCATCGCCGCCCAGTGCGTGGTCGCCGACGAGCCTTCGAGCAATCCGGCCTTCGCCAGCAGCAGTGAGCCGGTGCAGACCGACATAATCAATTCGGCTTTCGCATCTGTGGCCTTGATCCATTCGATCAATGGTTGATTGTTCATCTCGCGCCGCGTGCCGTAACCGCCGGGCACGACCAGGATGTCGGATTGCGGGCAGTCGCTGATCGTGTAGCGCGGGTTGACGCTCAAGCCATTGCGCGCGATTACAGGCCCGGACTTTTCGGCGACAGTGAAAACCTCGAAATGCGGTTGGCCGGGGCCGCGCCCCGTGACTGCGAAAACCTCGAACGGCCCGCAGAAATCCAGGACTTCAACTTCGTCGAAGATCAGGATGGCGACTTTTCTTACTCCCACGTTTTCCATTCGGCTCCTCCCGCGTCCCAGAGTTGGTTGAACTCCAGGTTGTCCTTGTAAGTGTCCATGCACTTCCAGAAACCGGTGTGCCGATAAGCGATCAACTGCCGTTCGCGCGCCAGGCGTTCAAACGGCTCGCGTTCGAGCACGCAGTCGTCGTCGAGATAATCGAAAATTTTTCGGTTGAAGACGAAGAAGCCGCCATTGATCCAGTCAGTGATGACCGGCTTCTCGTCAAACTCCATCACCGCGCCTTCATCGTCCAGTTTGATCAGCCCGAAGTTCGAGCGCGGGTGGACAGCGGTGAGCGTAGCGATGCGGCCATGCCGGTGGTGAAATTCGACGAGCGCGCCGAGGTCAATGTTCGCCAGCCCGTCGCCGTATGTCACGCAGAACGTCTCGTCATCGCCGATGCTGTGTTCGATGTAATGTTCGACGCGTTTGAGACGGCCTCCGGTGTTGGTGTCGAGGCCGGTGTCGGCGAAAGTGACGCGCCAGTCTTCATCAATCAGATCGTGCCTGCGCAACAGATAATTACCGCCCCGGCTCATTTCCAGCGTGAAATCAGAGTAGAGCCAGTGGTGTTCGAGAAAGTACCGTTTGATCGCGTCGCCCAGATAGCCCAGACACAGCGTGAAATCGTTCAACCCGTGACTCGCGTAGATTTTCATCAAATGCCAGAGCACGGGACGACCGCCGATTTCGATCAGGGCTTTGGGAATGTTGGCGCCGTGTTCGCCCAGGCGCGTGCCGCGCCCGCCGCATAGTATGACTGTCTTCATTTGGAGTTTGTTGAGTGAGTATTGAGAGGGTTAATTTCGCTGGCGTATCCGAACCATTCCAGGCGAGACTGCGCTGAAATTTTGCATCAGTTTCGCTTCGTGCTCTTGCAGGGCCTGGGCCGCAATGCAGGCCTTAGTCTCCGGCGATAAGCCCGCCAACCGTAAAAGCACGACGCCGGAATGCGCCAGCCTCTGCCGAAACACCAACTCTCCGAAATCTTTGTCGGCGGTTATTAACAAGGCGTTCTTCTCATTTGCTCTGCCAAGCACAATATCATCCGTGATACCTGGCTCCATTTCAGTGACGAACAGAACGTCATGACCTTCCTCTCGCAACCGGTCAACGATCTGCTGGTCAACGCTTTCATCAGCTAAAAGATTCATGCCGCCTTTTCAGACAGAGGGTAAACCACGTCTGCTTTTAGAGCCGCCGCCGCAAAATTGAGCGCCGCCAGAACCGCCTCACGTGACAAGCGCGAATGGGCGGTCAGGATTTGCTCGATTGTTTCACCCGCCGCCAGCTTCTCAAGAATCAGTTCGACGGTGATACGCGTGCCTGCGATCACCGGCTTACCCATCATAATCTTCGGGTTTGATTGAATCAGTTGGTCGTCCATATTTCACCTCCAGGCTCTGCCATTATACAAAACAGGCCGCGCCCGCCGCACGGTCTTCATTGATTGGTTGCAGCTTGGTTTGCAGTTTGAGGCAATGACGTGATGAAGCTTCCGGCTTCGTTCACGAAACGATCCGGCATTTCGCACTGCGGCAGGTGCCCGCATTTATCGAACACCGCCAGCCGCGATCCGGCGATCAGCGAATTCAATCGCCGCGCGGCTTC
>JAJVID010000180.1:11398-32403 GCA_022072205.1 Acidobacteriota bacterium
CTGATCAGTTCTTGATCAGCTTGTTCTTTTTCAGAAACGCGAGAACCGTGTCGTTGAATTTCTGCGGCTCGTCCATCATCAGAAAATGACTGACGCCTTCCCACATCTGATAATCAATGCCGGGGACGAGGTCGCGCGCGAACTTTTCGTATTCATCAGTCCAGGCGGGTTGTTTGGCCATCACGGCCAGCGTGGGGACGTTGATCTTGTCCTGCGTTTTCCAGATCGCGTCGTCCATCATCGCGTCCATCGCGCCGGCCATCACGTGTTGCGGCGTGCTCATCATCGCGGTCTTGATCTCTTCCAGCGTCTTTTTATCTTTCACCGATTGCGCGATGAATCCGATCATTCGCTCGGCGTGCTCTTTGTAATTCGGCCCTCGGAAGGGTTCCAGGAATTGTTTCATCTGTTCAGGATTGCCGAACGGTCGCAAGCTTCCATCCACGATCACCAGCGCGCGCGTCTTTTGCGGATACTTGCGATAGAACTGGCGGATCACTGGCGTGCCCATGCTGTGGCCGATGAGCGTCGCGCGTTCGACTTTTTCAGCCTGCAACACGGCGTCAATCGCCCGTGCGAACAGATCCATCGAATAGGTTATCTGCGGCTTGTCGCTCTCGCCGTGTCCGGGCAGGTCAATCGCAATCACGCGGGTGTGTTGAGCGAACGCTGGAATGTTCGCCTTCCAGAAATTCAGGTTGCACGACCAGCCGTGAATGAAGACCAGAGCTTCTTTGCCTTTGCCATAATTCTGGTAATGCACGCGCATCGCGTCGAGCCTGGCAAAGCGATCCTGCGGCTGTTGCTCTTTGGCTTGTCGCGGCTCGCCGAACGCAAAAACCGTAATGGCCAGCAGCGAAACAAACAGACCGCCACGCAAGAACTTCGTCATAGTTTATTCCTTTCGTTGGTCGTTCTTTCTTTCCCAGACTTTGGCGAATTTGAGGAAGACACTGTAAGCCGTGAACATTGCGATGATCAATCCCGGCGCGCCGTCGCGGAATCCTTGTTTGAAAATGTATGTTCGGATGAACGCGGCGATGGGCACGACGAACAGGTCAATCGTCCGCACTCGTTTGTTCTTTTTGCTCAGATATTCAGCCGCCAGCGTCGTGTACCTGTCCGCCCGGTGATGATATTCGCTGAGGCTCTGGGTGGTGTAATGAAGCAATTCGCCGGGCAGCTTTTCGGTGCGCCCGCGCACGTGCGCGACTTCGTGCGGCGCGACGCCATCCCAGTAGCTCGCGGCTTTGCGGTAAAGCCGCATTTGATAATCGGGATACCAGCCGGAATGCAGAATCCAGCGATCAAGAAACATCGTTCGCCGTGGAATCCAGAAACCGTCAGGCAGCGTGGCCGGATCGGCTTCGCGCAACTTTTCAATCGCCTCGCGCAATTCGGGCGTCACGCGCTCATCGGCGTCAATCCAGAAAATCCAGTCGCCGCTCGTCATCGAATCGGAGAACTCATGCTTGTCCTTGTAGCCGCGAAACGGGTGATTGAAGACTTTGCCGGTGTAGCGGCGCGCGATCTCAACCGTGCGGTCGGTCGAATCGGAATCAACGACGACGATCTCATCAGCCCAGGCTACGGTCTCGCAGACTTCGGCGATGTTGATCTCTTCGTTGTAGACGTTGATCTTTACGGAAATTTTCAAGGCGGTTCAGGCTTTCGGGGCTTGCGGAATCTGCATAAAAAGCGATGAAACTTTACAGGCAAAACCAGGCAACATCGGAGAGGTCAGTTCATCGTCGTGAAGAAGCGTGGCTGTATGAACCAGTTTCGCGCGGCTGCGGCGGTAGACCTCGACCTGACGCGCCTGCCAGTCAACGATCCAGTATTCACGCACACCGCGCCGAGAATAGAGCTTGAGCTTGGTATCGCGGTCGCGCTGTTCGTTCTGCCAGCCCGGAGAGACCACTTCAACGACCAAATCCGGCGCGGCGTGCAACTTGCCGTCTTCGCCCAAAATCTGTGACAAACGTTCAAAGCTGACCCACACGACATCCGGCGCGACCGCGTCGTGAATGCTGAAGATCAAGCCGGGCGCGCCATTGGCGATTCCAAGACCCGTCTCTTCGTCCCAACTCTCCAACGCGTGAGTCAGGCGAGTGCAAGCATACTGATGATGCCAATTTGGCTGAGTTGACATGTAAAGCTCTCCTTCGATGATCTCGTAAAGATTGCCGTCGTCCGGCATCGCCAACAGATCGTCGGTGGTGAACAACAGATCAGAAGCTCGTTTTCGTAATGCGCTCATAGGTACTCTCCTTGATTGTGCAGGCGGATATTACAACGGCTCTATCAGCATTTGACAGCTCAATGCTTGCCGTTTCCATTGCCATTCAACACCGCTTTCAACGCTTGCCCCGTGTACGACTTCTTGTTCTTCACCACCGCTTCCGGCGTGCCTTCAGCCACGATCTTTCCGCCGCCTTCGCCGCCCTCGGGTCCCAGGTCAATCACCCAATCGGCTGATTTAATCACGTCCAGATTGTGTTCGATGATGATCACGGTGTTGCCCAGATCAACCAGCCGTTGCAACACGTCGAGCAGCTTTCGCACGTCTTCAAAATGCAAACCCGTTGTCGGCTCGTCCAGGATGTAAACCGTCCGTCCCGTCGCGCGGCGTGACAATTCTTTGGCCAGCTTGATGCGTTGCGCCTCGCCGCCTGAGAGCGTCGTCGCCGATTGGCCGAGTTTGATGTAACCCAATCCGACTTCGTAAAGCGTCTGCAATTTCTGTTTGATCTGCGGATGGTTTTCCAGCAGCGGCAGAGCCTCTTCGACGGTGGTGTCGAGCAGTTCTGAAATGTTCTTGCCCTGATAGCGAACGTCGAGCGTTTCGCGGTTGTAGCGTTGCCCGCGACAGACTTCGCAGGTGACGTAAACGTCGGGCAGGAAATTCATCTCAATGCGTTTCAACCCGTCGCCCTGACAGGTTTCGCAGCGCCCGCCTTTGACGTTGAACGAGAAACGTCCCGGCTTGTAACCGCGCTCGCGGCTTTCGGGCAGCATCGAATAAAGCTCGCGGATCGGCGTGAACAATCCGGTGTAGGTCGCCGGGTTTGAGCGCGGCGTGCGGCCAATCGGCGATTGATCAATCTCGATGATCTTGTCTATGTGTTCCAAACCTTCGATTGCGGCGTGCGCGCCGGGTTCGGCCAGGCTGCGGTAAATCTTGCGCGCCAACGCTCGGTAAAGAATATCTTCGACCAGCGTTGATTTGCCCGAGCCGGAAACGCCGGTGACTACCGTCAAGACTCCAAGCGGAAACGCCGCGTCAATCTGTTTCAGGTTGTGCTCGGTCGCGCTGCGCACGATGACGGCCTTGCCGTTCGGCGCGCGGCGCTTCGACGGAATCTCTATTTTCAAGTCGCCCGCGATGTAGCGGCCCGTGACCGATTCCGGCGCGCGCGCGATGTCGCCGGGCGCGCCGATGGCCACGACTTCGCCGCCGTGCGTGCCAGCGCCGGGGCCTAAGTCAACCACGTAATCGGCGCGGCGAATCGTTTCTTCGTCGTGTTCGACGACGAGCACCGTGTTGCCCAGATCGCGCAATTGAGCCAGCGTGTCGAGCAGCCGGTCGTTGTCGCGCGGGTGCAAACCGATTGAAGGCTCGTCCAGCACGTAAAGCACGCCGCGCAGTTGCGAGCCGATCTGCGTGGCCAGCCGGATGCGCTGCCCTTCGCCGCCTGAGAGCGACGCGGCTGGACGTTCCAGCGCCAGATAACCAAGCCCGACTGATTCCAGAAAACTCAAACGGCTGCGGACTTCCTTCAAAATCCTTCCGGCGATGATCTCTTCGCGCGGCGTCAATTCGACTTCGGCGAACGCGCGCAACGAATCAACAATGGACATTGCGGCGTATTCGGCGATTGAGCGCCCGTTGATCTTCACGGCCAGCGATTCGGGCTGCAATCGCGCGCCGTTGCACGCGCGGCAGGTGATGGGCGAAATCAGCGATTCCAGTCCGTTCGATTCTTCATCAGGCTCGCGCCCGTTCATCGCGTCCAGCAGGAACGCCGTCGCGCCTTTCCATTCGGCTTTGTATTTGTACTCGCCGTAACGAAATTCGATCTTGTCTTTCATCCCGAAGAAGAATGCGTCGCGCGCTTTTTTGGGCATCTGCGCGAAAGTCTTTTCAGGGCCGCAATCGTAATGTCGAGCGACGGCCAGCAACGCCTCGCGCAAATAAGCGTCGGTCGCCTTGTCCGCGTCGCCGACGAAACGCAATTCGCCAATCGGGATCGAATCGTCAATGACGATCTTCGCCGGGTCTACTTCGTTCTTCGTCCCCAGCCCGTGACATTCTTTGCACGCGCCGTAGGCCGAGTTGAACGAAAACGAGCGCGGCTCCAATTGCGGGATCGAGACGCCGCAATCAACGCAGGCCATGCGCTCGGAATACATCCGCTCCTCGCCGTCAACGATTGAAACCACGACCACGCCGTCGGTCAGCTTCGTGGCCGTGCGCACGGATTCTTCAAGCCGCTGCGCGATGCCGGGTTTGATCAGCAGGCGGTCAATCACGACTTCGATGGTGTGATTGCGGCGTTTGTCCAGCGCGATTTCATCGTCGAGCGAGCGCAATTCGCCGTCAATCCGCGCGCGCGTGAAGCCGCTCTTTTGCAGCTTCTCGATCTCTTTTTTGAATTCGCCTTTGCGTCCGCGCACGATCGGCGCGAGGATCATGACGCGCTCGCCTTCCGGCAGTTCCTTGATGTTCTGGATAATCTGGTCGGTGGATTGGCGCGAGACGGGCCGACCGCAGTTGTGACAATGCGGCTGGCCGACGGACGAAAAGAGCAGGCGCAGATAATCGTAAATCTCGGTGACGGTGCCGACGGTCGAACGCGGGCTGCGGCTGGTCGTCTTCTGCTCGATTGAAATCGCCGGAGACAATCCTTCGACCGCGTCAACGTCCGGCTTTTCCAACTGTTCGAGGAACTGCCGCGCATAAGCCGAAAGCGATTCGACGTAACGCCGCTGGCCCTCGGCGTAAATCGTGTCGAACGCGAGCGAGGATTTGCCGGAACCGCTCAGGCCGGTGATGACGGTCAGACGATTGCGAGGGATTTCAAGATTGATGTTTTTCAGATTGTGCTGGCGCGCGCCGCGCACGGTGATGCGATCAATAGCCATACAGGGAACTACAGATAAATTTATACGTGATAAGGAAAACGCAAATTTTAGATGACGTGGTGAGGGCGCGCAAGAAGGCTGCCCTGGCAATGGCGAACACGAACGCCTCATAGGCGCGTCAAGCCCGCTGTTTTTTCTTTTCTGTGATTTCAAACAAACAGCGTGGCGGCGAGCAGGTCTTATCGCACTTTTCGCGCACGCGCCCTCCGGTGATCCGCGCGACCATCGCTTCAGCCGCGCGGCAAACTTCCGGGTGCGCTTCGACGGCTGCGCCGAACGGGCAGCTTGCGCTTCGGATGATGATCTTATCCGCCTCTTTTTCGAGTTGCGGCGCGCCGCCCAGCGCTTCCAGCGCTTCCACCGCCTTTTCGGCTTTGGATACAAGATCAGAATCAACGGCGATAATCGTCATAGTATTTGCGGCGGCCCTGCGCCCGGCTTCCCGCAGCACATCTCCAAGCTCTTCCGGCGCCAGCTTGTCCTTCAGCACGCCTAACAGCACATTGAGCAAAGCGTCATAAGATTTCGGAAAGAGATGCTCCGCTTCGGGCGTCAATTCGTAGGCGAAATGCGGCTTGCGATGTCCGCGCAGGACGCCGCTCTGCCTTACAAGACCGTCGCGTTCGAGCGTCGCCAGATGCGCCCGCACGGCGTTATCCGTCATCTCCAATTCTTCGGCCAATTCAATGACCGTGCGAATCCTGCCGCGCAGCATGTTCACAATCCGCCCGCGCGTGCTCTCGAAAAATCGCTCTCCCAGTTTGGTCTCTTTCATATCTTCCGGCCTCCCTGCGCGGCAGTATAATCGCTTCGGAGAAATAACACAATAAGTCAAAATAGTTCTTGACTTATTAGCGGTAGGGCGTATGCTGGAAATAGATCGCGCCTGGCGCGTATCGGGCGTTCAATTCTCGAAACTTAAAGAGGGGAGTGGGAGATGTTGACGAAAAGAAAAGGCAGAAAACGAATCCGGCTCAGGGTAGATGGCGTTTCCGGATTCGCGCCGCGCGCGGCGCGGGCATCCATCAGGCGTCCGCCCCGCATGGCGGAGAAGACGATTGAGCGAGTCGCTGCGGCGCGCTTGCCGACGGAATACGGCGAGTTTCGCATCATCGGCTACCGCTCGCTCACGTCGGATGAAGAATTCGTCGCGCTCGCGCGTGGCGAATTGCGGGCTGACCGCCCGGCGCTGGCGCGCATTCATTCGCAGTGTCTGACGGGCGACGTGTTCGGCTCGGTCAAATGCGATTGCGGACGGCAGCTTCAAGCCGCAATGCGATTGATTGCTGAGGAAGGCTGCGGCGTGATCGTTTACCAGCAGCAGGAGGGGCGAGGCATTGGCATTATCAACAAGATTCGCGCTTACGCTTTGCAGGACGCCGGCGCCGACACCATCGAAGCCAATGAACTGCTCGGCCTGGGCGTTGACTTGCGGACTTACGAGCAGTGTGCGGAAATATTGCTCGACCTGGGGCTGCGCCGTCTGCGCGTTATGTCCAATAATCCCGAAAAATTGCGCGCGTTGGAAAACGCGGGGCTGGAGATCGTCGAGCGCGTTCAACTCGACATTGAGCCGCACGAGTCTTTTTCCGGCTATCTGAAAACGAAGAAAGAAAGGATGGGACATTTCATTTATGCGTGAAATAGAACTGGCGAAAGTTGGCGATTTGAAAGATGGTGAGATGAAAGAGTGTTTGGCAGGAGAGGCGAAGATTCTGCTGGCGCGAGTGGATGGGCGTTTTCACGCCATCGGCGCGACGTGCACACATTACGGCGCGCCGCTCGCCGAAGGCGCGTTGTGCGGCAAGCGCCTGATCTGCCCCTGGCATCATGCCAATTTCGATGTGACGACAGGCGATTTGCTTGAACCACCCGCGTTCGACGCGTTGCCGCGCTACGAGGTGAAGGTTAAAGACGGACGCGTCATGGCCGTTCTTCCCGACAAGGTTGAAGATCGCCGTACGCCGCCGATGGCCAAACGCGATGCGCGTGATGGCCGCACGTTCGTCATCCTGGGTGGAGGCGCGGCGGGTTACATGGCGGCGCAGACTTTGCGCGAGGAGAATTTTCAAGGCCGCATCCTGATGATCACGCGCGAAGATCGCCTGCCTTATGACCGCCCGAACCTGAGCAAGGATTACCTGCACGGTCACGCCGATCCCGAATGGATGCCGCTTCGTACGGATGATTTTTTCTCCGAGCACGAGATCGAAGTCTGGCGCGGCAGGGAAGTCGCGCGCGTTGACGCGAAGGCGAAGACCATCTCCTTCAAAGACGGCGCGCAGCTTGTTTACGACGCTCTGCTGGTTGCGACCGGAGGCGAGCCGCGAACCTTGCCGATTCCGGGAAGCGAGTTGAAGAACGTTCTGACGCTGCGCAGCTTTGACGACGCCGACGCGATCATCGCCGCCGCTGAAAACGCGAAGCGCGCGGTCGTCATCGGCGCGAGTTTCATCGGGATGGAGGCGGCTTTCAGTTTGAGAACTCGCGGGCTTGAAGTGATGGTGGTGGCGCCGGAGCGGACTCCGTTCGAACACACGCTCGGCGCGGAGGTCGGGGCGCTGTTTCAACAGGTACACGAGAGCAACGGCGTTCAATTCAGGCTCGGCGCGAAGGCCGAGCGAATCGTCGGCGCGGGCAAAGTCGAAGCCGTCGCGCTCGATGGAGGCGAAAAGATCGAAGCCGATCTGGTGGTGATCGGTGTCGGTGTGCGTCCGGCGACAGGCTTTCTTGAGGGCGTCGTGTTCGGCGAAGACGGCGGCGTGATCGTTGACGAGCATCTGCGCGCCGCCGATTCGCTTTACGCCGCCGGAGACATCGCGCGGTTCACCGACGTTCGCACGAACGAAAGCTCGCGCATCGAGCACTGGCGCACCGCGTTGCAGCAGGGCCACAACGCCGCGCGCAACATGGCTGGACGCGCGACTGTTTACGACGCCGTACCGTTCTTCTGGACGGTGCAATTCGATGCGACGCTCAGATACGTCGGTCACGCGGCGAAATGGGACGAGATTATTTTTGACGGCGAAGTCGAGAAGAAGGATTTTATCGCCTTCTACGTCAAAGACGATCAGATCAGAGCGGCGGCGGGAATGAACAGAGACCGCGAGATGGCGATGATCGAAGATTTGATGCGCCGCAACGAACTGCCAGCCGCTTCAGAATTGAGAAGCGGAGGTGGCTTTAGTTTTCAGCGCATTGGCCACGCGAATGTCGCAAAGAGTCATCGCCATTCTTAAATGGGATAATTGATCGCTCACTTCGCCGCCATCTTTTTGCCGTCGCAATTCTTCACCACCGGCAGCAGGATGCGTGACGGGTACGCAAGGCTGTGATGGATCGTGTTCGTCGCCACGCGCGTCTCGTCATCGGCTCGCATCGGCTTGCCCGTGTTCGGATTGGGATCGAAGCGCGGGTTGTTCGAGCTTGAGATGTGGACGGCGATGCGGTGGCCTTTGTTGAAAACGAGGCTGGTTGACCAGAGGTCAATCTTGAATTTGTAGACCTCGCCTTTCTTCATAAAAACTTCTTTGTCGAAGCCTTCGCGGAAGCGCGCGCGCAGGGCCGAATCCAGAACCAGTCGCTCAGTCCCATCGGGATAAACGTCAACCAGTTTCGCCATCCAGTCTGTGTCGGGGCAATCGGATTCAGCCCATAGTTCGACCCGCACGCGGCCTGTGACCTCGATTGGCGCTTCGAGCGGCGCGGTCTAGAACTTCAACACGTCTTTCCGTTCGCCGATTGCGCGTTGATCCATCGGGCCTTTCTTGCCGAAAAGCAGCGCGCCGCCAATCGTCGGCACGGGGTTTTTCGGATCGTATTGGTAACCGTCGCTGCTCTTCGCTTCGGCGACGATTGCATCGCTGAGCTTGCCGTTTGGTTGCAGGAAGTACGAAGTGATCTTCGACGGCGGAGGCCACGATTGAGCCGTGCGCCATTCGTTGCCGGGAGCTTTCGGATCGGTGGTGTCGCCCATCACGTAATATTTGACTGGCGGCTCGTCCATGATCCCGTTCGCAGCGCCTTTCAGCCAGTAATCGAACCAGCGCAGCGGTTCTTTCTGATCGAGCGCGGAGTTCGGCGGATATTTCACCTCTTCGACCTGACCGTGCGCCCACGGCCCCATCGTCAATTTCTGATTGCCGAGCGCTATTCCGCCGCCGCGATTCTGCAAGCCGGCGAAGTTGTCAATGTTGCCTTGCCCGAAGATGTCGTACCAGCCGCCCCAGTTATAAACCGGAACCCGCACGCTCTCCCAATGCAGCCGGCCTTCGCGGATGTTCACATAGCCATCGTCTTTGTAATGTTGGAAAGTCAGGTTAAGCACGTCCGTCGCGTTCTGCGCCTTCAGCCATTGCTCGTTCATCTCCTTGCGGAAAACGCCGCCGGTGTAGATGGCGTGCTGGTACGCGCTGGCCGGAGCGACCATCACATACATTGCGACGAGGTGCGGCGGAGCCATGATCGAAGCCTGATTGGCGGTGATGCCCATCGCTGAAGCGCCGATCATTCCGACCTTACCGTTCGACCAGGATTGTTTCGCGGCCCACTCGACAGTGTCGTAGCCGTCGAGGTGATCATCCATAAACGGCATGTATTTTCCCTCGCTGGCGAAGCGGCCACGGCAATCCTGGACGACATACGCGTAGCCGTTCGACGTCCACTGCTTGAATTGCGCGCCCATCGGCGCTTTGTTGTATGGCGTGCGCGTCAATACTACCGGCCATGGCCCGGCGCCTTCGGGCAGGTAAACATCCGTCGCAAGCTTCACGCCGTCGCGCATTGCGACCATCTCTGTGGTTTTGCTCCGCTGCGGTTTCGCTTCTTGCGAATAAATTGTGGCGCGCGGCGAGGACAAAAGCGCGAGCGCGACGAGCAGAATGGGGAAGAGAAATTTTAGCCTCCTGGAAATCATCGTAAATCGGGCCTCCTGATTGTAATAGTTTCGTAATACCTGGAATTTAGGGCGATTTTGAAGTTGTTCCTAGTTGGCGCCGCAAGTGTCAGCACATAACATCGCCTGGCATTATCGAATTACGATTGGCTGTTTAAGGGCGCGCCCTTTCGAGCCTGCTCTCACATGACGTTAAACAGAAATTTCCAGCTCGATCACATTCCCGCGCCGCGCCGATCGCGTTCCGATCTGATAGTTCCCCGAACAAAAATTTTAGGAGAAAAATGAATGAAGTTTGATTCCAGCGTGATCAAATCTACTGCCGTGACCCCCCACTGGCAAGACCTGGTGAAGAAATATCAGGTTCCCGACAAATGGCGCAGCGTCTGGCAGATCATTAACAGCGTCATCCCATACATTGCGACGTGGTATCTGATGTATCGCAGTCTTTCCGTTTCATACTGGCTGACGCTCGGCCTGGGTTTCCTGGCCGCCGGGTTCATGACGCGAATCTTTATCATCATGCACGATTGCGGACATGGATCGTTTTTCAAATCTCCGAAGGCGAATCACTTCGTCGGCACGATCTGCGGCATTCTCGCTCACACGCCATATTTTCAATGGACGCGCGAACACGCGATTCATCACGCCTCTTCGGGGGATCTGAGCCGGCGTGGCGTGGGCGATGTGACCACGTTGACGGTCAATGAATATCTGGCGCTGTCGCGCTGGGAGCGGCTGAAATACCGGCTCTATCGCCATCCGCTGGTGATGCTGGGCATCGGGCCGCATTACATCTTCCTGTTCTGTCAACGCTTCACCGGTAAACATTCGGGGCGGCGCGAGCGCAACAACGTTTACGTGACCAACGCCGGATTGGCGGTTCTTTACGGCTCGCTCTGGTGGGCGATGGGTTTGAAGGCGCTGCTGATGATCCTGGCGCCAATCGTGATCCTGGCGGGCGCGTGGGGCGTGTGGTTGTTCTACGTCCAACATCAGTACGAGAACACTTACTGGCGCAATCGCGACGAGTGGGATTACGGCACGGCGGCGTTGATGGGCAGTTCGTATTACAAACTGCCGCGCGTCGTGCAATGGTTCACGGGCAACATCGGATTTCATCACATCCATCACCTCAGCCCGAAGATTCCGAATTACAAGTTGCAGCGATGCCACGAGGAGAATCCGCTCTTTCAGGAATCCACCATGTTCGGTTTCTGGGAAAGTCTGAAGACGGCTTCGCTGAAATTGTGGGACGAAGACCGGCAGCGGATGGTCGGCTTCGGCTATCTCAAAACGATGGCGAAAGAAAAATCACACTGCGGCCCGGTGGAATCAGAGGCTCCGGCTGCCTGAGCCTCTTTCGCGGGTGATGTGGAACGCCGAAGAGGCGCGGAGAGTTTAACTCGCTCCGCGCCTCTTTTCTTTTATCCGCGTTTTTTCGGTGTTCTCCCTGATTGAGCGATGAGCATTACTTTTCCGGCAGATTTGTCGAGAAAGCGATACTCCCGCCGTAGTCACGAATCAACTGATTGCCGAATAAAAACGCCGCTGTGAACCTGTCCAGTCCGTTGATACCGCCGTTGACTATTCTTCTCGCCGTAGCCAGATCGCCCGCCGCCAACGCGCCCCTGATCGCAGCTTCGTTTTCTTTCAAATACGCCGCCAGGATTTGCGCGGCGGGCTGCGGAGAGTTGGCGAGTTCCGGATTGCCGATCAGGTTGTGACCCAGCAAGGCGCCGTAAAATCCATAATTCTTTCTGCCGGTCAGTTGGATGAATCCCCGGCCTTTGAACATCGCTCCGTCGGGCGGCCCCAGATTACCGAGGTCCTGCCTCCAGTCATACCTGTTGAACGGCGGGCCAGGCGCCTGGGTATTGAGCGCCGATGGAACCTCGCTGATCGGATCGAATCGAGATGTCTCCACACGGATCGTCGCCATCGCCATCAGCACCATCATCTTGTCAACCAGCCCTCTTTCGGCCAGAGCTTTGCGAATCATCGGCAGATACCTTTCGATGTTGCCGCGCGGCGCGCCGGGAAACATCTTTGCGACGAGGTCGGGAGTTACTTGCGAAATCACGGACACCTTGCCGCGCGCGTCATTTAAATAAATCGGCCCGATCAGGCTGGACGCGTCGGGAGCAAGCCAGTGCTCCGGTTGAATTCGCCCAGCATCGAAGACATCGAAGACATCAAAGATGTCGAATCCTGCGGATGGGTCAAAAAACATTATGTCGTGAGTGGCCACAGTTTCATGTTTTTTCATCCACAGCGATGGTTGCGCGTGAAGATCGGACGGCAACGCGCAGCAGACGAAGATAACGTTACATATGACAAGGGTGGATAAGAAGCGTCTGGTTGTTCCGTATTCCTTCCGTTCCATCCCAACCTGAACGGCAAGGGGTGTGCCGTCAGAATGGATGAGTTCTAAACGAAAAGGCTGGTTGATTGCGCGCAATCAACCAGCCTCGACATAAGCGTTTCCTTTCCGAGTTGTCAGCCCTTTTCCTTGCCCTCGATCACGCAAAGCAGAATGACGGCGGCAAGACCGAGCCTGCGGTCGAGCCGCCGCCCGGCGTCGGTCGAAAAATCGAGAGAGAGCTTGGTCACGAACGGATTGAAATTCTGATTGAACGTGGAGACCGGAACTCCGCCGATCTGCACGTTGTAAGTTTGCGGGATCAGGTTGGTCAGAAATCGCCTGAGCAGCGCGAGCGGCGCGCTGTCTTCCTGAATCAGTCCGATCTCACTCTCGCGGCTGTCCAGGATGACCCACTCGTCTTCCCCCCTGTCGAAACACGAAGATGTCACGATCTTTTCTGATCGGAGTCGGCTGATGATTGCCGGTCGCGCCGGTATTCCTCAAGCAATCTTTGCATGATGTCTGAAAACGTCCAGTTGGGATCGAGCGAGGGATCGGCTTCAAGTCGAACTTCCAACTCCTGCAACGCCCGCGCCCGCGCCCAGGCGAAAAAACGCGCGAGTTCGTAATCAATCTCAGGCATGAACGGCAACCTCGTTGTTGAATGAGAACGTGAGTGAGTGATGAACCGGAAAATCGGCGCGATTCTCAAGCTTTGAATTGCGAGAGTCAAGCTGACGCTTATCATCAGGTAGTGGATCAAAGAGGAGAGATTACGGAAAAGACGGAAATGACGGAACAAACGGAAACTTCCTGGGTAGACTCAGCCTTTCCGTTTGTTCCGTCATTTCCGTCTTTTCCGTAATCTCTCCGCCCTCCTCCAGATTGAGCCATTACTGTGGGGCGTTACTGCGCCCGCCCTCACCATGATCGTGATGATGATTGCGAGCACGCCATTGCTGAATGCTTCCGGTTGGCTTTTTCCCGTATTCCCCAGTCAGTGGCCTACGAAACTACCCGCCACAACGGTGTTTGGATTCTGCCGGATGCTCGTCTGATTCTGCAAACGCTGCCAGCATCTAAGCCGCCGGATTTGCGCGTTGGCTTTGGCCGTGCGAAGGCGTCGGGCTATGATGCGGAAGATTCATTTGACCTTCACCGCGGCGGCGCGGGTCTTTTACCGACATCAAAATCATGAAAAGAAAGACTACGGGAAAAATCTTTCTCCTGCTCACGGCGTTCGCGTTCTTCGCGCTCGTTCCATTTGCCGGGATGCGAGGCGCGTTCGTTCCTGCGTTCGCCGCACGCTCGGCGCAGGAAATCTCCTTCGACCGCGACATCCGGCCAATACTGGCTGAGCGCTGCCTGGCGTGTCACGGAGAGAAGAAGCAGAGCGGCGGATTGCGGCTGGATGCGAAATCGTTCGCTATGCGGGGCGGTCAAAACGGGCCGGTGATCGTGGCCGGGAAAGCTGCGGAGAGCAGGATGTATCAGCGCGTCGCGGCGGAAAACGACGACGAACGGATGCCGCCGGCGGGGAAGCGTCTGAGCGCCGCCGAAGTCGCGTTGCTGAAGTTGTGGATTGACGCGGGCGCTGTGTGGCCGGAAAAGGTGGGAGAGAAGGGGAGAAGAGGAGAGGGGGAGAATAAACGGCTTCGGCATTGGGCGTGGCAGCCAATCAAGCGGCCAGCGGTTCCGTCAACTCCAGTAAAAATCCGCAATCCGCAATCCGCAATCCGCAATTCGATTGATGCGTTCATCTCCGCAAAGCTCGCGCAGGCCGGCTTACGAATGTCGCCGGAGGCGGATCGCCGCACGTTGATCCGGCGTTTGTCTTTCGATCTGATCGGCCTGCCGCCGGCGCCGGAGCGAGTGCGGCGGTTTGTCAGCGACCGCGACCCGCAGGCTTACGAAAAGCTGGTGGATGAGTTGCTGCAATCGCCGCGCTACGGCGAACGATGGGCGCGGCATTGGCTGGATGTCGTTCATTACGGCGACACGCACGGTTACGACAAAGACAAGCCGAGGCCGAACGCGTGGCCTTACCGCGATTACGTCATCCGCGCGTTGAACGAAGACAAGCCTTATGCGCGTTTCGTTCAGGAGCAAATCGCGGGCGACGCGCTTTTCCCCGGTACGCGTGATGGCATCGTGGCGTTGGGCTTCATCTCCGCCGGGCCGTGGGATTTCATCGGCCACGCCGAATTGCCCGAAACCAAAACCGACGGCAAGATCGCGCGCCACCTCGACCGCGACGACATGGTGGCGAATACGATGGGGACGTTTACAAGCGTCACTGTCCATTGCGCGCAATGTCACAACCACAAATTCGACCCGATTTCGCAGGAGGATTATTACTCGTTGCAGGCGATCTTCGCGGCGCTCGACCGGGCGGATAAGAAATACTTCCTCGACCCGGCGATGACCGAGCGATTCAACCGGCTCGATGGCCGCCAGCGCGAACTCGCCGAGCGCAAGCGAGTGATTGAAAGAGACGCCGCGAAAGAAGCAGGCGGCGCAATGAAGCCGGAAACGCGCGCGGAAAGAGATGCGATCAACGCGGAACTCGCGCGGCTGAACCAACAGCTTGCGGAATTTCCAAAACCTGAAGTGGTCTTCGCCGGCACAGTTCATTACGGCGTGGGCGATTTTCGCGGCACGGGCGCCGATGGCGGCAAGCCTCGTCCGATCTATCTGCTGGCTCGCGGGCAGGTGACGCATCCGGGCCGCGAGATGACGCCGGGCGCTCTCTCGATGCTCTCGTTTCAGCCTTCGCGTTTTGCCCTGTCGAAAGATGCGCCGGAAGGCGAGCGCCGCGCCGCATTGGCGCGCTGGATCACCGATCCGCAAAATCCGCTGACGTGGCGCAGCATCGTCAATCGCGTTTGGCAGTACCATTTCGGCGCCGGAATTGTAACGACGCCGAATGATTTCGGACTTAACGGCGCGCGGCCTTCTCATCCTGAATTGCTGGATTGGCTGGCCGCCGAGTTTCGTGACGGCGGCGGTTCGCTGAAAAAGCTGCACAAGCTGATCGTGATGAGCGCGGCCTATCGGCAATCAAGTAATCCGCAATCCGGCAATCTGCAATCCGGCATTCCGCATTCCGCATTCCGCATTCCGCATTCTCAGGATTCCGGCAACGCCCTGCTCTGGCGTCAGAACCGCCGCAAGCTCGAAGCCGAAGCCGTGCGCGACGCCGTGCTTGCGGTGAGCGGCAAGCTCGATCTGACGATGGGCGGGCCGGGTTGGCAGGACTTCGTGATCGAGCATCCCGAACATTCGCCGCACTACGAATACGGCCTCGCTGATCCCGATGACAAGCAGACGTGGCGGCGCTCGATCTACCGCTTCATCGTGCGTTCGCAGACGCAGCCCTGGATGACCGCGCTCGATTGCGCCGATCCCTCGATGCGCGTGGACAAGCGCAACGAAAGCCTCTCGCCGCTGCAAGCCCTGGCGCTGCTCAACAACGGTTTTATGGTTACGCAGGCGCGGCATTTCGCTGAGCGTCTTCAGCGGGAAAGGCCGAACGACCTGGCGCGGCAAATCGAGCGGGCGCATTGGCTGGCATTTGGCCGGGCGCCGACAGCCGCCGAGCGCAAAAAGTTCATCGCCTTTGCGCAAAGTTACGGGCTGCCGAATCTGTGCCGCGCGTTGTTGAACCTGAATGAATTCGCGTTTGCTGATTAATTTATGATGGGGCAAGGATCATCGCTTCGCTCTGTCCGAACGTTGAATTAAATTCGCGGTAAACCGGGCGGCGGGAAGAAAATTTTCACGCTGCTGTCGTAAAATCCTCTCGTCAAAACGTTACACCCTCAGCCGAGGATATTTATAACCATACAATCGAGGTAATCGCGCGTGGCGAAGTTCTGGTCCGTGTCAGCCGATAGTGAGATGGGCGAGTTGTGGCTCGACGGCCGTGCCTTGCGCGACATTCAGGGCGCTTCCCGACTGGAGCAGAAGGTCGCCGAAGTTTTTGAATTGTTGCGCGACCCAATCTATCGCTACGTTTGCCGCCTGATAGGCAAGCGCGCCGAAGCCGAAGACCTGACACAGGAAACATTCTTGCGGCTGTACGACAGCCTGAAAAAAGGCCACACGATGGGCAATGCGCGTCCCTGGCTTTATCGGGTGGCGCATAACCTGGCGATTGATTGGCTCAGGCAGCAGGGGCGATTGGAACAGATCGAAGAGGAAGCGCTGCCGATGGTTGCCGTAATTGACGCCGCGCCGAATGCGGAGCAGCGGTTGCTGGTAGGTGAACGGCGCAAGCGTTTGCGCGCCGTGTTGTCACGGCTTTCCCCGCAGCAACGCCATTGTATGTTTTTGCGCGCGGAAGGATTGAGCTATCGGGAAATCGGAGAAGTGCTGGGAATTGGCGTTTCAAGCGTAGCCACGTTTTTGGGACGCGCGATCAAACGCATTGCTGAGGATGTAAATGAGCAATAACCGAGGGAAAAACTGGTTCCGTTTCGGCTGGCATCCCGCCGAGGAAGATTTGCTGCTTTTTCTGGACGGCGAAGCGAGCGAGCGGCAAGCGGACAAGGTCTGCGCGCACCTGGAAGGTTGCTGGGCGTGCCGCACCCAACGCGACAAACTCGACCGCGCGATCGCTACGTTTATGGATTACTGCGAGGCCGGCGCTGCTGACGCTGGCGCCCTGCCGCCACGCGCCAGCCTGCAATTCACCGAACGTTTGCGAGCGGCGGCATCCACCAATCCTGAATCTTCTCTACTAAAGCGCCTGGCGGACGCCATGCGATGGCAATTCGCTGAACGGCGGTTGACTGTTGTGGCGGCAGCCTGCCTGTTGTTGGCTGCGCCGCTGGCCTTGATTTTATCGCGGATGGAACGCGCCGTATCAGCGCAGGAATTCCTGCAGAGAACAACCCAAGCAGAAACTCTGAGCCTGAGTCGTGTTGGGGAGCCGGTTGTTTACCGCAGGTTGCAGGTGAAACGCGTGGGAACCGGCCCCTCTGTTGTGTGGGAAAGCTGGAGCGATGCGCGGCGTAATCAATTCCGTCAACGCGTTATGGATGAAGAGGGGCTGCGCTTTTTGCGCGCCAACGAAGAAGCCACGCCCCCGCTCCTGGCGGAGTTGGAAGAAATCCTGCGCGTCAATCGTTTTGATCCGCAACATCCACTGTCGGCGGCGGCGTTTGCCGAATGGCGCAAATCCATCAGGGCTGAATCGGAAATCGTCACTGAGATCGCTTTGCCGGGAAACGGCGATAAAGATGGATTGAAGCTGACTACGATTCCAGATCGCCCACATTCACTGAACACGATTACTGAAGCGTCGCTGACCGTGCGCAAAAGCGATTGGCACACAGTGTCGTTGCAATTGAAAGCGCTGAGCGAACGTGAAGTTCGTGAATATGAGATCAGCGAAACGGACTACGAAGTGCTGCCGCTGCAGGCGCTGACGGTGTTCGCCGATTTGCCTCCCTTGCCAACACCAGCGGCTTCGCACTTTGCCATGCCATCGGCGGCGCCAAAAGCTTCTCCTTCGCCTATTGTCGCTTTGCCGACAATCGCGGCTTTGGAGACAGCCGAGGTGGCGGCGCTTTACGCTTTGCATCAGGTACGGGCTGATCTCGGCGAACAGATTGAAGTCCTGCAGGACGAGGGCAGGCAAATCGTGGTGCGTGGATTGGCGCAAAACGCCGCCCGTAAAGAAGAGTTGCTGCGGGCGCTCAGCGGAATTCCGCTCGTCAGCGCGCAGATTCAGACGGTTGAAGAAGCCGTGCTGCAGGCTCAACAAAATAACGCGGCGAATAAGGCGGCGCTCGATGAAACCGCTATTTCAACCAATGAAATCAGTGTGACGAGCGGACAGGCGGCGGCGGTAAACTCTTTTCAGCAATACCTGATCGAGCATTTCGGCGGGCGGTCGGGACTTGGCGAGACCGAGCGTCAGGAAGTCAACCGCAAAGTCACGCAATTTTATAACGTGGTCGAAGCCGACGCCTCCGCCGCGATGGCTGAAGCATGGGCAATGCATCGTTTGCAGGAACGCTTTACCGCATCGGCGGCAAACGATCTGGATGCCGCCTCGCGTCAGCGGTTGGACGAAATGCTGGGCAATCACACGGCGCGCTTGCGACAACGGGTGCGGAGTTTGCAGACACATTTGCGTCCGCATCTGGTGGCGTTGGCGAATGGCGTACCGACGGTTGCGCCTGCCACCGAAGCGACACGAGCCTCCAAAATCCAAACGGTTTTTCGCGCCGTCGAACAGGTCAGACGATTGACCGATCAATTGATTGCCGGGCAGTCCGCCGCTTCGCTTCCAGAAATGGCGCGGGCGCTCTTGACCGAATTCGCACGCCTGGATGCTGTCTTGTTGGGCTTGGAAAAAAACTAACCCGAAAACTTAACAGGTGTGTTCGCACCTGATCGCACAGGAGTCTCGATGAAACACTTACAACCCATCCGCTTTTTATTCCTGGCCGTTCTGATTTTGACCATCACGCCAGCCGCTTTGAGCCAGACGGCGCAAGTCAGTGGTCGCATCAGCGATTCCTCCGGCGCAATTGTGCCCGACGCGCAGATCACGATCACCAATCAGAAAACCGGCCTCATCCGCGATTCCGTTTCTAACAGCGAAGGGATTTACACATTGCCCCTGTTGCCACCGGGCGAATATCGGCTGGCGGTGAAGAAAGACGGCTTCAAGCCGGTCGTGCGGCCCGATGTTGTGCTAAACGTCGAGCAGGTCGCGCGACTCGACTTCACGCTCGAAGCCGGCGCCGTCACCGAAACCGTCACGATCACGAGCGCCGCGCCGGTGCTTGAACGCGAGACTTCGTCCATTGGGCAGGTCATCGAAAACAAAACCATCGTCACGCTGCCGCTCAACGGTCGAAATTACGCGCAACTGGTCGCGCTGATGCCCGGCGCAACGCCGAATCAAGGTTCGCGCGGCTCAGACGGCATCAGCATCAACGGCAATCGCACGCTGCAAAACACCTTCCTCATTGATGGCGTGGACAACAACAATTACATCTTCGGCGTGGACACGAACTCCGTGCAGGCATTGCGGCCTTCGATTGATGCGATTCAGGAATTCAAAGTCGAGAGCGCGAATTTCAGCGCCGAATACGGGCGCGCCGCCGGAGGCATCATCAACCTGACGATCAAATCGGGCACGAATGAATTTCACGGCTCGGCGTTTGAATTCTTCCGCAACGACAAGCTCGACGCCAACGACTGGTTCGCCAATCGCGCGAAGCTGAAACGCCCGCCGCTGCGCTACAACCAATTCGGCGGCACGTTCGGCGGCCCGATTTGGAAGAACCGTTCGTTCTTCTTCGGCAGCTATCAGGGCACGCGCGACCACCGTTCGCGCACCGGCACGACGACTGTCCCGACGGATGAGATGAAGCGCGGGAATTTCGGCAGCGTGAATATTTACGATCCGTCGAATGTCGTTGCGGGCGTGCGTACGCAATTCGCCAACAACACGATTCCCGACAGCCGCATTGATCCGGTCGCGCGAAAATTAGTCGCGCTCTATCCCTCGCCCAATGTCGCGGGAACCGTCAACAATTACGTCACGACGATTCCGACGCGCGACACGGCGGATCAATACGACTTCCGCTTCGATCATTCGTTCGGCGCTAAAGACACGATTCTGGTGCGCTATAGTCGGCAAGACCGCGAATTGTTTACGGGCAGCTTTTTCGCGCCGCCGGGCAATGGCGGCACGGGCTTCGGCGATTTCACGCTCATCGTACCGCCGAAGGCCTGGTCAATCGTCGGCGGCCAGACGCACGTTTTTTCCAACTCGCTCGTCAACGAATTGCGCATTGGCTACACCAAAAATTCCGCCGATCAATTGTCGCCTGCGACTGCTCCGTTGTTCGAGCAATTCGGGATCAAAGGCATTCCAGCGTTTGAAGGCGTGAACGGCTTGCCACAGATTTCCGTCACGAATTTTTCCACGCTTGGCGACCGCACTTTCACACCTGCGCCGAAGAGCGCCGAAGTCTGGCACATCACCGACAATCTGCCGTGGACACTGGGCAATCACACGCTCAAGCTCGGCGGCGAAATGCGCTTCCGCAAAAACCTGACGAGTTCGAGCAACGCGGCGCGCGGCGCATTCAGCTTCAACGGCCAGTTCACCGCGCGCACACCGGGCGCGGGCGCGGGTTCGGCGATGGCCGATTTCCTGCTCGGTCTGACGAATTCGGCTTCGCTCAACACCATCGCCATCGGCAATTACCGCGATAATTACTGGGGCATTTACGGCAATGATACGTGGAAGGTGACGCCGCGTCTGACGCTCAATCTCGGCTTGCGCTACGAAATCCAGACGCCGCTGTGGGAGATTGACCAGCGCGCGGCGAACTTCGATCTACGCCCCGGCAGCGCAACGTACGGCACACTCGTGAATGCCAAAGCGGGCAGTCTCCGCGACCGTTCGTTCGTCAACCTCGACAAAAACAATCTCTCGCCGCGCGTAGGTTTCGCCTGGCAACTGGATGACAAAACAACTGTGCGCTCTTCGTTCGGCATCTTCTACGGTGGGCTGGGGTATCAGGCGACGAGTCAGAGCGGTTCGACGAACATTCCGTTTTTCGTCAACGT
>JAJVID010000180.1:32503-67735 GCA_022072205.1 Acidobacteriota bacterium
GCTCCGGCGACCGCTTTCAATTACGGTAACTCGGCGCGCAACGTGCTGCGTGCGCCGGGACTGGCGAATCTTGACCTGCTCATTGCGCGCAACTTCCAACTGACCGAACGCTTCCGCCTCGAATTTCGCGGCGAGATGTTCAATGCCACGAACTCCGTGCATTTCGGCAGACCGAATCTGACCATCAATGCCACGCAAGGCGGACGCATCACGAACACACAAGCGCCGAATCGGAATGTGCAATTCGGCTTGCGGTTAGGCTTCTAATCACCATCATTGTTCCCGATCATTTCCAGGCTGGCTTGGGGCGCACGACTTCCAGGCCAGCCTGTTTCATAATCACTATGAAGAAACAAACGACAATCCTGATTTTGCTGGTTCATCTTTCGTGGCTGTTGTTTCCCAGCATCATCGCGGCGGCTCCCAAACAGACACCCAATTTCATTGTGATCTTTTGCGATGACCTGGGCTACGGCGATCTGGGTAGCTTCGGCAATCCCACCATTCGCACGCCCAGCCTCGACCGCATGGCGGCGGAAGGCCAGCGTTGGACGAGCTTTTATGCGGCGGATTCGGTGTGTACGCCGAGCCGCGCGGCGTTGCTGACCGGACGCTTGCCGATTCGCACCGGAATGTTTTCCGATACGCGGCGCGTGCTGTTTCCTGATTCCGCCGGAGGTTTGCCATCAAGCGAAATCACGATGGCTGAATTGCTGAAAACGCGCGGCTACGCAACGGCTGCGATTGGCAAATGGCACTTGGGTTGGCAACCGGAATTCCTGCCGATGAAGCAGGGCTTCGATTCGTACTTCGGCATTCCGTACTCGAACGATATGGACGCGACGTTCAGGCCCAGCGCGCGCTCGGAATACTTCAACTTCCTGAAAAATCCCAAGCGCGAATACTGGAATGTGCCGTTGATGCGCAACGAACAAATCCTCGAACGTCCGGCGGAGCAAACCACGATCACCGAGCGCTACACCGACGAAGCGATCAAGTTCATCAGCGCTAATAAGAGCAAACCGTTTTTCCTCTACCTCGCGCATTCGATGCCGCACGTGCCGCTGTTTCGCTCAAAGAAGTTCGAGAATAAAAGTGCGCGTGGTTTGTACGGCGATGTGATCGAAGAGTTGGACGCGAATGTCGGACGCTTGCTCGACACGTTGCGGCATTTGAAACTCGACCGCAAGACGCTGGTCATCTTCACCAGCGACAACGGACCGTGGGCGACCTTTGAGGAACAGGGCGGATCGGCAGGCTTATTGCGCGGCGCGAAAGGCGGCACGTATGAGGGCGGGATGCGCGAGCCAACGATTTTCTGGCAGCCCGGCGTTATTAAACCCGGAGTCGTGACTGACATCGGTTCCACGCTTGATCTGCTGCCTACGTTTTGCGCGCTGGCGGGCGTGAAAGCCCCAGCGGATCGGGCGCTGGACGGCTATGATCTGAGCGAGGCGCTTCGCGGCCGCGGGCGCGGTCCGCGACAGACGATGTTCTATTGGCGCGGTTCCAGGTTGTACGCCGCGCGTCACGGATCCTTCAAAGCTCATTTCATCACACGCTCGGAATATGGCGGCGAACCGGAGGTCACACACGACCCGCCTTTGCTGTATAACCTCGACCACGACCCGTCGGAAAAATGGAATGTCGCGGACAAATATCCCGAAGTGATCGCCGAAATCCGCCGAATCGCCGAGGCTCACAAGAGCGGGATTCCGCCCGTCGAAAATCAGCTTGATAAACGGATTGCGGTAAGCAGGACAAGGTGACGTGTAAGTGAATCAAAGCAATCCGCGCTTCAGCGTCAAATAACCGCGATACTCGTGTCGTTAGAACGTAATGGTTCCCTCAAACAACTTCGCGGCTTTCAAACACCACTCCCAATCACCAGGATCAGCGCCGGTCAGGTTGACGGCGCGTGGGAGGGCGAGTGCGACGAGTTGCGGCAGATCGAAATAACGCAAGGCATTTGGATATGAATGGCTGTTGGCCAATGTCGCTGGCGTGCGCTCCAGATCCAGGCGCGTGACGCCATCTTCAAAGAGGGCCGCAAAGATCGCGACCACGCTCATCGTCCGGGCGCCGTGCAAAGTCACCGGCAGCCTGCCCAGGGACGGAAGCGAGCGCAGGGCAGCGAGCGCCGCGCGAGTATCCCACACCTGCATCGTCTCAAGACTCTGCCCCAGCAGCAGGAAGCGCCGTCGAATGTGGGTATCTTTCTCTTTCCGCCAGGCCGTGGGGCCGACGCCGCGCGCCAACACCAGCGCGATTGCCGTTCCCTGTTGCAGCGGCTTCAGAAATTCCGCCTCGGCGCTTCCATCGTGATTTTCGGACGCGAAAAGGGTTGGGAAATACTGCCCCCCAGTTACGGCCCATTTCTGCCACTCTTCCTCATCCAGAATGCGAACGGCGAGCCTGACCGGTTTTTGCTTCGCGCTCGTCAACAGAGCCAATTGCAAACGATAGGCGCCATCCGGCTGGAATTCGACGGTACGCGCGCGTACGCCGTTGAGCGTTTTGTCAGAGATGATTTTCGCCGCCGGTCGCGGGTCGGTCGCAGGCCAGTTGTTGAAGACCTTCTCGCGTAAGGCAGCAGACCAGCGCGCGGCGAGGATTCGCCATTCCTCGCGCGTAGATGGAAGCGCAGGCGCCGGAGCAGCCGGAACAAACGATTCGTGGATGCGCATGTTGATCTGATCGGCGGGCAGGGAGGTGAAGACTTTCAGTTGTTCAACCTCGAAGCGTTTGAGCGCAGGCTCGGACACCAAACCTGTGTCATTCTTCAGCCAGCGATTGAGCCAGCGAAACGCGGGCACTTGCAAATCCTGCGTGTCGCGGTGCGGGCCTTCGGTAATCAGCAGGCCGAGCTTGTCTTCGGCGTTATGGAGTTTGTAGATGCGCTTCAATTCACGATGGACGCGCTGCACGCCGTCGAGCGGAAAGATAGTGTCCTTGTCGCTGTTCGACAGCAGCAATGGCCGTGGAGCCACAAGCGCCGTCAGCAGCGAGAAATCCCAGCCGTAGGTATTGATCTGAAACATGCAATCGCAATGGCCTTCGATGCAACCGTCCACCACGTGATTGGTCATGTCCGTGACGCCGGCCACCGGGATTACCACCGAGGGCCGATCATCCACGGCGGCCAGGAACCAACTATACGCGCCGCCGCCACTGCGGCCCGTCACACCGATGCGTTTCATATCCACTTCGGGCCGCGTCGCCAGATAATCCAGCGCGCGCATCGCGTTCCAGGTCTCGACGCCCGCCGGCGTGTACCCGCGCGTCGGCCACCACCACATGCCGCGCCGATACGTGCCGTGATGCTCGCCTTCGATCTCGCCCATCTCCAGCGTGTCAATGATCAGCGCCACGTATCCGTGCTCGGCCAGCCAGGCGGGATGATGTTGATAGCTGACTTTGGTTCCGTAGGCGATTCCATCCTTGACCGTCTGCGCGTGACCACACAGGTAAAGCACCGTCGGAGCCGGGCCTTTCAGCGTTTTGGGCAGGTAAAGATTGGCCGTGACGTAGAGGCCGGGAAGCGATTGGAAATGGATTTTTTCGACGGTGAATTTTTCTGTCTCGACCTTGCCGGTGAGCGTCACTTTCAAATCACCCCTCGGCGGCAACGGCGACAGGCCGAGCATTTCGAGCAACTGCTGGCGATAGGTTGCGCGCCTGGCTTGCCAATCGGCGAGCGTATGAACATCCGCCAGCGTGCGCGACGCGACGCGCTCCGTTTGCTGGCGGAAGTATTCGGCGGCCATTTGCTCGCCGGGCGTTTGTTTATCGGCCTGAGCGGACGCCGGCAGAAAACAAAGCCCCGCCAATAAAGAGATCAGCAGAAAGCGTGTTGCGTACATCAGATTGCCTCCGGGAAAAATGTGGAGGCAAGTTTTAAATCAAAGTGTTCCGGCTGTCCATGCCGCGCCGACAAATCAGGCGCGCCGCCGATTGCCGCAATACGCTGCGTGGTTTATATTCCGCGCATCTTCAAATCCAATTCACCAGTTCCGCAAGGAGGCATAAATCAATGCGCTTGTCGCGATTCATTTTGTCCCGTCGCAAGTGTTCCGCATTCGGATTACTGTGTGGTTTGACGCTGTTGGGCGCGTCGCTATTGACCGAAACCGCTTCGCAATCGAAGCCGCGCTATTCGGCTGAAATTCGCCGCACCAGTCACGGCATTCCGCACATCACGGCCAAAGACATGGGCAGTCTGGGATTCGGCGAAGGCTACGCGTTCGCGCAGGATCATCTTTGTTCGCTGGCCGATCAGGTGGTGAAGGCCAGAGGCGAGCGCGCCCGCTTTTTCGGCCCCGGCGAAAACAATCGCCACCTGAACAGCGACATCACCTTTCGCGCGCTGGGCATTTATGAACAGGCGCGTTCGATGCTTCAATCAATGCCCAAAGAACAGCGCGAGATGATCGAGGGCTACGTCGCTGGTTACAACCAGTATCTGAGCGAAGTCGGCGCGAAAGGCGTGGCCGGTTGGTGTCGCGGCAAGGAATGGGTCTTCCCAATCACGGCTGAAGATGTTGTGGCGTACAACCAGAGCATCGTCGTCACCAGCACAAATTTCGCGGATATGATCGCCACCGCGACGCCGCCGAAAAACGAAACGGCCCGCGCTGAACAAGTCGGAATTCCCGACTTTGAACAGGCGAGCAACGGCTGGGCGATTGGCTCTGAGCGTTCGGCGGGCGGGCGCGGAATGTTGCTCGCGAATCCGCATTATCCCTGGGTCGGCGCCAATCGTTTCTGGGAAAAGCATCTGGTCATTCCCGGTCAACTGGATGTTTACGGCGTGGGCTTGCTGGGAAGCCCGGGCGTGGCCATCGGCTTCAATCGCGCGGTGGCGTGGACACACACAGTTTCGGCGGGCAAACGCTTCACGCTTTACACGCTCGATCTGGCGCCGGGCAATCCGACGCGCTATTTGTACGACGGCAAAGAACGCGAGATGACCAGCAAGCTCATCAGCGTTGCGGTGCGCCAGACTGATGGTTCTGTCAAACAGGTCGAACGCCGCGTGTTTTTCACCCACTACGGCCCGATACTCAATTTTCCCGGATTCGGCTGGACGGCCAAACGCGCGGTGACGATCCGCGACGCCAATGCGAATAACGTCTTGTCCCGGTCGCAATGGCTGGCGATGAATCGCGCGCGCAGCCTGGAAGAATTCAAACAGGCGCACGCAAAATACAACGCGATGCCCTGGGTCAACACGATTGCGGCCAGCGCCGACGGGCGCGCGTGGTACGCCGACAATTCGGCGACGCCGAATTTGAAACCCGCCGCGCTCGCCGCGTGGATCAAACGCCGGGAGAGCGATCCGCTGACCCGATCGGCGTGGGAGCGCGGGTTGGTTTTGCTCAATGGCAGCGACTCGCTTTATGAATGGGCCGATGATCCTGCGACGCGTCCCGGCGTGATTCCTTTTTCACGCACGCCGCAACTGGAGCGGAAGGATTTCGTCTTCAACTCGAACGACAGTTTCTGGCTGGCCAACCCGCATCAGTTACTGACCGGCTTCTCGCCGTTGCAGGGGGCCGAAGGCACTGCGCGTTCGTTGCGCACGCGGATGAACGTGTTGACGCTCGACGACACGCGCCCGGACGGTCCCGCCGGCAAAGACGGCAAATTCACGCTCGACGAACTGGCCGCCGCTGTGCTCAGCAATCGCAGCCTGTCGGCGGAACTGGCGCGCGGTGAACTGGTCAAACGCTGTCAGGCAACTTCGTCCGTCACTCTCGATGGACAATCTGTGGATTTGAGCCAGGCTTGCCGGATTCTGGCGGCCTGGGATGGCCGTTACGAAACGAGCAGCGTCGGCGCCGTGCTCTGGCGTGAATTCATCACGCAATACGAGCCTGCCGAATTGCAAAAAGACGGCGCGTTGTGGCATCGCGCGTTCAATCCAACCGATCCGGTGAACACGCCGCACACGCTGACGCCGGATAAAAACAACGAATCATTGCTCAAGCTGGCGCGCGCCGCTCGATTGCTGGCGCAGGCGGGCATTGCGCTCGACACGCCGCTCGGCAAGCTGCAGTTCAGCGACCGCAATGGCGGACGCATCCCGATTCACGGCGGCGAAGGCGCGTATGACGGCATCGCCAACTTCGTCAATTACGCCCCCAACACCACGACGCTCGAACCGGAAGTCAGGCCGGAGCGAATCAAAGGCAGCCGTTTCCTGATGAAAGACGGTTATCCGGTCAATCGCGGCAGCAGCTTCGTGATGGCGCTGGAATACACGGCGCAAGGGCCGCGCGCGCAGGCCTTCCTTACTTATTCGGAATCGGGCGATCCGGCTTCGCCGCTTTACTATGACCAGACGGAATTGTTTTCCGCCAAAAAGTGGCGGCGCATTCTGTTCACGGAAGCCGAGATCAAGGCCGATCCCAACTTGAAAACCATCAGAGTCACGAGCGCGAATTGATGCTTTCATCGGGATCATGAGACTCATGGGACTCATAGGTCTCATGAGTCTCATAGGACCCATCTGGCTCATTTTTTCTGATTTCTATGCTGTAGCCGGACGCGGGTCATACGCTCGCGCAACCCGCCTTCCTTGATGAAATCCTGTTCCAGCCGCCGGATCTGCTGATCAAGCAGGTAATTGGTCTGGTGGATGAGACAGAGGGCGATGTTGGCTACGACTTCGGCTGAGCGGGTTTCGCAGAACTCGCGATACGTCTCATAGCTGATAGGAGATTGCATACCGAGTTTGCGGACGTACTGAGCCTCCCTGGAGTCTTTTGTCCAAATCCGCAAATCTCTCACGCGCAAAAAATCCTGGTAATCAACCAGGAGTTCTTCCAGGCTGGCGCGGGCCACGTTGGTGAGCTTAATCTCCATCTCCTTGGATGTTCCGGAGGCTTTGCTGCCTTCTACTATATTTTGTTTTCCGGATCGGGCGGCTTGCACCATCTGATCAATAGTGCGGTCGCCCCGTTTGAGAAAACGCTCGCAAAAACGGAACGTCAGGTCGTAAACGACTTCCGCTTTCTGGTAGGAAAGCAGCTTTTGATAGTTGCCGTGAGGCGGGATGAAACCGGGTTGGTCAGAGGTTTTCATGATCAATCGCTCCTTTGCCTAAGGTTATTCACGAACCAGGTTCTTTTGGCGCCAGCCGCCGTGCTTGTCAATAGCTATGAACACTAGCTCGCCTTTCCATCATCAAACGCTTCGCCACCTGCCAACGCGCCGCGAATTTCTGTGGCAATCGGGCGGGGGACTGGGCGGCCTCGCGCTGGCTTCGATGCTCGCGCGTGATGAAGCTTTGGGACAAAGCCCAAAACTTCATCATCCAGCGAAAGCAAAACGCGTCGTGCATTTCTTCATGGCTGGCGCGGCAAGCCATCTCGACCTCTTCGATTTCAAACCTGAGTTGGTCAAGCGGCACGGGCAACCCAGTGATTTCGGCGAGCCGGTCGAAGCGTTTCAAAACGGCCTTGGCCCCTGGCTGCGGCCCGTGTGGGATTTCAAGCCTTACGGCCAATGCGGCAAGCTGCTTGGCGAACCTGTCTCAGCTCTCGGCAAGGTTGTGGATGAGATCGCCTTCGTTCACAACATGGTCAGCAAATCCGGCGTTCACAGCACGGCCACGTTGTTGCAGGCGACAGGCTTTCTGCTGCCCGGCTTTCCCGGCGCGGGCTGCTGGGTGAGCTACGGCCTCGGTTCGATGAACGACAATCTGCCGACCTTCGTCGTGCTGCCGGATCATCGCGGGCTGGCCTCGAACGGAGTTAAGAACTGGGACGCGGCGTTCCTGCCTTCGCAACACAGCGGCACGGTGATTTATCCCGGCAGCGATGCGCCCGTAGCCGATCTCTTCCCATATAAAACTGGCGGCTACATCACGCCGGAAAGCGAAGCGGCGACGCAGCGATTGATGGCGGAGGTAAATCGCGCGCATGCCTCGACGCGCGAAGGCGACCAGCGGCTCGAAGGACGCATCCGCAGTTACGAACTCGCCGCCAGGATGCAACTCGCCGCGCCCGAAGCGCTGAACCTCAAGGCCGAACCGGAACACGTCTTGAAACTTTATGGTCTCGACCGAGGCCCGCGCGAATGGCCGAAGGAGATCAACGACGAGGAAGAGACGTTTTACTTTGCGCAAAAGTGTTTGGCCGCGCGACGGCTGCTCCAACGCGGCGTGCGCTTCATTCAAATTTGGAGCGGCAACGACAACGGCTTCCCGCGCCGCAACTGGGATTCGCACGAAGACGTCCGCCGCGATCACGGGCCGCTTGCGACAGGGATGGCGCGCGGTTGCGCGGCGTTTATTCAAGACCTCAAGCAGCGCGGGTTGCTCGAAGACACCGTCATCTTGTGGACGACTGAATTTGGCCGCATGCCGTCAAGCCAGGGCGGCGCGGGCCGCGATCACAATCCGTATGTTTTCACGAACTGGCTCTGCGGCGGCGGGATCAAGGGCGGCTTCACTTATGGCGAGAGCGACGAATGGGGCTACAAACCACGCGACCGCAGGAATCCGACCGAGGTCTATGACATTCACGCCACGCTGCTGCATTTGCTCGGCATTGATCACGAACGCCTGACCTTTTACCACAACGGCATCCAGCGCCGGCTGACCGACGTGCACGGGCATGTAATCAAGCCGCTGCTCGCGTGAGCTTTTAGATCAGTTTCCAACCCTTGCGATACTTGCGATGGATCAGCGGCGCGGCTTCCGCCGCGTTCGTCGCCCGCAGGTTTCGCGCATCCCATTCCAGCTTCTTGCCAACCCTGAAAGCTACATTGCCCAGGTGGTTCGCTTCGGTCAGCCAACCGGCGTACTGGAAATTGCAGGTCGTGGGCGCGCCGGTCTTGCAGGCGTGAATCCATTCGGCGTGATGGCCGAGCGATTTCGGGATGAACGGATCGGGCCGTTTGAAGTCCGCAAACCTGGCTTCAGGCAGCAGCGCGTGTTTGCCGTAATCGGAGAGCAGCATGCCTTTGTCGCCAACGAAGAGCACGCCGCTCTGCCACTGCGGAATGCCGGCGTCTTTCCAGACCTGCGGTTTATAGGTTCCCTGATACCAGGTGAGTTGCACTGGAGGCAGTTCGCCGCGCTGGCCGTATTTGTAAGTGACTTTCATGGACGCGGGAGCGATTTCAGGATGCGCCGCTGGGCCAGCGGCTTCAATAGTCAATGGGTGATCCAATTTCAAGGCCCACCACGGAAGATCAATCCAATGGCTTCCAAGATCAGACATCGTGCCGTTGCCGAAATCCCACCAGCGATACCATTTCGGACCGGGGAAGTAGACGTTGTTGAATGGCCGCGCAGGCGCAGGTCCAAGCCACAAGTCCCAATTCAGAGTCGCGGGAACAGGGTCAGGCGCCGCTGGGCGGTTCTGGACAAATACGATGTCGCCCGCCGCTTTCGCTTCACTTTCGCTGGCGTGCCAACCCCAGGCGCGCCCGACCCAAACGTGAACATCGGTGACAGCGCCGATGGCTCCGGTCTGAATCAGTTCGACCACGCGGCGATAATTATCTCCCGCGTGAATCTGCGTTCCCATTTGCGTTGCGACTTTGGTTTTCGCAGCCGCTTCACGGATGACGCGCGCTTCCCAGATGTTGTGTGTCAGCGGCTTCTCGCAGTAAACGTGTTTGCCCAGTTGCAACGCGGGCAACGTGGCGAACGCGTGCGTGTGCTCAGCCGTGCTGATGACCACCGCGTCGAATTCTTTGGCGTGATCGTAGACTTTGCGGAAATCCACGACCTTGCGGGCGTTCGGATGGCGTTCGGCGGCGGAGTTCAGGTTTGCTTCGTTGACATCGCAAAGGATCACGATGTTTTCGGACTGAACGCTGCGAAGGTTATCAGCGCCTCGCCCTCCGGCGCCGATAATCGCCAGATTCAGTTTGTCATTCAGGTTTCGGCCACGAACGATGGCCGGCGCCGAAAACGTAACGGCTCCGGTGATGGCGGTCTGGGTCAGAAATTCCCGGCGGGACAGTCGCCCGTTTGAGACATTCGCGCTACGGTTTTTTTTCGACATAGTTTTCTCTCCATTCTTGCGTGCTGCAGTTTGATACGAGGTCAACAGAACGTTGATGGCTCATCGGCTCGGCGCCGGCGCGGCAGGCAGCATATTGCGAATCGCCGTGATGCGCCAACCCTTCTCGGTTCGCTTCAGCACAAGCGTCGCCAACATACTTCGAGTCGCGCCCCCGGCGAGGCCAGTCAGTTCGTAGCGCCCGTCGGCAATCGCCACATCGGGAGTCACGAATCGCACTGATTCCACCGCAATCGTGCGTTTGCCGCCAGTGTTGCGGGAACTGGCCATCGCGCCTCTGACAACGGCGTCGCGTCCTCTGCGCCATTCGCCCGACGATACAAGCTGATCGGCGTCGGCGGTGAACAGTTCCTCGGTGGCCTTCGGATCAATCCGCTCGCGGGCGGCGACGTACCGGTTGACGATCTCACGAATCGCGGCTTCATCTTTACTCGGAGTCTGGGTAAACGCGCCAGCCGCGAGAATCAAACTGATCGCAGCGAACATCGGAATTCTCATGATTTTTACCTCAACCTGATTTTCCAATTCTTCAAAAGCAGTTCTTTCGCAAATAAAGAGAGATTACGGAACAGACGAAAGGCCAGTAAATTCTCCGTCTGTTCCGCAATTTCCTGTTCTCTGGATCAGAAGACCAGTTTCAGCGCGAACTGGATCAGGCGTGGCGATCCGGCGTCTGAAATCGTGCCGAAATCGCGCGACGAGGCGTTCATGTTCGGATTGCGAAAACTGGCGTGGTTCCAGACGTTGAACATCTCAGCGCGAAATTGAATGTTGACCTGCTCGGTCGCCTTGATGTTTTTGAAGAACGACAGATCCCAGTTATGGCGGCCCGGCCCTTTCAAAATGTTCGGCGGCGAACTGCCATAAACATTGACCGCCGGCGCGGCGAAGATTTTGCCCGGAGTCGGATCGAAGAAGAAATTGCCGGTCACCTGCTGATTGCCGACGACGGTGAAGGTCTGCACCTTGCGCGGATCCAGGTAACTGACCTGGCCAACCAGATCGGGACGGCGCGAACCGGTGGCCGTTGTGATGCTCGGCGTCAGCCACGCGCCGCCCTGCGCCTGGATCAGGCCGGAAAGCTGCCAGCCGCCGAGGACCTTGCCCACCAATCCCGTTTGTGTTTTGAAGAACGGCAGGTAATAGACGTAAGACGCAGTGAAAATGTGGTTGCGATCGAAACTGGCGTGCGAACGCTCGCCGCGATAATTGAGCAGATTCTCAACGCCGTCATCCTGACCGGAAGCGTCGGTCAGAACTTTCGACCAGGTGTAGGCGAAGCTGTAGGTCAGCGATTTCGAATAGCGCCGCGTCACGCCGACTTGCAGCGCGTGATAGTTCGAGGCCGCGCTGCTCTGGTACAAACGGATGGTCGTGAAACCCTGATAGGGACGCAGCGAGTTGATGTTGACCGATGATCCGGCGGCTGATTGCGCGGCGGGAGTGACCTGATTGATGTCTGGCCGACGCAGCAGATGCCGCCCCTGCGTTGAAACGTAGTTGACGTCAAGCAAGGTCTCGAACGGCAGTTTCTTCTGCACGCCCAGATTCCAGTTGTATGTTGTCGGGAAGACGGCGCTCGGATCAATGCTCGTCACCGCGATCGGGAATTGCGCCTGACGGCCGTTGGTCAGATTGTCAACGCTGCCGTTGAAGAGCGTCACCACGTTCTGGAACGGCGGATTGCCACCAGCCGTCACGGCGATCAGCGAAAGGCGGTCGTAATAGACCGCGCCGCCGCCGCGCAACACGAAATCGCCCTTGCTGAACGGGTCCCACGAGAATCCGAAGCGCGGCGAGAATTTGTTCTGACTGTTCATCAGGCTGCGCGGCAGGTCTTTGAACAGATTCCGGCCCGCCGGATCGAGTGGCAGCCGGTGTTGTTCGGTGAATTTGTCGCCGCCGACCACGACGCCGTTAAACGGTACGCCGACGTTCGGACGAAGCTCGCCGGCGCCCGCGCCGCTCGGAATGACCTGTTGAGCTTTCGATGGATCGAACGCGCCCGGCACGAACGTCGCCAGCGTGTTGCCGGTCTCGTAAGGCGCGCCCAGATGCGTGTAGCGCACGCCGATGTCGAGCGTCAGATTCGGTCGCGCCTTCCAGGTATCGGCGATGTAGGCTTCGACCTGGTTGTAGCGCGTGTAGCTCCACTTGTCGTTGTCGCCTTCCCGGTATTGGCGATAGTTGCCGAGCAGGGTGTCGAGCAGCGCGTTGCCGGTCGTGTTGGAATTGCCGCTCGTGCTGAAAGACAAGTCGCCAACCAGCGTGCCGCCGACGCGCTCGTTCTTGCGATTGCGCAGGTAAAGCATTCCGGTCTTCAGGTTGTGCTTGCCGAGCAGGTGGCTGAAATTATCGCGGATCGAGCCGTCCCACAACGGCGAATGCGAATTAGCGCGCGAGCCTGAGATTGTCGTGTACCCGGAGATCGCAATCGGCGGGATGCCGTACACGTTCATGTCATTGTCGTACAGTTCCTTGATGTTCAGCCCGTATGTTTTCGGAAAACGGAAATCGTCATACGGGAAGCGTTCGAGGAACAGATAAGTCGAAACTCCGGCCAGTTCGTTGACCGTGCGGTCACTGATGATCGTGGTCCAGGTGAATTGGAGGTTCCGCGCCTTGTTGCGCCGCGTCGCGCGGTAGGTCGGGATGTTGCCCGTCTCGTAAGGCACGGAGTTCGAGCCGGTGTCGTAGATGTAGCGGAACGAAAATTCATTTCGCTGCGAGGGGTTGTAATCGAGCCGCACGAGGTCTTCGCGGCGGATGTCGCGGTTATCCAGTTGGAAGGTGGCGTTGTTGGCCGTCGCCACATCGTTGTAAAGCAGCGCCTGCTGCTGCATCACATCGAAGATTTTCATGATCGCCGCGCCGTTGGCCGTGATGTACTGTTTGGGCAGGATGTTCAGCCCCTGCGGATTGCTGGCCGTTGCGCGCGAAGGATCAGCGATCTGTTTGCCGCGCAGCGCGACGACGGGGAAGTTCGCGGGGTAGCGCAGCACGGCAGTCGCGCTGACGTTCGGGATGCCCGATCGTTCGGCCAGCGTCGGAAACGTGGCGCGCCGCGTCGCCGCGTCCACTCGACGTTTGTAATCCTGCCCGCCGAAGAAGAAGAGCTTCTTGCGGTCGGAATTGAATTTGCCCGGCCAGGTGACGGGGCCGCCCAGGTTCCAGCCGAAATTGTTCAACCGCAATTTTTCGGTCTGCGGCGAAAAGAAGCCGCGCGCGTTGAGCTTGTCGTTGCGGAAGAATTCCCACAACGTGCCGTGGTATTTCGACGTGCCGCGCCGCGTCGAGAAATTGACCTGCCCGCCGCCGGTGCGCCCGTATTCGGCGCTGTAGGCGCTCGAAGCGATCTTGACCTCGCCGACGAAATCCACGCTGACGTTGTTGGTGATCGAGGTGATGTTGCCGCTGTCCTGGTTGTAACCACCGTCCACCGTCACCGAATTGGACGTGGCGCGCAGCCCGTTGATGTTGTACGAGCCGATGCTGCCGTATGTCATGCCGCCGCGATCGAACTCGTCAGTCGTCACCGCCACGCCAGGCACGACCATCAGCAGCGTCATCAGGTTTCGTCCGTTCAGCGACAGTTCGCGCACCTGGTTGCCGTCAATCAACTGCCCGACCGCGCCGTTGTCGGTCTGGACGTTTTCACCGGCTGCGGTGATCGTGACTGTCTCGCTGACTTCTCCGATTTCGAGCGAGGGATTGACGCTGGCGCGCTCGCCCGCCGTCAATTGAATGTTGTCTTCGCTGTAGGCTTTGAATCCGCGATGTTCGACGCGCACGCGGTAAGCGCCGGGCGGCAGATTGGTGACCAGATAAAAGCCGTCCTGATCGGTCGTCGCGGTGCGCTGCAATGTCGTTTGTTGATTGATGACCGTGACCGTCACGCCGGGCAATGAAGCGCCATTCTTGTCTTTGACGATGCCGGAAACCTGCCCGGTGATGACCTGCGCCGGCGCCGGCGAATTGAAGAGCGCCACGGCGAGCAAGGCCAGCAGGGCGGCGTAAACGGATCGGGCTGCGATTTCAGTTACACGTTTCTTGTGGTTGGACTGATGCATGGTGAATTCCTCCGAAGGTGACCGCCTCGGAACTGCAAGCGGCGAGTTGTCAGGATGTATACGCGGAGTGTGCGAGGCTAAAGTAGCTGAATTTTCCTGGTCTGACCAGAGCGAAAGGGAAAAAGAGATAGGCTCATTCAGAACGAAATGGAAAGCGCGGGGCGGGCAGAAAATTGATAAAGGCTTCAACGCAAAATGACAAAGGGCCGAAGACATGAATAATGCCTTCGACCCTTTGTCATTTTGTCACTCTGCGTTGAATCAGAACGTCAGCCGCAAAGCCATCTGAATCTGCCGTGACGTTCCCAGGCCGAGCGTTCGCCCGAAGGTGTTGAAGATTTTGCCGAAGTTCGGCGTCCCGAACGTGGTGTTCGGTTGATCGAAATTCGGGCGATTGAAGATGTTGAAGATCTCGGCGCGATACTCCAGCTTGAAGCGCTCGCTGATCTTCATATCCTTGAGAACCGAAACGTCAATTTGTTTGAAGTTCGGTCCGAAGAACGTATTGCGTCCGAGATTTCCGAACGTGCCCGCAGCAGGCATGCTGAAGGCCGCCGGATTCAGCCATCCATCCGGCCCTCGGTTCGCCGCGTACGGGCTTACGCCCACGACGGCGTTGGGCCGTTGATTGGTGAAGTTGCCGTTGCCGAAAGTGTTCGTGCCGATGAAGACCGTGTTGGCGATGCCGCTGCGCAGAATGCCGAGCGCCGCCAACTTCCAACCGCTGGCCAGAAAACCGCCGACGCCCGTGGCGTTCCCGAAGAGGCCGTGCCCACGCCCAATCGGCAGTTCATAAAGCACGTTGAAGTTCACAGCGTGGCGGATGTCGCCGCTGGAATTTCCGCGCTCCGCGCGGAGGTTGTTGTTGTTCTGAGGCTGGGCCGAGAAAAGCCCCTGATCCTGCACGTCGTCAATGGCGTGCGCCCAGGTGTAATTGACATCGTATTGCAGTCCCGTGCTGAGCCGCCGTTTAAACGAGACCTGCAACGCGTGGTAGATGTTCTGTCCGGTCGCGGTCTCGATGTTGATGTTGGTGAACTTCGCGTTCGGACGCCGGCCAAGCGCCGGGTCGAAGAAGTTGATGTTCAGATTTCGCCGCAGATTGAGGCCGTGATTGCCGAGGTAGGAAATCTGGATCGCGTCGTTCCTCGTCAACTCGCGCGCCACCGTCAGGTTCCAATGCTGAACGTAAATGTCGCGCTTGATCCAATCGAAGCCGGCGACGGTCGGGAGCGGCCGCGTGCCTTGCGAGAGGAACGGATCGAGCGGAAACGCCAGGGTCGGAATCGTTTGCCGAACCAGCGTCGTGTTGCCGGGGATGTTGTTGATCGGAACCGAATACGAGCCGAAGCCGACCGGATAAGCCTGCCAGAAGATGCCGTACCCGCCGCGCACAATCGTCTTGGAATCCGGCTGCCAGGCGATGCCCAGACGCGGGCCGAAGTTGCGCGTGTTGGTGCGGAAGAACGGGGTGTCTGTCGTAGCCAGGTCTCCGGTGCGAGTGTCAAAAGTTTGCGCGCGCTCCTGCGGGTCATAAGGTGGCGTCGCGACATCGTAGCGCAGGCCGTAATCAATCGTCAGCCCCTGTCGCGCCTTCCAGGTGTCCTGAATGAACAGGCCCAACTGCGTGGCGCGCGTGCCGCTGCCAGGATTGCCGACTGTGTAGCTGGCTGACGCCGCGCTGTTGTTGATGAAGTCGGTTAGCGATGTGTAGGTGATTGTCGAAGTATCAATGTTGCGGCGGTTAATTCGGAACCGGTGGATGGAGCCGCCCCATTTCAAGGTGTGCGCGCTGAGCGTGTAGCTCATCGTGTCGCTCAACTGAATGACTGTGTTGTTGGAAATCGTGCGCCCGCGCGTGCCGGGTGACGCCGTCAAGCCGGTGACGGTGATCTGCGGGTACGGCGTGTCGGAGATGATCCGGCTGCCCCAGCGTTGGAAGCCGGTCAGGAATTCATTGACCAGTTTCGACGAGAAGATGTGCTGGTGACGGATCGCCACATTGGAGGTGCGAACCGGAATGTTTTGGAAATCCGACACACCCAGCGCGCTCGGTGTGACCCCGAAGAGCGGGCCGAAGACGTGCGTGTCGTTGACGTTCACCCGCACGTAAGCCGAATCGCGCTCGGAAAAGTTGTGATCCACTTTGACGCTGGCCGTGTCTTCGCGAATCTGCGAGGTCTGCGAGGTGGTGAAGTTGTCCACCAACGAATTGGATGTGCGCGAAGTACCGCGCGGGAACATATCCAGAATCGGTCTCAGCGCTGGCGATTTCGCCAGCGCCTGGGTCCGCAATTCCTCGCTCGGAACCGTTCCCGTGCCGGTGATCCCGACGCGCTGCCGCGAGCCTTCATAGTTGACGAAGTAGAAAGTCTTATCCTTGATGATCGGCCCGCCGATGTTCCCGCCGAAATCATTGAAGCGGAAAGGCGGTTTCGGCCCCGTGTTGGCGAAGAAATTGCGCGCGTCGAGCGCCGAGTTGCGGAAGTATTCGAAGAGCGCGCCATGAATCTGGTTGCCGCCCGATTTGGTTGCGACGTTGATATATGACCCGGAAG
This sequence comes from Acidobacteriota bacterium, assembly GCA_022072205.1. Classification (GTDB taxonomy): domain Bacteria; phylum Acidobacteriota; class Blastocatellia; order RBC074; family RBC074; genus JAJVID01. The sequence goes on from JAJVID010000180.1 coordinate 49,172, forward strand.
CGCGCCCGTATTCGGCGTTGTAGTTGCTCGTTTGGACGCGGAACTCCGCAATCGTGTCCAGGCTCCCGGTCAACAACCGCGCGCCGCGCTCGAAGCCATTGGCCATATAAGGCTGATCAACGCGTGAGGCGTCAATGCCGTCAATCTGAAACTGGTTGTGCACCGTGTGCAGCCCATTGAATGACAGGTCAGCGATGAAATTGCTGCGCGCCACCGCGCCGGGAATGAGCAGGCTGAACCGCGCGTAGTCGCGCCCGTTGATCGGCAGTTCGACCAGCGATTTGTTGTTCATCACGCCGCCGCTGGTCTGTGTTGACTCGATGGTTGAGGCTTCTCCCGTGATCTGAACCACTTCAGTCACTTGTCCGGCCTGCAAAACGAAATCAACCGAGACGGTCGCCGCCACGTTGACCTGCACGTCATTGTGGGCCTGAGTCTGAAACCCCGCATGCTCCACCACGACTTTGTAGACACCCACCGGAATGTCGGCGATGACGTAGCGGCCCTGCGAATCAGCGGTGGCCCGCCGCTGCTGGCCGTTGGCGATATTCTGCGCCGTCACGGTGGCTCCGGGGATCACGGCCTGAGACGAATCCAGCACCTGACCGGTGATGCGCCCAGCCGTCTGCGCGCTTACCGAATCGGCGATCACGCATATCACCCCAAAAATCAGGAGGTACATTATTCCTCGATTCAGCGAACGATATGACGAACTATGAAATTGCATTTTTTGATATTGCATTGAACCTCTCCCTATAGTTTTTGCTCTGTTTCCAATTGGATCGAAATGCGCCAGCAAGTCAGCGCTGCTCGCTTCAGCAGACGTCAGCCTAACCTCGCGCTTGGCAGGTAATTACGTCAGCCGCCGGCTGCTACAGAATTCAAGAGAATATTTCGTCGAAAACGAACAGGATCAAACCACGAAGATGCGAAGAAGACGGAGATGGTTGAAAATTGAAGACCGCCCTACAGGCAATGACGCGATCTTCAATTCTTGATCTCCAACCATTTTTCGCGCTTTTCGTCTCTTCGTGATTTATTTTTCTTGAGAGTTATTACGCGCGCTGCGTTGCGCCGGTTTCGGTTTTCCGTTCGCTGGATTGAAAACCAACCTGATCTGTTATTCAGACCTATCAGGCTCTTGAGTATGTCGAAATATCGTTATTGATTAGCGCCAACTTTAAAGCGTTCGCAGATGGAAACCGCCGTCCACGTTGAAGACTTCTCCCGTCGAATAAGGGAAATCGCTGCGCGCGATGGCCGCCACCGCGCGCCCGATGTCTTCAGGCAGTCCCCAGCGGCGGATCGGCCAGGCGCCTTGTTCGATCATGCGGTCGTATTTCTCCTTCACGCCTTCGGTCATGTCGGTGGCGATCACGCCCGGCCGCACTTCGTAAACGTTGATACCGTATTCGGCGAGCCGCGCGGCGTAGAGCGCCGTCATCATCGCCAGTCCCGCTTTCGCCAAGCAGTAATCGCCGCGATTGACTGAAGCGGCGTAAGCCGAAACCGATGTGACCGTAACGATGCGCGGCGGGCCGAAGGAGTTCGCATCGCCGCGCTGGACTTGACCGATCATTTGCCGCGCTACGATCTGCGTCAAAAAATACGGCCCTTTCAGATTGATGTTGATCAGGCGGTCGAATGATTCCTCGCCGGCTTCCAGCAAATCGGCTCGCACGTTCGGCGCGACGCCAGCGTTGTTGACCAGCAGATCAATGCGGCCGTAAGCGTTGATCGTCTCCTGAACCAGATGTTCGCGGTCGGCTGAGGCGGAAACGTCGGCGCGCACGGCGACGCCGTCGCCACCTGCTTCACGCACAAGCCGCAAACACTCTTCAGCCGCATTGGCGTTGCCAGCGTAATTGATGACCACCGCGTGGCCGAGCTTCGCCAACTCAATCGCGATGCCGCGCCCGATGCCGCGACCCGCGCCCGTCACCAGAGATACAGGCCGGTTACTCATTGAGACTCCTCCGGCGAAGGCAGTTCCTCTTCGGTCGGGCCGTCCTGCCATTGGCGCGCCCAGGCGGGCAGCGAATCTTCAGGGTAGGGCTTTACACTTTGAGGCATTGCCCGCCGTCGCAGCGTCTTCAACGCCTTGTCGAGCGCTTCGACGAAGAAGTATTCGCCGAACATCACAGCTTCATGAACGCCCAGATTTTTGTGAATGTGATAGACCCCGCCGTTCAGGATGCCTTCAAAGCCGGGCGTCAAACTGCCCAGATATTTTTCGGAGAGCGTGCGAAGCGAAGTCAGCGCGAACTCGCGGTAGGCTCGCGCGCGGACGCTGTCCGGCGCGGCGTCGGCCAGATCGAGCAATCCCGAAGCGGCGATGGCGCTTGCGGAAGTATCAACCTGCGTGCGCGCAAGCGGCCCGCTGTCGGGCGCGTCGTAATCCCACGGCGTCACGCCATCCGCAGGCGTGTTCGCCAGATAGTATTCGGCGTTGAGCATCGCCGTCTCAAGATACTCGGCGCGGCGTGTTTGCAAATACGAACGCGTGAAACCGTAAAGCGACCAGGCCAGACCACGGCTCCAGCACGAATCGCCGCGATAACCCTGATGCGTTGACTGCTTCAGACATTCGCCGGATTCCAGATCGAACATCGCTTCGTGCGAAGTCGAGCCGTCGCCTCGCACAAGCCGACGCCGCGAAGTCAGACAATGTTTGTGCGCGATGTCCAGCAATCGCTCATCGCCTGTTTTCAATCCCGCATAAAAGATCGTTCCGACATTCATCATAATGTCTATGAACAACGACGCGGGTTCGACGAACGAACGCAGGTATTGCCCGTTCTCCATAAAGCGCATCGCCATCGTTTTTCCCGCTTGAATCAGCAAAGGCTCGATGCGTTCGGCGGGGCCGCCCAGCCCGATCCAGCGCAGATGCGTCGAGAAGAAGAGAAAGCCGAGATCGTGAACAGCCCGGTCATACTGGCGCTGTTCGAGCGGCGTGGAGTAAGCGATGGCCTTGTCGAGCCACGCGTCATCGCCGGCCGCTTCAGCGAAGATGAACATCAGGCCTGGATAGAAACCATCGCACCAGTGAGTCCAGCGTTTGCGGTCGTGACCGAACCGGCCTTTGACGGTGTACATCGGATAGTAATCGGATGGATATTTTTGCAGCAGCGACTTGACCTGACCTTGCGCGAAATCGAATGCGGTTTGCAGCGTGTTGCGAAGCGCCTCCCGCTCCGGCGTCGAATTCGACATTTAAGTTTTCCTCCAAACAGGGATTATTCTTTGCCGGTAATCCAACCCGAAACGCCCGCACAAATCAAGGTTGCGTCAACAGATCACGAGCCAGCGGATCATTAGATAGAAGAGTTAATGATGAACAAGGGGAATGGCGACGTTGAATGACTGGGTCATATTCGCAAAACCGCCGGGGCCATCTCCTGTCGCCGCGAAGAGAAATGTCGGGCGGCCGTTCTCGATCAACAGGAACGGGCGTTCGAGCTGTCCCATCGTCTGCGTTACTCCGTCATCCCAGCGGAGCTTGCGCGTCCAGGCCTTCGGGCGTTTCGCCAACTCCCATCGCAGCCCGTCCTTCGATTTCGCGTGGACACCCGCATGCTTCTCGCCCACGAGCTTGCCCGTCATATCCTTCGCGATCATTTCGTATCCTTCCGCAGTCTTCCAGACGAACGGGTCTTCGACTTCGCCGAACTTGTTGGCGGAGAAGACCGGCTCGCCGCCAGCCACTTCGTACGGTCCCAGATAATGTTTCGCGCGGGCGACTCCGAGCATCATCTGGCTGTGCTTGATGCCTTCGTACCGGCGCGATTTGAACATCAGCAACACCGAGCCGTCATCGTGGACGACCGGCGCAGGGTTGGAAGTGAGGAAGCTGTAAAAACTGTTTGGCTTCGTTTCAAGGATTGGGCGGTCGTAGCGCGTCCACGGCCCTTCGATCCGCTTGGCCGTGGCGACGCCGATGCGTTTGTTCGAGCGCGCGACGATGCAGCGCGGATCGGTCAGCGCGAACGGCACGCCGCGTGGCGGGTCGTCGAACGGGTGCGTGCTGCCCATGTAAAACAGAATGTAGGTGTCGCCGTGGCGAGTGATCGAAGGATTATGCGTGGCCCGGCCATCCCAGTAATCGGCGCCGCGAGCGGGCAGCACGACTTGCTGGAAGACGTACGGCCCTTCGGGGCGGTCGGCGACCGCGCGCACGATCTCCGAATTGGTCATCCATCCCGGATGGAACGTGATGTCCTTCGGCCAGCGCGAGGCGAACATGTGATACTTGCCATCATCGCCTTTGATCACCGACCCGCACCACACCCAGTAGCCTTCCATCCGAAACCCGCCGTTGCGCGGGACGACTCCCAACTCCGGAAATTCGGCGGCCTGGGCGGAAGCGGCCACCACAAAGATAATCAAGGTGAGCGATTGAAGCCCGACCTTCAACAGTTGCCGTGGATTTTTCATCGTTCAGCATCTCCTTACGGAATTTCGGCGCGCTCTAAAAATTGATTCTCAGCGATCCCTGCATCACGCGCGGCGAGCGGGCGGTGATCGGCTGGCCGAAACGAGCGTTGGTCTGCGTGACCTGACCCGTCGTCGTGTTCAGAGTGAGGGTCAGATCGGTGTCAACGTCGTTGAAATTCGTGTGATTGAAAAGATTGTACATCTCCCAGCGGAACTGAAGACGGAGATTTTCACGCAGGCGGACGTTCTTGAAAAACGCCAGATCGGAGTTGATGACGCCGGGACGGCGGATCATGTTGCGTGAAGCGTTGCCGATCTCTCCCCGCGTCAAAGGACGAGCGAAGCAGGCGGCGTCAACAAACCTCGGAGTTCCGTCGGGAGCGGCGTCCACTCGGCGATTCGGATTGCAGAGCACAAGCGGCCGCGCGTTCACTTCTCCGCCGGTGTTGTCGGTGATCCCGCCGCTGTAAGTCACACCCACGCTCTTCGGCCTGCCGGTCACGAATGACGTGGTGCCGGAAAGCTGCCAGCCATCGAAGAGGGCTTTGACCAAACGGTTGTCCAGCCGTTGGCCGAGGCCGGGGATGTCCCAGATGTAGTTGGCCGTGAAGATGTGGGATTGGTCGTGATCAGCCGGGCCGTAATTGAACGCCTTGTAGGGACGCGGGAAAACCACGTCGGAGGAATCGTCGTTGGCGTAATCCAGCGTCTTGTGCCAGGTGTAGGCGATGCCGTACTGGAATCGTTGCGCGTACCGGCGGCTGACCTGAACCTGCAAGCCGTTGTAGTTCGACGCGCCGGAACCCATGACCACATTGATATCGCCGTAACCCTGATACGGGCGCAGGAAATCATCGGCCAGGGCGCCAGTGGCGGTGGCGCTCGGAGCGCTGAACGGATTTCTATTTCGGGGGTCGAACCGCGCGCCGTCGGGAACGGCGTTGATGTTGCGCCTTTCACCGAGATGCCGGGCGAGCGAGCCGACGTAGCTGACTTCAACGATGGTTCCGAAGCCGATGTCCTGTTGAACGCCGAGCGAGAAGTTGTAGACGGTCGGCGTCTTGTTGAAAATCTCGATCGCGTTCAACCCGGTCGGCCGATCCAGCGCGGAGCCGACCAGACTGGCCAGGTTGTCAATCGTGCCGAAATCAATCGTCACATTGCGCTGGAATGGCGGATTGCTGACCAGGTTGCCGCCGGTCGTGCCGCCACCCGTGCGCGAGCTGTGGTAAACGCCGCCATGAGCGCGCAGCACTGTTCTCGCATTGCCAAAAACGTCGAAGGCAAAGCCGAAGCGCGGCTCCCACTGAATGGGCGCCTGCCTTTTGAATCCGTGAGGAACGTTCGGATCAGTCCCGACCGCGATGCCGTTGAGCTTATTGCCGACGCCGGGAACGAATGTGCCGACGAGCGTGGTGTTAGTGAAGAGTTCACCAGTCACCGGATTCTGAGCGCGCCGGTTGGCGTTCGCGCAGGCGGTTGTGGCTGGCGTCCCGCCGACGCAAAACGGGCGGTAGAGTACAAGCGCCTTGGCTGGATCGAAGCGCGTCGCGTCGAAGTTCGACGCGTTCAACTCGCGCTGCGCCCACTGCGAAAACCAGCCCATGCGCATCCCGTAATTCAGCGTCAGCCGCCGGCTCGCTTTCCACTGATCCTGCACGTACCACTGAATTAGCAGCCGTTCGAGATCGGTGTGGGGACGCGCTGACGACTCGCTGTAGCTGCGGAAGCTGCCGATCAGCGCGTTCGCATAAGGATGAGTGGTGTTTCCCTGAGCGGCCGTGTAGTTGCTGTCGTTGCCGCTGAAGTTGAATGTCCCCGTCCAGTTGCCTCCGGGGGCTTCACCGTTGCGGATCCGCTCGATATAGATGCCCGCCTTGTAAGTGTGACTCTCCCGGTTGAGCGTGAAGTTGTCGGTGATGGACGGGAGGATGTAGTCGTCGCCCACCTCGCCCCAGCGATCGAGCCAGTTGATGTTCGCGACCGTCGTTTGCGACAAGCCGCCCCAACCGGTAGCGCGCGGGATCAGGCCGAGCTTGTTGTTAGCAGGGAAGAGTTGAGGCGCGGTGTATTTCAACGCGCTGCGGGTCAGACGGTCAATCTCGCCATCAGATGGGACAAAGCCTTCGGAGTCGTGGCGTAGACCGACAGATACTTCGTTGACGATGGCCGGGCTGATCAGGCGAATCCAGTTGATGGACATGCCGTTATCTTTATACAGGTAATGCGAGCTGATTCCCCACCGGTTGTTGTCGCCGCTGGGCCACCCCGAAGTGTCGAACCCCTCGTTATCCGCCGTCCACCATTGCGCGTTGACGAAGAAGGAGTCCTTTTCCGTCGGCTTGAAGTCAACGCGGATGACCTGACTCTGCTTCGGCACGTCAACGCTCTTCTGGATCACGTAATTGAAAGCGTTGCCGTTCGCGGCGCGCCCGCCGAGCGCATTGGGCAGAGGGAAATAGTTGAGGAGCGCGGCGCCGCTGGAATTGAACCGGTTGCGCGGAATGATGTTCAATCCTTGTGGATTGGCCGCCGTCGCGCGTGAAGGATCGCGGAAACACGCGCTCTGATCGGTGGCGTTGCAAGCGCCGGTCAGCAGCGGGTCGCGGACGTACGCCTTGACCGGCTTCCCGCCCGAAATCCCCGTGAACGACTGCGAGAAATCTCCATTGCGTTCAAGCTCGGTGGGCACAGTTACAAACTTGGCCCCGGATGGCGTGATCGTGTGCGGTTTCTCCAGCGAGTAAAAGAAGAAGAGATTCTTTTTCTCTTTGTTCGGGAAGAGCCACGGTATCTGGACCGGCCCGCCACCATTGAAGCCCCAGATGTTGTGCCGGTAGCGCGCGCGAGGCAGCCCCTGCCGGTTATTGAAAAAGCTGTTGGCGTTGAGCGCCTCGTTGCGAAGGAAGTAGTAGGCGCTGCCGAAATAATCCTTTTTGCCGCTCTTGGTAACGATGTTGATCTGCGCGCCGCCGTTGTTGCCGAACTCCGGCGAGTAGTTGTTGCGCAGCACCTTGACCTCGGCGATGGCGTCCTGGTTGGTCGTCATGCTGACCTTGTTCGAGCCGCTCGGCTCGCTGGCGTTCAGGCCGTTCACGGTGGCGATGCTGGAACGCCCGCGTTGCCCGGAGACGTTGGGCAGATCGGTGCCGAAGCCGTCGCCCACGCTTTCAACGTCATCAATGTATGACACGCCGGGCAGCAGGCGCAGGAGCGAAGTGATGTCGCGCCCCTTCGTCGAAATCAGGCTGATCTGATCAGAGGTCAGCCGCCCCGTCAGGTCGCTGCTTGCGGTTTCGACGGTCGCGCCTTCGGCCACCGTGGTGACGGTTTCGGTCAAGGCTCCAACTTCCAACGCCAGCTTGCCCAGCGCCAGATGCTCGTTGGCGCTCAACACGTTGTTCGTTCGGCTCAGGCCGCGAAATCCCTGGCGCTCGATCTTGACGGTGTAAACGCCCGGTTGCAGCGCGGCGAAGCTAAAGTCTCCTTCCTGATTGGAAGTGGCAGATCGCGCGCTCCCGGTGCGCGCGTCGGTGATCGTGACCGACGCCCCGGCGACCGCCTGACCTGCCATGTCAACCACGACGCCAGAAATTGTTCCCGTCACGGTCTGCGCTGAAACAGGCAGGCTGATTCCCAGAATAACCATCAGAGTGAGGACGCCGAACAGGATGGCGATAACGCCGCTACGATATTGACGCTTAATCAGTGACATGGCTTTGCTCCTTGTGAAAAAGAAGAGTAGATAGGCGTACAGCGGCGGCGCGGCGCTCACAAAAACAGATACGGCAGGTTGAGCGGCCAGCGAACGCCTCAAACGGTGAATGCGCCGGGCGGCCTGCGTGGGGCGCCCGATCAGGTGTCAATCACGATCCCAGCAAGAATCCTGGTTTTCGTTACCGATAACGGCAGTTTATAAATGTTATCGGTAACGAAGTCAAGCTCTGAAAGGTCCCCGGGTGGCGGCCCATGTGGGATCAAAAAAGAGGAGGGGATTTGATTATGGCGGGAAAAACTATTTGGAAAATCGCGCTCTGGTGGCCGCGGCCTTTACTCCTTTTGCGATTGCGCCGGACGAGCGCCGCACGACCAGGCTGGGCGCCACGATGATGCGCTGCGCTGTTCGGGACGGCGCTTCTCCTTCGATCATTCCAATCAGCAGCCGCGCCGCCTGCTGTCCCATCTCGGTGGTTGACCAGGCGACGGTGGTCAGCGGCACGCTCAGCATATCGCCGTAATGGACGTTGCCGGCGCCGGCGACCGCGACATCCGCGCCGATGCGGAAGCCCGCCTCCGTCAACGCATGCATCGCGCCGATGGCCGCCGGATCGTTCGCGGCGAAGATCGCTTCGGGCACGCCGTCCTCGGCGATCCACGCGCGCATCGCTTCATAGCCCTGGTCTTCCAGGAAGCCGCACTCGCGCACAAGCGATGGATCGAACCGCAGTTTGTGTTTCGCCAGCGCCTGCTTGTAGCCCTCGAATCGTTCCCGCGCCACTGAAGCCGCCGCGCCGCGCAGATGTCCGATACGCCGGTGGCCGAGGCTGATCAAATGCTCCGTCGCCAACATGCCCACCAGCGCGTTATCGGTGGCCACCGCCGGACAGCGCAGATTTTCCAGTTGCCGGTCAACCAGCACTAGCCTCAACCCGTCTTTGATCATCTTGCGGTAAGCCTGCGATTGTTCGGGCGGAAGCGATGACGCGACGATCAGGCCGTCGGTGCGCTGCCGCAGGGCTTCGACCTCGGCGATCTCCTTGCTGGCGTCCTCGTAGGTGTTGCAGACCAGAATCTGCAGGTTGGCTGGGCGCGCGACCAATTCGATGCCGCGCAGAATCTCGGCGAAGTAGGAGTGCATCAGATCGGGCACAACCATGCCGAGAAGATAAGAGCGGCTGGTCGCCAGCGCGCGCGCAAACTGATTTGGCTGATATTTCATCTTGCGCGCGACGGCCAGCACTCGCTCGCGCGTTTCAGCGTTGATTTCAGGATGGTTGTTGATGGCGCGTGAGACGGTCATTTTCGAGACGCCTAGTTCGCGCGCGATGTCGGCAAGTGTCGTTGGCATGATCTGATTGTCGCAGCGCTCGTTGGCTCAATCAAGCCGGAAGATTTCTGTCAGCGGCTGAAAATCGGGGTTTTTCATCGGCCCGACCCGCTCTTGCCAGATTTGGTCGAGCGGATCTTCCGCCAACGCGGCCTGAGCTTTCTCGTAATCATCGGCCTCGACATACATGAAAAGCTGATCGCCCAGCAGGAAAATCCTGATCTGGTGAATGCCCGCGTCCCGGTATCTCGCCCTCAAATCGGATGAAAAGCTGTTGTGCGCTTCTATGTAATCTTCCTTTCGCCCCGGCCTGAGCCTGGCCACGAAGGCTTTGGTTTCCATGCTCTTTCAGTGCCTCTCTTTGGGGCGTTATTGGCGCGCGGTTTGGGAAGGCTCGATGATGTAGCTCTTGCCAGCCTCGGTCGCGAAAACGACCACGCCGGGTTCCGGTTGTTCTGTCTGGATGACTTTGCCCCCGGACTTGACCGCGACGGGAAGCCTGACGCGCAAACGGCAACGCGTCCCGGCTTGTGAGCGAATCGTCGCGGACGCGACCTTGCCGCCCTTCCAGGTCATATCAACTTCAAACCCGCCGCGCGCGCGCAAGCCTTTGACGCGGCCATCAAGCCAGGCCGCAGGCAGCGCGGGCAGCAGATGAATCTCTCCGGCGTGGCTTTGCAGCAGCATTTCAGCGACGCCCGCCGCCGCGCCGAAATTGCCGTCAATCTGGAACGGCGGGTGAACGTCGAACAGATTGGGCAGTGTTGATTTGCGAAGCAGCGCGAGCATGTTGTCATAAGCCTGCTGCCCGTCTTCCAACCGCGCCCAGAAGTTGATGATCCAGGCGCGGCTCCATCCGGTGTGCCCGCCGCCGTTTTTCAGCCTGTGTTCAAGCGTCTTTCGCGCTGCGGCGGCCAGATCGGGCGCGCCGCGAGGCGTGATCTGATCGCTCGGATGAAGCGCGAACAAGTGCGAGATGTGACGATGTCCCGGCTCCGGCTCTTCGTACTCTTCAGACCATTCCATCAATCGCCCGTCGCGCCCGATCTGCATCGGGGGAAGGCGGTCGCTCGTTCGTTTCAACCGCGCGCGGAACTCTTCGTCAACGCCGAGCAGCCGCGCCGCCTCAACGCAATCGCGGAAGAGGCCACGAATGATCTGCGTATCCATCGAAGCGCCCATGCACAAAACTCCGACCTCGCCGTTCGGCAATTGGTATCTGTTTTCGGGCGACACCGATGGCCCGGCCACCAGCCGCCCTTTTTGGTCTTCGACCAGATAATCCAGAAAGAATTCCGCCGCCTCTTTCATCACCGGGTAGGCGCGTTCGGCTAGAAACTTTCGATCCTGCGTGAACTGGTAATGCTCCCACAGATGCTGGCACAGCCACGCCGCGCCCATCGGCCACAGCCCGCTGCGCGCGCGGTCGCCTGGCGTCGTGAAGCCCCAGATGTCTGTGATGTGGTGAGCGACGAAGCCGCGCGCGTTGTAATGCAACCTCGCCGTGCGGCGCCCCGACTGGCGCAGGCTTTCGAGCAGATCGAAGAGCGGCAGATGAAGCTCCGAGAGGTTTGTCACTTCAGCCGGCCAGTAGTTCATCTGCAAGTTGATGTTGAGGTGGTAGTCGCTGTTCCACGGCGGGCGGAATCCGTCGGCCCAGACGCCCTGCAGATTGGCGGGCAGGTCGCCGGGACGGCTGCTGGCGATGAGCAGGTAGCGGCCAAACTGGAAATACTGCGCGATGAGCTGATGATCTTCGCCGCCCTGTTTGACTCGTTCGAGACGTTTGTCGGTGGGCAGTTGTGAGAGTTCGCTCGAATCGCCAAGCTCCAGCTCGACGCGGTTGAAGAGCGATTGATAGTCGGCGACGTGAGCCTCGCGCAGCTTGGCGTAACTCTGCGCCGCCGCTTGTTTGATCTGCCGTTCGCAGGTCGTTTGAGGATCATTGCCGCGATAGCTGGTCGAAGCCGCCAGCAGCAGCGTCACCGTGTTGGCTTTGCTGACGACGAGTTGATCGCCTTGTGATTTGCCCTCCGCCTTGATTGAACCGCCTTCAGACAAGGCCTTGAGCGTTGATTGAAATTTCAAGCCCGTGCCTCCGTCGAGTTGACCGCGCATCACCAGACTGTCTAACGCGGCGGTGGTCGTCGCGTCGCGCTCGCGGTTCAAGCCGACCTTGACCGAAATCTGATTCGGCTGATCGCTCGACAGCCGCACGACGATCACCTGCGCCGGATGGCTGGCGAAAATTTCTCGCGTGAAGCGGACGCCGCCGACGCGGTAGCTGACGCGCGCGACGGCGTTAGCAAGATCAAGCTCGCGGCGGTAATCGGTCGCCGCTTCGTGTCCGTCGAAAGCCAGCCACAGATCGCCGAGTGTCTGGTAGGGAAGCAGACGGCGCGGACGGGCCATCATCGTCTGGTCGGCAAGCTCAATCGCCTCGCGCGGCTTGCCCGCGAAGAGCAGCCGCCGCACATTGCCGATCTCCGACATCGCCTCGATGTTGACGGTATCACGCGGCTCGCCCGACCAGAGCGTTTCTTCGTTGAGTTGAATGCGTTCGCGGTTCGTGTGGCCGAAGATCATCGCGCCGAGCCGCCCATTGCCGATGGGCGTCGCGTGATCCCATTGCGGCGCGGGGTGACCGTGCCAGAGCGTCATCGCGCCTGGCTGCGCTGTGTTCGATGCGCGGGGTTGATTTCCACCCGGCGCGCGGCTGACCGCCCACGCTCCCGGCAATACGAGCGGAATAGATAATCCCAGCAATGCCGCCAGCAGTTTTGTTCTTCTCATCAGATTGTTCATCGTTCAGCAGCGAGAAAGGGAATACGGAACAGGTGGAATGAACGGAACAAACGGAAGAGGATGGATACAGCATGAAAATCTCCCTCTGCTCCGCTATCTTTTTTCTTCTTCAATGCTTTTATCAGAAGGACAGCCGCCACGAATGGATGTTGCCGGCGAAAAATGACGTTTTCAGCGGCTTCGGCGGCAGTCTAGTCGTTACCGATAACGGTGTCAATGTCCGGCGCCGTGACCGGCGGCGAAAATGGCGTCAATGAGTATGTGAATCATCCACGCGAACATTTCTTTGATCCCGGCGCCATCCGCCACGTCAGCGAAATCACATAGCGTTCGCACTCACATCATCCGGACGATGGCGCCTGAAGGCCACTCTGTTTGACTCACACTCATGAGCCGTTATAATCAGTTTTGCGAAATGAACATCAGCGATTGACTCGATTGAGAGTCAATCGCGAAATCATAAAAGGGAGTTATCAGTCATGCGGCAGCCAGTCATCATCAGCGCTACGCGCACCGCAATAGGAAAATTTCAGGGGGCGCTGAAGCCTTTCACTGCGCCGCAGCTCGGCTCAATCGCCGTGCGCGCGGCTGTCGAACGCGCGGGGCTTGACGCTTCGCAGATTGACGAAGTGATTATGGGCTGCGTGCTGCAAGCGGGGTTGGGGCAGAACCCGGCCAGACAAGCTGCGCTTCGAGCGGGCATTCCGGACAAAGTCTCGGCGCTGACCATCAATAAAGTTTGCGGATCAGGATTGAAAGCGGTGATGCTGGCTGCGCAATCGGTGGCGCTCGCCGACAACGAGATCATCGTCGCTGGCGGGATGGAATCAATGACGAACGCGCCTTACCTGTTGCCGAAAGCCCGCGAAGGTTATCGCCTGGGCAACGGCGAGATCGTTGACTCGATGGTTCACGACGGCCTCTGGTGCGCATTCGATCAATGGCACATGGGCGAGACCGGCGAAGTGGTGGCGGAGAAGTACAACATCACTCGTCAACAGCAGGATGAATACGCCATCAATTCGCAGCGCAAGGCCGTCGCTGCGATCAAAGAGGGAAGGTTCAAAGACGAAATAACGCCGGTTGAGATTCCACAGCGAAAAGGCGCGGCGATCATTTTCGACACCGATGAAGGGCCGCGCGAAGACTCCTCGCTCGACGCTCTGGCGAAGTTGAAACCCGCGTTTCGTTCGAGCGGCACGGTGACGGCGGGCAACGCTTCGACGATCAACGACGGCGCGGCGGCCTGTGTCGTGACCTCGGCGGAGACCGCAAAAAGATTGAATCGCGCGCCCCTCGCCAGCGTCGTCGCTCAAGCCACGTCAGGCGTTGAGCCGAAGCTGGTGATGATGGCGCCGGTCGAGGCGGTGAGGAAAGTAGCGGCGAAAGCCGGATGGAATTTAAAGGATGTTGATCTGTTTGAACTCAACGAGGCCTTCTCTTCGCAATCGGTCGCGTTGATTGAGCAACTCGAACTTGATCCGGAAAAGGTCAACGTAAACGGCGGCGCGGTCGCGCTCGGTCATCCGATAGGCGCTTCGGGGGCGCGGGTGCTGGTTACGCTGATTCACGAAATGATCAGACGCAAGGCCCGGCGTGGCGTTGCGAGTTTGTGTCTGGGCGGCGGCAACGCTGTCGCGCTTGCTGTCGAGAGATAACTGAGCATTCTATGATCTTTTGCCAACGTTGTAAGAAAGCGAATCCGTCTGACGCGGAATATTGCGAAGAATGCGGCGCAGTTTTGATGTTGGTCTCGCGTCCGCACGGTTCTTCCGCGTTCGATGTCAGCGAGAACTCTCTCGAAGAACACCTGCTCGAACGCATCAGCGCGTTGGAATCGTCCCTTGCGCGCGCCAACGAACGTTTCGATCAATTGCTCGAACTGGCGCAGCAGCAGGCTACGGGGAGTTTCTACGACCACATGATGCTCGAAGCGCTGACGGAGATTTTGACCGAGATGCGCGCGGTCAACCCCGAAGAGCTTGAGCAGCGCTGGCGTAGCCGCGTCGCCCGCCATTACGAAGAGACTGCCGAGCGCGAACGTCTGGATGAACGCTGCGATCAGATTATCTCAGCGTATCGAGGCGTGAGACGTGAGGATTTCATTGATCAGGTCGAGGAAGGAATTCTGCTCATCAGCGAAGGCCGCACTCGTCGCGGATTGCGGATGCTCGAAGCGGCGCTCTCGCTCGACGAACACAACGCCGAACTCAGCTTCACCATCGGCGAATACTATTTCAATCTTGGTAAATCGCTCGATGCGGCTGTTCACCTGCGTCGCGCGCTCGACGAACAGAGCGATCATTTCGGCGCGCGGCTGCTGCTCGGATTGCTGAGCGGCGACGAGGGCGAGGCGGAATCGGCGAAGGTTCATTTGCAACGCGCGTTGACGCTGGACGCGCAATCGTTCGCCGCTCATTACGGGCTTGGGCGGTTGTTCGCGCGCGAAGGCGAATTGGGCGACGCGCTGTCGCATTTGAAACGCGCGCTGGAACTCAACCCGTCGCCGGAGATGCACTATCTGGTCGGGCGCACTTACCTGGAACAAGGCCATCCGGAGAAGGCCATGAAGCATTTGCAGAAAGCTGTCCGGCTCGATCCGCATTTCGACATCGCTCAATACAGCCTGGGGTTCGTCTATTGGCAGTCGAACCGCACGTCGGAGGCCCGCGAACATTTCCGGCTCGCTTACGAAATCAACCCTCAAGAGGCGGATTACCGCGCGGCGGTGCAGGCCCGCGCCGGAGACAAACTGGCTACTCCGCCTGCGCTCGGATGGTCGAGCATTTTCCCGCGCCGCAAGATCAAAGTCAGCGAATCACGTTTCGTCGAATTGCTCTGGCGCGACCTGAATGCTTTTTCGATCTCTCCCGTTCCGCTGCGCAAAACTCCGCGCAAGTGAGTTAAGAAGACTGAGAGACGGAGAGATGGAGAGACGGAGGAGATGAAACGGGTATTAGTCCCTCCGTCCTTCTGTCTTTCCGTCTCTCTTTGTTCTCAGATTTGAGTCTCAAAATCATTTATGATTCGGCGCGGCGGCTTGCCCTGATTTTTCCCCGGCATGCTATAATCCCGCCCGTTCAGCCGCAGAAATGAAGACCGAATGAATGAAGAGTCAGTGATTAAGTCATCAGAGAGAGCCGAGTTCAGCTAAAACATCATCTTGTAAGCTCCACGCCACAAACCCCGCTTGCTACCGTTCGCGGTACTGATTCGTTCAGACTGGCGCGGGCCGCTGACGAGGGCTAACCATCAACCTGCGCTCCGGTGACTCCGGTTGACCGGCGAAATACACAGAAAGAGTAAAAACTATGGCAATGGAAAAAACTGAAAAGGCGAAGGCTGTTGAAGCTGCGCTGCTCAACATTGAAAAACAATTCGGTAAAGGCGCGATTATGCGCCTCGGCGATCACAAATCCGAAGACGTGCCGGTGATCTCGACTTCGAGCATCGGCGTTGACTCCGCAGTCGGAGTCGGCGGATTGCCGCGCGGACGCATTATCGAAATTTACGGCCCTGAAAGCTCTGGCAAAACCACGCTGGCGCTGCACGTCGTGGCCGAAGCCCAGAAAGCGGGCGGCATCGCGGCTTACGTTGACGCTGAACACGCGCTCGACGCGATTTACGCCGAAAAGCTCGGAGTCAACATCAACGACCTCTTCGTCTCGCAGCCCGATTCGGGCGAGCAGGCGCTGGAGATCACCGAATCGCTGGTGCGCTCGAATGCGGTTGATGTGCTGGTGATTGATTCGGTGGCCGCGTTGACGCCGCGCGCTGAACTCGAAGGGGATATGGGCGACAGTCTGCCGGGCTTGCAGGCGCGGTTGATGTCGCAGGCGCTGCGCAAGCTGACGGCGGTCGTTGGACGGTCGAACACCTGTTTAATCTTCATCAATCAAATTCGCGAAAAGATAGGCGTCATGTTCGGTTCGCCCGAAACGACCACCGGCGGACGCGCTCTGAAGTTCTATTCCTCGATCCGCCTGGACATTCGCCGCATCACGCAAATCAAAGACGGCGAGAACGTCGTCGGCAATCGCACCAAAGTCAAAGTCGTCAAAAACAAAGTCGCGCCGCCTTTCCGCGAAGCTGAGTTCGACATTGTCTACGGCGAAGGAATCTCGAAGCTCGGCGAACTGATTGATATCGGCGTCGAGAACAAAATCATTGACAAGGCCGGCGCGTGGTTTTCCTACAAAGGCGAGCGATTGGGGCAGGGCCGTGACAACGCGAAAAACACCCTGCGTGACAACCCGACGATGCGCGAGCGAGTAGAATCCGAAGTTCGCGCCGCGCTCGGCATCGGCAAACCGCAAGCCGCCGCCGCTCCCGCCGCCGCTGAAGCCGCGCCAACGCCAGCGCCGACCGGCAGACGCGGAGCCGCAAAAGCCGCCGAGGAATAAACAAGAATAAAACGTGAGCGGGGAGACTGAAGAGCGAGTAGAGTGTGTGATAAGCTCTCTATGAAACTCTGGTTTCCCCATTATTTTATTTCGGAGAATTATGGCAAAGCGTTTGACACAGATGGTTGATTGCGCGGGTTGAGCGGCGAAATTGTCGCCGAGCGCGCTCGCCCAGGTTCTGGGCGGATTACCCAAACAACCGCACAATCCTGACCTGATTGTCGGCTACGACACCGCCGATGACGCCGCAGTGTATCGTTTGCGCGATGACCTGGCGCTGGTTCAAACCGTTGACTTTTTCACGCCCATCGTTGACGACCCGTTCGATTACGGGCGCATCGCCGCGCTCAATTCGATCAACGACGTGTGGGCGATGGCCGGGACGCCGATCACCGCAATGGCCATCACCTGCTTCCCGAAAAAAGGCGTGGACTATTCGATCCTCGGCGAAATCATGCGCGGAGGATTGAGAGTTTTGAATGAAAACGGCGTGACGCTGGTCGGCGGCCACAGCGTTGACAGCGAGCAGATCATGTTTGGCTACGCGGTCACCGGATTGATTCATCCCGATCAAGTCGCGGCCAACGCGGGCGCGCGTCCGGGCGACACGCTGATCCTGACCAAGCCCATTGGCACAGGCGTCATCTCTACCGGCATAAAATTCGAGAAAGCGAGCGCGGAAGAAGCCGCAGCGGCTACCGCGACTATGTTGACGCCCGGACGCGCCGCCGCCGAAGCGATGCGCGAATTCGACGTGCGCGGCGCGACCGACATCACCGGATTCGGATTGCTTGGCCACGCGTGGGAACTGGCGGCGGCAAGCAAAGTCACGCTCGAAATCGTGGCCGAGCGCGTGCCGATGCTGCCCGGCGCGCTGGAACTGGCTGGCCGCAAGATGCTCACCAAAGGCGACCGGGTCAACCGCGAATACGTCGGCGGCGACCTGATGATTGACCCAGACATCACGAAAGAAACCATCAGCCTGCTTTATGATCCGCAAACCGCCGGCGGAATGCTGATTGCAATTGCCAGGGATCGCGCCGAAGCGATGCTCGCGCGATTGCGCGAGACATACGCGCAGGCGGCGATCATCGGGCGCGCGATTGATTACAGCGGGCGTTCGCTGGTCGTGATTTGAAATAGGCGGTAAATTCGGCTGCGATTGGAGATGGTTTTTATGGAAGCCGAATTCAAGCTGGGCTTAACTAGAGAGGAAGCAATCAAGATAGACGAGCGGATTTGCGGTGGATGCTGGTGGGCTGCCAGGGCTTTTGCAAAGTTGTCAGGGAGGGGCTAAAACCCAAGGCCCACAACCTACCACCTATAAATTTTTTCTTCGATGGCTTGATCAGATGACGCTTTGAAGGAAAGGTTTATAGGTTGTAGGTGTTCGATGATAGGTTTTAGTTTATAAGCAGGGTCACAAACGACTTTACAAAAGCCCTGTGAACGGCGGCGCCTTCAGAATGAAGCTCACTTGCATATAAGCTCTCTGGAATAAACGCAGCGTATTTTCGGATACACACTGATGAATGCAATCAATGCGTTCGTGGTGTGTATTTTGTTTTTGAACGAGGAGGACCCGATGGCGAACCCGGCAACTTACGATGCGATTGTGATTGGCACGGGGCAGGCGGGAAAACCGCTCTCGATAGCTCTGGCCAACGCCGGAATGAAGACTGCGGTCATCGAGCGGTTGCACGTCGGCGGAACCTGCGTCAACGTAGGCTGCACGCCGACCAAGACGATGGTCGCAAGCGCGCGCGTGGCCTATCTGGCGCGGCGCGCCGCTGATTACGGAGTTCACACCGGCGAAGTCTCAGTCAACCTCGCCGAAGTCCGCCAGCGCAAACAATCCATCGTTGACAGCTT
>JAJVID010000069.1:0-6732 GCA_022072205.1 Acidobacteriota bacterium
GCTTGCGCTGACGACAGGTTTTCTCAGCGCGGCGTATTCAAAAAGCTTCAGCAGGCGCGATCCGTCCGAGACCGCGTCGTAGGTGAAAGGCAGCAAACGCTTCCAGCAGCGGAAATCAACCAAAACTTCCTGGCTCAACCCATCATTTTGCTCAGGCCTCGTTCATTTGGTTTGGGTTGAGACGGTTAGTTGATTGCTGACGTTCTTCACTCCGTCTACGTCCTGCGCGATGCGCTGGGCCAGCGCGCGTTCCGCCTTCGACGCCACCGAACCGGTCAGCGTGACGGCGTTGTTTCGTCCCGCGACCTTGATCGCGCCTGCGTCGGCGAAATTCTCGCGCTCCTTGAAGAGCGCGAACAGAACCCGATTTGCCAGGTCTTTATCCCTGGACGCCCCTTCAGGTTCTCCCGGAGTTTCGTTTTGCGCGGCCGCCGGGTTGCTGACTTCGAGGTTGTTCACGACGCTCACCACGTTGGGAACGCTGCTCGCCACCTGCTCGGCTCCGGCTTTTTGCGCCGGGGTTTCGACGCGGCCGGTGAGCGTCACGATGCGATCCTGAACGTTGGCCTGAATGCTCTGCCCCTGCAAGCCCTGACTCGACATCAGCCTTTCGTTCAAGTTGGCCCTGATTTCCAGGTCGGCCACGCGCATCCCTTCGCGCACGCTCGATTCCGAAGGCTTGATCCCTGAGTTGACCTGAATCTGGTTCTCCACGGTTTTGACATCGGGGATGTCTTTCGCGACGTTCCCAGCCAGTTCCTTATCAACATCAGAAGGCACTTGCCCGGTCAGGGTGACGACGCCGTCTTTCGCCTCGATGTTAATTTCGTAAGCCGACAAACGTTTTGACAAAGAGAACGCCGATTTGACTTTGTTCGTCATCGCGATGTCGTCGGCGCTCCGGCTCTCGCCCCACACGCGGCCAAGCAGCGAACGCCCTGTCGCGGTGAAGTAGACGAAGAGTCCCAATGCGACGACCAACGCCAATGCGGTTATAAGCGCCTTGCGAGCCATATGTTCACCTCGGGTTGTTTGGTTTGAGTTATGACGGGTACAGCGCGCGCAGTGTAATCAATGCGCTGATGAGTGACAAGCGTCCAGCGGTTCGGCAAAAAACGCATCCGGTCAGGATAAGTTTTCGTAATCCGCATTGAGACCTGAACCGATCTTGAGCTTAACCATTTTCGGGCCGTCAAAAAATAATGACTGAGCGTTCATTCAGTAAAAAACAAGATATTGTCTGACCGGTCAACTAATTACGCTGACCGCTCGGTCAGTCGCGCCACAAATGCTTGAAAAGGTTGGACAAATCGGCTTGACAGCAGTTTGTTATTAAATTTAGATTTGCGGCGCAGTCGCGCGAAAATCGTGGCTGGCGCAATTAGTAAACAATCCATTTCAATCAAGCAGAAGGAGCGAACTCGATGCAAATGAGAAGAAGTTTCTCCCTGACCATGGCTATCACTCTCTGTCTCGCCGCTGGTCTGATCTTCATCGCCAGTGGCAGCGCCGACAACACATCTAAAAAAAGCGCGGCGAAAAACGTTACGTTCAGCAAAGATGTCGCGCCGATCTT
Organism: Acidobacteriota bacterium; assembly: GCA_022072205.1. Taxonomy (GTDB): domain Bacteria; phylum Acidobacteriota; class Blastocatellia; order RBC074; family RBC074; genus JAJVID01. Next base: position 1,577 of record JAJVID010000069.1, read on the forward strand.
CTTTAAAAATTGCGCCGAATGCCATCGCCCCGGCGAAAGCGCTCCGTTCTCGGCGCTGAATTACAAAGCCGTTCGTCCGTGGGCGAAGTCAATCAAAGAGAAGGTCGTCAATCGGACGATGCCACCCTGGTTCGCCGATCCGCATTACGGCGAATTCAGCAATAACCCGACGCTGACCAAAGCCCAGATTGATACGATCTCCGCCTGGGTTGACGGCGGCGCGGCTGAGGGCGATCCGAAGGATCTGCCGCCCGCTCCGAAATTCACCGAGGGCTGGAGCATCAGCAAACCGGACGTGGTGATTCAGATTCCCGAAGAATACACCTACAAACCGGGCGTGGATGAATATCAATACTTCGACGTGCCGACCAACTTCACCGAAGACAAATACGTGACGATGGCCGAAGCGCGTCCCGGCAATCGCAAAATCGTCCACCACATCATCGCGTTCATCGTGCCGCCCGGCGCGCCGAATATGGGCAAGATGACCGCCGAGCAGCGATACAAGGCGATGGAGGCGCAGTTAAAGAATTCGCCCTTCTACCGTGACGGCTTCCTGATGCGGATGAAACAGGATCAGCCGGTCGAGGATGACGGTTGCGGCCCGAACGGCAGGCGCGGCGGCACGGATAATCTGCTGGTAGGTTACGCGCCCGGACGCAACGCCGACGTTTACGCGCCCGGCACAGCACGCAAGATTCCCGCAGGCGCGACCATTCGCTTCCAGATTCATTACTCGAACCAGACTCTGAGCGGCTCCGAAGCCGAAAAAGATCGTTCGATGGTCGGCCTGGTCTTCGCCAAAGAGCCGCCGCAACGGCTGGTCACGACCAATTCCATCGGCAATATCTTCTTCAAGATTCCCGCCGGGGCAGAAAATCACCGCGTCACCGCCTGCCGCACGGTCAAGCGCGACACGACGATTTACGGCCTTGAGCCGCACATGCACCTGCGCGGAAAATCAATGGAGTACAAGGTCTTCTATCCCGATGGGAAGTCCGAAACTCTGCTGAACGTGCCGAATTACGATTTCGCATGGCAAACCAACTACATTTTGAAAGAGCCGAAACGGTTGCCGAAGGGCAGCAAGATCATGGTCACGGGTTACTTCGACAATTCGGCGAAGAACAAGTTCAACCCCGACCCGACGAAAGAAGTTCGCTACGGCGAGCCAACCTACGACGAGATGATGCTCGGCTTCCTGGACTTCGTTTCGGAAGCGCCGCCCATCGCGCAGGTTGATCCGAAGATTCTCGATTCGTATACCGGCAAGTATGAAGTTATGCCGAACGTTTTCGCCACGGTGGCGCGCGACGGCAACAGCCTGGTTGTGCAGGTTCCGCTCCAGCCCAAACTGGTCTTCACGCCGACTTCTGAAACCAGATTCTTCCTTGCGAACAGCGACACCGATCTCGTGATCGTCAAGAACGACAAGGGCGAGGTGGTCGAGGCCGTCATCGAGGGCGGGCGCACGACTCGCGCGAAACGCGTCAAGGAGGTGGCCGCCAGCGGAAGCGGTCAGTAGTTCACAACAACAGAACAAGAAGACAAGGGGGCGTGGAGAGACGATCTCCTCGTCCCCTTTCCAGCAATATTGACAAGTACGAAAGGAGCGCCAATCACTATGAACAAAGCACGAATCGCCATAGCCGCAATCTTCAGCCTTGCGACAACGGGTTTGTTCCTGCTCCCCACCAGTCAGGCTGATACGACGAAGTCTTCATCGAAACAGGTCACATTCAACAAGGACGTCGCGCCGATCTTTTTCAAGAACTGCGCCGAATGCCATCGCGCGGGCGAGGCCGCGCCGTTTTCAGCGCTAAGCTACAAAGATGTTCGCCCCTGGGCGAAATCAATCCGTGAAAAAGTCGTGAGCCGCGAGATGCCTCCCTGGCACGCCGACCCGCACGTTCAGAAATTTAAGAACGACCGCCGGATGACTCAGGGAGAGATTGACACGATCACCGCCTGGGTTGACGGCGGCGCGAAGGAAGGCGATCCGAAAGACCTGCCAACGGCGCCGAAATTCGTTGACGGCTGGCGCATCGGTAAACCCGACATGGTTCTCTCGATGCCCGAAGAGTTCACGCTCGAAGCCAGCGGGCCGGACGAGTATCAATACTTCGAGATTCCGACCAACTTCACTGAAGACAAGTACGTGCAGATGGCCGAGGCGCGACCGGGCAATCGCCTGATCGTCCATCACATCATCGCCTTCGTCCAACCGCCGCCGAAAGGCGGCAAGCCGGCGCCCAAGCTGACCAAAGAGGAGATGGAAAAATTCCGCGAGAAGATGGAGAAGGAATCCATCTTCTACCGCGACGGCTTCCTGATGCGGATGAAGCCGGACACGCCGGTTTACGACGACGGTTGCTCGCTGCCGAGCGGCGGCGGCAGCCAGCGGCGCGATGGCGGCGGCGACGGCGACGATTCGGGAGCGGGCCAGTTGCTGGCCGGCTTCGCTCCCGGCATGGATGCCTCGATCTGGGAGCCGGGCACGGTCAAAAAAATTCCAGCCGGTTCAAAGCTCATCTTCCAGATGCATTACTCGAAACAGGCAGGCTCCGTGCAGAAAGACCGCTCGATGGTCGGCCTGATCTTCGCCAAGGGGCCGTCGGAGAAGCAGGTTATCACGCGCCCGATCTCGAACAATTTCTTCAAGGTTCCACCGGGCGCCGACAATCATCGCGTCACCGCCTGCTGGACGACCAAAGAAGACATTCACCTAATCAATTCCATGCCCCACATGCACCTGCGCGGCAAGGCGATGGAGATCAAGGCCTATTATCCCGATGGCCGCAGCGAAGTTCTGCTCAACGTGCCGAACTACAGCTTCTCGTGGCAAACGGTCTACTACTACACCAAACCGATCGCCATTCCGAAAGGCACGAAGTTCGTAGTTACCGCTCATTTCGACAACTCCACCAAGAACAAATACAACCCCGATCCGACGCAGGCCGTGCGATTCGGCGAGCCGACTTACGACGATATGATGATCGGCTGGATTGATTACACGGTGGACGGCAAGAGTCCGAAGAACGCGACAGCGTCGAACAGCGGCGGTTCGAGTGAAAAGTAGTGTTCATTGTTGTTTGACTCTGCGGGTAGGGCTTGCGCTCTACCCACTTTTTCACGCGACTGAAACCGACAGGTAACGCGCGCCGTCATTACAAACAGATTCCAAATTTCCAACTGCAACAACCCACTCTGATCAAGAGGTGATGAGACTGATGAGAAAAACAATTATGATTTCAGCGGGCGCCGTTTTCCTGGCGGCGATCTGTCTGTTCGTCCTGCCAGTGACGAACGCCAACAGCAACAACAAACCCGGCGCGAAGAACGTTACGTTCACCAAAGACGTCGCGCCGATCTTCTTCAAGCAGTGCGCTGAATGCCACCGCGAAGGCGAGGTCGCCCCGTTTTCGGTGATGAGCTACAAAGACGTTCGTCCGTGGGCGAAGTCAATCCGCGAGAAAGTCGTCAGCAAGGAGATGCCGCCCTGGCACGCCGACCCGAAGCACGGCGAATGGCTCAACGACCGCCGGTTGACTCAAGCCGAGATTGACACGATCGCCGCCTGGGTTGATGGCGGAGCGAAAGAAGGCGATCCGAAGGCTTTGCCGCCCGCGCCGAAATTCATTGACGGATGGGCCATCGGCAAACCCGATGAGACATTCTCGATTCCCGAACAATCGGTGCCCGCCGACGGCGTGATCAAGTATCTGTACTTCGACGTTCCGACCAACTTCAAGGAAGACCGTTGGATCACCGCCGCCGAAATTCGCAGCACGGGACGCGCCGCCGTGCACCACGTGATCGTCTTCATCTCCGATCCGAACGGCGCCGCGCGCGGCGATGGCAATCTGCTCGCCGGTTTCGCGCCGGGCGAGCAGCCGACGCGGTTTCGGCCTGGGATGGCCAAGAAAGTTCCGGCTGGCGCGAAGCTGCGATTCCAGATGCATTACACGCCGAACGGCACAGCGACCAAAGACGTGACCACCATCGGCTTGATCTACGCCAAAGAGCAGCCGAAGCATCAGGTGCTGACCCGGCCCGTGCTCAACACCGGTTTCGTGATTCCGGCGGGCGCGCCGAACCACGAGGTCAAATCGTTCTACACGTTCCGCGAAGACACGAGTATCGTCAGCTTCATGCCGCACATGCATTTGCGCGGCAAAGATTTCGAGATCAAGGCGCATTACCCCGACGGCTCGTCGAAGATTCTGTTGAACGTGCCGAAGTACGACTTCAGTTGGCAGACTTATTACGTGCCGAAGGAAGCGGTCGTGATTCCGAAAGGCACGAAGATCGAATGCACCGCGCATTTCGACAATTCGACAGCGAACAAATTCAATCCCGATCCGACGAAGGAAGTGCGATGGGGGGATCAGACCTGGGAAGAGATGATGATCGGCTGGCTGAGCTATTACAACGAGGGCAGCGCGAAACCGGCTGAGAGACCGGCGGCTTCGACTTCGAGCAGCGGCGGACAGAAGTAGCCCGAAGCGCCTCCTGCGCCGAAATCACTGGCCACGAATCAAGCGGACGGTTGCGTCGGTTTCGATTCGTGGCCTATTCTTTCTCCGAACCCTGACTGGAGGAGAGTTATGAGAAACAACAAGTTCGTTACCGTCGTCATCTGGGCCATCGTCCTCCTGGTCGTCGTTGGCCTGGCGCTGCCTGCTGTCACTTCGTTCTTCGGCTTTTAGTTTTATGCTGAGTCAATCGCATCATTCCCGAATTGTAATCGTCGTTTTGGCCGTCGCTTTATGCCTGCTGGCGTCGCTGCGGCCCCGGACGGGCGGCGCGCACGAACCTATCACCACGAAGGTGATGTTCAATAAAGAAGTCATTCGCATCCTTGAGCGCAACTGCCTGGCCTGTCACGCTCCGGGCAAGATCAAATCCGACATCTCGCTGACGACTTACGAAGAAGCGCGGCCCTGGGCGAAGGCGATCAAGGAAGAGGTTCTGGAAAAACGGATGATGCCGTTTCAGGCCGTCAAAGGTTACGGCAGCTTCGTTCACGATTACACGCTGCCGCAGCGCGACATCGAGCTGCTGGTTTCGTGGATCGAAGGAGGCGCGCCGCGCGGCGAGGCGAAAGATTATCCGAAGGCGGAGATCGAGAAGTTGATCGCTGGCAAGGAGTGGCC
>JAJVID010000069.1:6832-13196 GCA_022072205.1 Acidobacteriota bacterium
CGACCGACCGCAGCAGCGTCGGCTTGTATTTCGCGAAAGGCTCGATCAGCAAATTCGTCCGCAACGTTGCGATCAACGCGCCTGCGACCGTCGTTTCACCGAACGCCGAAAGCCAACGAGTCAGAGCTTCATACGCGATCAACGAACCGACCGATGTTGTCGCGATTCGTCCGCTGCTCTTCCCTTTTGCGAAGTCAATCGAAGCCGTCGCGCATCGTCCGGACGGCTCGATTGAAGTTCTGGTCTGGGCGAAAGATTATCGGTTCGACTGGCAACCGGCCTACTTCTTCAAAAAACCGGTCGCGTTGCCGAAAGGCGCGCGCATCGAGGTGACGGCTTATCTGAATAATTCGGAAGAGGACGATGCGAACAAGCGCGCGACACAGGCGCGATTCGCCGGCCCGCTGTGTGAGCTTTCATTGACCGCAACCGCGCCCGTAAAAGAGGCGCGGCGATGATTACGCAAAACTTCGACGCGCATCCGGCGGCGTCCGATGGCGTGCGTTTTCCAGGGTGAGATGCTATATTCCGAGTCGAATTGGATAGACCAATTGCGAACCCAATGTCTCTCACTCATCCATCTAAAACTAAATTGGCTAAAATGAAATCCGAAGAAGTCATCCCAACGACTATCTTGTCGCGATGGTGAATCTTGATGTGAAGTGGGAATAGAATAGTCGCGGCGACAAGAGGTCAAAACCCTGGCTGCCCCAACAAGCCGCAGAAAATAAAACGGAGTTTGTTAATAAAATGTCCGCAACGACACTCGAAGAAACAGTTACCAAGCTACCAATCGAAGAGCTGGAGGCCGTCACGATCCGTTTCGCCGGAGATTCCGGCGATGGCATGCAGGTGACAGGAGGTCAGTTCACCGCCACCTCCGCAGTCATCGGCAACGACATCTCGACTCTCCCCGATTTCCCTGCTGAAATCCGCGCGCCTGCGGGCAGTTTGCCCGGCGTATCGGGTTATCAGCTCAATTTCAGCAGCCGCGACATCCACACGCCCGGCGACGAGCCGAACGTGCTTGTGGCAATGAATCCGGCGGCGCTCAAAGTCAACATCAAAGACCTGGAGCCGGGCGGCATCCTCGTCCTCAACACCGACGAATTCAACGACGGCAATTTGAAGAAAGCCGGTTACACGGCCAACCCGATTGACGACGGCTCGCTTTCCGGCTATCGCGTCTTCAAACTGCCGATCACTTCGCTGACGCTGAAAGCCCTGGAAAATTCGAGCATGCCGTTCAAACAGCGGGAACGCTGCAAGAACTTTTACGCGCTCGGATTGATGTACTGGCTCTACGACCGCCCGATGGAGCCGACGTTGAAATGGATTGACGATAAGTTCGGCGCAAAGCCCGAAGTCGCCGAAGCCAACGTCATGGCGCTCAAGGCCGGGTACAACTACGCCGACACGATGGAGCTTTTCACCTCGCACTACCACGTCGGCAAGGCGCAGATCAAACCGGGCAAATATCGCAACATCACCGGCAACGAAGCGACCGCCATCGGCTTCATCACCGCGTCGCAACTTGCGGGCCGCCCGCTCTTTTACGGCAGCTATCCGATCACGCCAGCGTCGGACATCCTGCACGAGCTTTCAAAGCACAAGAATTTCGGCGTCAAAACTTTTCAGGCCGAAGACGAAATCGCCGCGATTGGCGCGGCCATCGGCGCGTCGTTCGCGGGCCACATCGGATTGACGGGCACTTCAGGCCCCGGCGTCGCGCTGAAATCCGAAGCCATCGGCCTGGCTGTGATGACTGAACTTCCGCTGATCATCATTGACGTGCAGCGCGGAGGGCCATCAACCGGTTTGCCGACAAAGACCGAGCAGGCCGATCTGTTGCAGGCGATGTTCGGACGCAACAGCGAATCGCCCGTAGGCATCGTCGCTCCGGCCACGCCCGGCGATTGTTTCAAGATGGCGGTCGAAGCTGTGCGATTGGCGACGAAATACATGGCGCCGGTCTTCTTCCTCTCCGATGGTTATCTGGGCAACGGTTCGGAGCCGTGGGAGATTCCCTCGCTCGACAGTTTGCCGGAGATGAAGATCAATTTCCGAACTGAAGTCGAAGGATTCTTTCCGTATATGCGCGATGAGAAGACGCTGGCGCGGCCCTGGGCGATTCCGGGCACGCCGGGACTCGAACACCGCATCGGCGGCATCGAGAAGAAGCACATCACCGGCAACGTCAATTACGAGCCGGACAACCACGACTTCATGGTTCGCCTGCGCGCCGAAAAAATTCAGCGCATGCAGCAAGACATTCCGCCGCTCGAAGTTTTCGGCGCGCCCGAAGGCAAAGTCCTCGTGCTGGGTTGGGGATCAACTTACGGCGCGATCACGACCGCCGTCGAACAGATGCGCGAACGAGGCCACGCCGTGTCGAGCGCGCACCTGCGCTACTTGAACCCGTTCCCGTCGAATCTGGGCGATGTGTTGAAGCGTTTCGAGACTGTGATCATACCGGAGTTGAATCTGGGGCAACTGTGCATGCTCATCCGCGCGCAGTTTTTGATTGACGCGGTCAGCTTCTCGCAAGTCAAAGGCAAACCGTTCAAGGTTTCGGCGCTGGTCAATAAGATCAAAGAGTATCTATGAAAGATTGAAGATTTGTTCTCGTAGAAATAAAGGTGATTCAAATGAGTGAAAACGGACATACAACAAACGGAGCGGTAAAACTCACACGCAAGGATTTTCAAACCGATCAGGAAGTGCGCTGGTGCCCGGGCTGCGGCGACTATTCGATCCTGGCGCAAGTCCAGAAGGTCATGCCGGAACTCGGCATCCCGAAGGAAAAGATCGTGTTCATTTCGGGCATCGGCTGTTCAAGCCGCTTTCCGTACTACATGAACACTTACGGCTTCCACACGATTCACGGGCGCGCGCCAGCGTTCGCTACCGGAGTGAAAGTAGCCAATCCCGATCTTCAAGTCTGGGTGATCACTGGCGATGGCGACGCGCTGTCAATCGGCGGAAACCATTTCATGCACGCGCTGCGCCGCAACGTTGATCTGAAGATCATCCTCTTCAACAACCGCATCTACGGTTTGACCAAAGGGCAGTATTCGCCGACCTCGGAATTGGGCAAGCGGAACAAGTCGGCGCCGATGGGCACGATTGATTATCCGATCAATCCGCTGAGTCTGGCCTTCGCCGCCGAAGCGACCTTCGTTGGCCGCTCGATGGACGTTGACCCGAAACATCTGGCGACGATGATCGAGCGATTAGCCGCGCATAAAGGTTCGGGCTTCCTTGAGGTCTATCAAAACTGCAACATCTTCAACGACGGCACGTTCAAAAACTTCAATGAGCGCGAGGTCAAAGAAGACCGCATGATCCAGCTCGAACACGGCAAACCGCTCATCTTCGGCAAAAATAAAAACAAAGGCATTCGGCTCAACGGCGTGACGCCGGAGATTGTCACAGTTGGAGAAAACGGCGTAACGGTTGACGATCTCCTCGTTCACAACGAAAATGCTCGCGAACCTAATCTGCCGTACATTCTTGGGAGAATGCAATTTCCCGAATACCCCGTGCCGGTCGGTGTATTCCGCGCAATCGAAAGGCCGACTTATGAGCAAATGCTCGTCGGTCAAATCTCGACGGCGGTTGAAACGAAAGGCGCCGGCAGCCTGGAGAAATTGATCAACAGCGGCGAAACCTGGGTTATCAATTGAAAGGAGGCGCGATGATCTGCCCTTACTGCGGCCACAACAATCTGGATGGGTTGGACAACTGCGAAGAGTGCATCCACGATTTGAGCGCCTTCGATGTGCCAACGCCCACCGGAGGCTTGCAACAGCATTTGATGGAAGACACCATCGGCCACATCCCGTTTGATCGGCTCGTGCTGGTCAATCCTGCTGATTCGGTCGCTCACGCCGTCTCGCGGATCAAGACCATCGGCATCGGTCAGGCGGTGGTCGTTGAAGACGGCAGGTTGATCGGCATTCTGACCGAACGCGATCTGCTCAATAAAGTCGCGGGACGCGAATTGAATCTGGATAAATTGCCGGTGAGCGAAGTGATGACGCGATGGCCGGAGACAATCGCAGAGAGCGATCCAATTCGGGTGATCGTCAACAAAATGGCCATTGGCGAATATCGCCACGTGCCAGTTGTCAGAGACGGTCGGCCCATCGGCATCGTCTCCGCCAAAGCGGTCGCCAACTATATTTTGAAATTCAGCGGCTTGGATTTTTGAATCAACGCCGCAAGCGGTAGCGAGCGGGCCGGACAATTGAAGCGCCGCTCGGTACCGATCCGATAGCTTTGCTGGGAGGCCATCATGTCAATCGCAGATAAATTGAGCGAAGTAAAAATTCGCCATCTCCCGTTGCGCCAGCCGGCGCTGGTCGAACGAAACGCAAGCATCCGCGAGGCAATCGAAACAATGAAAGCCAGAAGTTTGGGATGCGCGCTGGTCTGCGAGCGTGGAAAGCTGATAGGACTTTTCACCGAGCGAGATTTGCTCAACAAGGTGATCGGCGAGCCTGTCAATTATTCATCGGCGGTCGAGCAGGTGATGACGATCAATCCGGCTCGACTGAGCATGGACGATTCCGTGCTCACGGCGATGCGCCTGATGCAAGAGGGCGATTATCGCAACATCCCGCTCGTGAATGCCGAGGGCGCGGCGGCTGGCGTAGTGACCGTGCGCGACCTGGTCACGTACTTCGCCGAACATTTTCCGAAAGAGGCGCTCAACCTTCCGCCGGATCACGATCAATTGATGCGGCACGCGGAGGGAGCGTAACGAACAAGGTTATTTCACATTTATGCCCATACTTTCAGACATCATCAACGCAGCAAAAGAAGTGATCGAGGTGGCGCGCACGACCGCGCAGGGAATGAGCGTCACGCTCAGCCACATTCCGGCGAAGAAGGATACTGTTCAATATCCCGATGAGCCGGTGCAGATTTACCGCCGCTTCCGTGGCGAGCATTTTCTGGACGTAAACGAAGACGGCAAGGAGAAATGCGTCTCGTGTTTTCTCTGCGCCGCAGCCTGCCCCGCCGACGCCATATACATCGAAGGCGCCGAAGACGCGCGCTCGTACGCCGAGCGCATCGGACAGGATCATCGTTACGCCAGGGTCTACCAGATTGATTATGGCCGCTGCATCCTCTGCGGCTTCTGCGTTGACGCCTGTCCGACCGACGCCATCAATCACGGCCACAATTTCGAGTGGGCCGTCTACACGCCCGGCGAGATGGTCAAAGACAAAGACTATTTGCTGGCCAACAAATGGCGCGAACCCGGCGTCGAGCCGAACGAGAAGCAGAAAGCTCTGGCCGCGAAACAGAAACTGGGCAAGTTCAACATGATCTTGAAATAGAACGACAAGCCCTAAATGGCGATGAGTGACCGTGAACTCAATCACCGCTGCTCTACGCGATCAATCCAACTGTCTCCGGCGTACATTCGCATCGGTCGCCCGCGCTCCTCAACGAATCGCACCACTTCACCCACCACACCGCCGCCCGTAGGCGCAACGTAGCGGAAGCGCCCGCCGCCGAGGGGTTCCAGCGTGATGGGGGTGTCAACGTTCGGGCCATTCGGCGTGATTATCACCAGCCGCTGGTTGAGGAGCACGACCTGCGAGTCTCCTCCGCGTCCGCGGTAAAGCCCCGCGAAACGCGCCCACGCCGGGTCCCACGCCACGACGGCTGGCTTCGGCGCCGCGACCCTGGCGACCGCCTGACCGACGGTGGCTATCAACTGCCGCGCGATGTCACCGGGGTTGGAGTCGTTCGTGTTGGTGAGGACGATGACCCCCACCTTGTCGTCGAGCTGGATCAACGTCATCGTCGTGTTGCCGGGATAGCCGCCGCCATGCCCGACGTAGGTTCGGTTATTGATCCGAGACACGTCGAATCCGAGTCCCGATCCTGAGTTCCAGTTCTCCTCCACCGAACGCACCCGGTGCATCTCGCGCCACGATCCGGCGCTCACGATCTGCGCTCCGCCGCGCGGACCTCGGCGGAAGTTCGCTGAAACAAACTTCGCCATGTCCTCGACGTTCGAGGTGATCCCGGTGGCCGCCGCCATCCCGCGCGCATCCACGAAGGGGAGTACTTCGCGCGTCCCGTCCGGCATGCGACGCCCGTAGGGAACGGTCAGCCCGGGAACGTTCTTGTCCACGCTTGAGTCGTTCATGCCCAGCGGTTTGAAAATGTGGCGCTCAACGTAATCAGCCCACCGCTCCCCGCTCACCTGCTCAATGAGCAGGCCCGCCACGGCATAAGCGAGGTTGGAGTACTTCCACCGCACTGACGGTGCGAAGGCCGCCTGCCGGTCGGCGTACAGACGCCGCAGTTCATCAGCGGACGGAAACTCGAATGACGTCCAGTG
>JAJVID010000069.1:13296-47059 GCA_022072205.1 Acidobacteriota bacterium
GCAGGCCCGCCACGGCATAAGCGAGGTTGGAGTACTTCCACCGCACTGACGGTGCGAAGGCCGCCTGCCGGTCGGCGTACAGACGCCGCAGTTCATCAGCGGACGGAAACTCGAATGACGTCCAGTGGTCGCCGGCCTCGCGCTGCATCCCCGAACTGTGCGAGAGGAGTTGCTCAATCGTGATGGGGCCATCGTCATCGCCTGCGGGCCTGGCCTTGAACCACGAGAGATATTTCACCACGGGATCGTCGAGCCGCAGCTTGCCCTCTTCACGCAGTTGCATAATCGCAATGGCGGTGAATAGTTTGCTGTGGGAGGCCATGCGAAACTTCGTCGTCGTCGTCATCGGCAATTTCGCTTTGACATCAGCAAAGCCAAAGCCCCTGGCCCAGACCAGCGTCTGATCGCTCACCACGCCGACCGCGATGCCCGGCAATCCGCGATACGCAATCTGCCCCTCGATCCACGCTGAAAAGAGGCGCTCGGCTCCCAACACGTCAGGATGGTCAGCCACGTTGACGGCAGCGGACTGCGGAGCGGCGGATTGCGCGTGGAGCGCGCCCGACGCGAAGATGGACACAGCAAGCGCGAACGCGGCAATGCCGAGACTGTTTGCAATCGCCTGCGCGCGGGCGGCACGCAGCGTTTTCGATACACGATTCATAGATTCTCCCGTTCAGAAATAGTGTGCTCGCCCGCAACCTGTTGCTGGGCGGATTGGACAAGAACTTCAGGTAGTTTTGTTCTTTTCATCCCAGATCATCGGCTCCCACAACTCCACCTTATTCCCTTCCGGGTCCATGATCCACGCAAACTTGCCGTTTTCATGCGATTCGGGGCCTTGAACGATTTCGACGCCGCCCGCGCGCAGTTGCGCGATCATTTCGTCAAGATTGTCAACCCGGTAGTTGATCATGAAAGCGGAGTTGCTGGGGCTGAACCACTTGCTTTCTTTTTCCGCGAGGCTCCATACGGTCAGCCCCTTATCCTCTGCTTTGTCATCCGGCCATCTCAGAATCGCGCCGCCAAAGCTCTCTAGCGGCATACCCAGATGTTTCTGATACCAGGCCGCAAGTGCGCTCCTGTCGTTGCTGCTCTTGAAAAAAACACCGCCAATTCCGGTAACTCTCGCCATTGTTGCCTCCATTCACATGTTCTGCTAATCCACATAGCCGCCTAACGCTCAGCATCAGCGGGCGCGCACGCGAGACGTTGAGAAATCGGCCAAGCAAGCAGTGCACGCTCCGCTGCATGCGATAGTTGGGTTGCGCCGTTTGGGTCAATAGTCGTCCGAGAATGTATCTTTCTTGAAGCTGTGGAACGACACCCGAAAGTAGTCGTGGGCTTGTTCGAATTCCTGATAGAGACTGCTGTAGCAACGTTGTACATCCTGAACGGAAAGGAGAATGTCTGCCAGAGTCGTCCGACGGGTAAGCCTGTGCACGAGGTCGTTTCGGCGTTTATTGATATCCTCACACAGCGACAGTATCTCGTCTCGCTCAGGGAAAGAGACCGTATGCCTGAGGTCATCGAGGAGTTGCCCAAACATCTGGCGCGGCCGGTTTGGGAATGAGATCTCGGCCGGAAAAACGGCCAATTGGATGAAGAACTGAGAATCACGAACGAGAAGCCGAACCATCTCCTCTGAGAGTTGGTGATAAATAAGGAGCGCGGCGAGCGCACCCTCGACCGTTGCCCGATTCAGAGCTTGCTCAGCCAAGCTATCGAGATCATCGAGAAACTCGGGCCGTTCGAAGTCTGGCCAGAGGTCCGAGGACTGGATTCTTCTTCGCAGATCAGCTTCGTATGTCATTGTAGTGTAGCAAGTCGGGTTAACTAGCAAGTTGGGTTTGTTACTTCAGCCATAACAGCTACCCACGCGACATCGTGTCGCACCCAAACATGAATTCCGCCCCAAACATGAATTCCGCTGCGTTGTGAGTGTCTATCATTGAACATGGGAGGGCCGATTGTATGCGATGAAGAATGCAGAGGCCAAGAAACCCGCGAAGAATCTTTGGCTGACCGCCGTCGCTGGCAAAAACCTGATATGTGATGAACAGGTGTGAGTTCCCACACGCAGGGCGTGCCAATTGCGCGGAATCAGGGCTGACTGGCCATGGCCATGACCTCTTTGGCGCCGGCCGGCCGGATCAGGAGCAGCGTCAGCCCCGCCGCGCACAAAATCAACGCGGAAATCTGCAAGGCGCCGCCAAGACCGATGGTGTTTTTCATGGCTCCGGCGAGGGCCGCCATCGCGCCGCCCACAAGGCAACTGGCGAAATTGAAGATGCCGTAACCGGTCGCGCGCAGTTTGTTCGGCGCAATCTGGCAGAGCACCGGCATCAGGTTGCAGTCAAAAAATCCCCGGCCCAGACCGAAGACCAGCAGGCCTATCACCAGCACGACGTAGGAAGACGTATAGCCAACCACGAACAGAAACGTTCCGGCGGAGATGAAGCCGATGACCTGCGTCAACACGCGCGCTCGTGGATCGCGGCTGCTCCACCGGTCGGCCAGCATTCCGCCCAGGATAATCCCCGCGAACGACGCCGCCTGAATGTAGAAGGTCGCCGAAAAGCCAGCGCCGGTCAGGCTCATCTGAAATCGTTCGTAAAGATATGTCGGCAGCCAGGTGTAAACGATCCAGAAGGCAATCGCCGCCATGCTGTTGGCCGCGCCGAGAATCAGAAAGCCGCGCAGCGAAAACAGCTCTTTCACCGAAGCGAGGAAATTCAGCTTGTCGCGGGCGGCCTCGACTTCAATTGGCGGCGTGACCGTTGCGCTCGCTTTCCCCTTCAGACCGAAGAAGGCGATCACGGCATACACCAGACCGACCACACCTAGCAGCGTGAACGCCGGACGCCAGCCGTAATGCTCGCCAATCCATCCGCCCAGCACGCCGCCGAGGACGACGCCGGTGTAGAGGCCGCTCTGATGCAATCCCGTCGCCAGCGAGCGCGTGCGTTCGCCGTGATGGTCGGCGATCAGCGCCAGCGCGGCGGGCAGATAACAGGCCTCGCTGACGCCCATCAAGGCGCGCGCCGTAAGCAGTTGCGAGAAACTGCCCGCGTGCGCCGTCGCCCACGTCACCAGCGACCAGACCACCAGACTGAAAACGATCACGCTCTTGCGGCTGAAGCGATCCGCCAGGTATCCGCCCGGCAGACTGAACAGACCGTAAATCCACAGGAAGGCCGTGCTGAGCAAACCGAGTTGCGTGTCAGAAACCTGGAACTCGGCTTTGAGCGGCGGGAAGAGCGAGAAGATCACCTGCCGGTCGAGGTAATTCAACATCCCGACGACCCAGAGCAGCGCGACTAACAGCCAGGCGTAACGTGAAATTTTCATTGCGCCGCTCCTCGCGCAAAAAGCGCGGAGACGAAATCCGATCCGGCGATCATCTCATCCATTCGCGCTTCTTCTTCTTTGCTCAGACTTCGTCGCGGCGGCAGACACTCGCCGCAATCAATCCCGCGCCGCGCGACCATCGCCTTGACCGCCGGATGCACGGGGAAGCGCAAGCCGATAGCGATCATTTCGTTGATCTGCTGTTGCACCGTGCGCGCCTGTTCCCATTGGCCTTGTTGCGTGAGCGCCCAGAGCCGGACGAAGAGTTCCGGCGCGACATTGTAAAAACTGCCGATGCCGCCATCGGCGCCCATCGCCAGCCCGGCGATCAGCATTTCGTCCGTGCCGTAAAACACCGTCGCGCCGCTCTTTTTGACTTCGGACAACAGGAACAGATCGTTGGACGTGAATTTCAAACCGCAGACGTTCGGAATCGCGCAGAGTTCGAGAATCAGGTCGAGCGTGTTGACGCTCGGCGCGAACGCGGGAAAGTAATAGATCAACAGCGGAATGTCAGAAGCGGAAGCAATCGCCGTGTAATAGGCTTTGATCTCGGCGAACGAATAATTGCCGATGGGCGGCAAGGCGCTGACCGCGTGCGCGCCAATCTGCGCCGCGTGTTTCGTCAAATCAACCGCTTCCGCCGTACTCATCGCGCCGGTGTGGACGATGACGGTCTTGTCTTCGGGCGAACATTTCGCCGCCGTCTCGGCGACGCGCTTGCGCTGCTCGCCGCTCTGTTGCAATCCCTCGCCCGTCTGACCGCAGACGTAAACGCCATCCACTCCGGCGGAGTAGCAACGATCCAGCAGCCGTTCAAAAGCGTCCGCGCGAAATCGGCCTTCGGCGTCGAAGGGCGTGATCATCGCCGGAAGAATTCCTTGAAATTTGGTCATCGTGATTTTCCTTGTGAAGTTTGGCAAGCTTCATTTCCCGGGTAACAGTTCGACACAAAGCCTTCTTCATCGCAAAGGGTCAAAGGTTCAAAGGGACAAAGAAGATCAACCAGGCTCCGGCCTTTGTCCCTTTGAACCTTTGATCCTTTGCGATGAAATTGTTATCTGGTTTTCGCTCTCTATGAAACTTGCTTGAAGTTTTAGCGGCGGCCTTCGATCACGGCTTGGAGGTCGTCGCTGTTCGATTCGATGAAGTGATTGTATGAATTCTCGAAATGCGCGCGCACGACCTGCGTAATCTGTCTGGCCTTGCCGCTGCGCAGCGCCTCGATGATCGGCTTGTGCGGATCGCCCGTGCGCCGCTCCTCGACGCCGACCTGTCGCAGTAATCCGATAAACGCGAACAGCGGCAGCGTCACCTGCTCCAGCGTCGCGCAGAGAACGGGACTGCCCGACCGCTGCCAGATGTAGCGGTGAAACTGGAAATCAATCTGGCTGGTCTCGTAAAAATTGTAGTTCGGCGTCTTGTAATCTTTTGAAATCTCCTTCGCCAGCCGTTCCAGGTAAGCGAAATCATCTTCCGTCAATTTGGCGCTCGCCTTGATGCAGGCCATCGGATCAAGCTCCGAGCGAATCTCCAACCGGTCGCGCACATCCTGCGGCGTCAGCTTCGTGACAATCGTTCCGCGATTGGCCATCCGGACGGCCAGCCCGAGCTGTTCCAGTTGCAACAGCGCCTCGCGGACGGTGGCCTGGCTGACAGAGTATTCGCGGGCGATGTGCATCTCGCGTAGCGCATCGCCCGGCTTGAGCGCCCCGGCGAAAATCTTTTCTTTCAAAATCTCAGTCACTTGCGTTTTGAGCGAATCGGCCAGCGCCAGCTTGCCTGCTCGATTGAGCGGGCTGTCCCCGACCAGCGTGGCGACCCGGCCATTCAGACCTGCTTTCATACCCAGCCTCCAGAATTTTTATACCGATTACCGATAATCGCTTGACAGTGACTTGTCGGCGCGAGCAATATAGGCTACCGATTATCGGTAATGCAAATTATTTTCCCTCATGATCGGTAATCCGAACAGAAAAAGGAGAAGGTTTACGAAACCTTCTCGGCATGGCTTCCTGCTGATGAGTATTCGACAAATGCTTCGGTTACGTTTCAGTCGGCAAACACCCCTTCACTGTCAGGCTGTCATCAGCGCCGCGCTGCTGGCTTTTTTCGCGCTTGCGTCCGGCAAACCAATGTCAGGCGCCGCTTCCGCCATGAATCATTCACCTGCTTTGGAACGCGTGGGCTGGACGAAGCTGCCGCCGCTACCCGATAAACATGGTTTTGCCGGAGTCTTCGCCGGCGTCAGTCGCGGCGCATTGATCGTCGCGGGCGGCGCGAACTTTCCCAACCAGCCGGTGTGGGAAGGCGGCGGGAAACACTGGTACGACAAAATCTTCGTGTTGGAAAAACCGGACAGCGAATGGAAAACCGGATTCACGCTGCCGCGCGCGCTGGGTTACGGCGTTTCGATCACGACTGACAAAGGTTTGCTTTGCATCGGCGGTGCGGACACGGACAAGCATTACACAGATGTTTTCTTGCTCGAATGGATTGAAAGGAAAATCAAACGCACAGCGTTGCCATCGCTCCCGCAGCCGTGCGCTTACGCGAGCGGCGCGAAAGTCGGCGATGTGGTTTACGTCGCGGGCGGAACCGCCACGCCGACCGCGACGCAGGCTCTGAAAACGTTCTGGTCGCTCGATCTGTCAAAGCGCGACGCGCAGTGGCAGGAACTTCCCGCGTGGCCGGGCCGCGAACGAATGCTGAGCGTCGCCGCCGCGCAGGGCAATGCATTTTATCTCTTCAGCGGCGTGGCCCTGAGCGCCGCGCCGGACGGCAGTCCGCAACGGACTTATCTGAAAGACGCTTATCGCTACGAAGCAGGCAAAGGCTGGACGAAGCTTGCCGATTTGCCGCATCCTGTTGTCGCCGCGCCGACGCCTGCCGCCGCGTTCGGCAAAACACAGCTTCTGATCTTCGGCGGCGACGACGGATCGAAGCTGGGCTTTCAGCCGGTGAAAGATCATCCGGGCTTTTCGCGGCGCGCGCTGGCCTTTCACACCGACAGCAACCGGTGGACGGATGAAGGCGAAGGCGAAGCTGCGCACGTGACCACCGCGCTGACCGCGTGGCGCGGCGGCTTCGTGATTCCTTCCGGCGAAGTCCGGCCCGGCGTTCGTTCGCCCGCCGTGTGGTTCGTGCAGTCGGGCGCCGGCGACAAACCACGTTTTCGAGATTGAATGAGATGAAGAAACGAACTGTGTTTTTCGCAATTTTACCGATGCTGCTTGCCTTGCTGCTCATTGCCGGCGCGACTACAACGCAGCGCGCGAAAGCTCCGCTGTTCGAGCAGGCCGATCTTTTCCAGCAGGGTGAAGGCGGCGTGCATACCTATCGCATCCCGGCGCTGGCCGTGACGAAGAAAGGCGCCTTGCTCGCTGTTGCCGATGCGCGGCATGAAAGCGCAGCGGACTTGCCCGGCGTGATTGATCTCGTGATGCGGCGTAGCGCCGATTTGGGCAGGACGTGGGAGCCGATTACAGTCATTCGCAATCCGCCCGGTCGCGCCGGCGCGGGCGATCCCAGCCTGCTTTTGGATCGTCGCACGGGGCGCGTGTTTTGTTTTTACGCTTACGGCCCGCCGGGCGTCGGCTTCTTTCATTCCGCGCCCTGCAACGCAGCGGCGGACAATTGCATGCACGCGCAATTCATCTACAGCGATGACGACGGCAAAACGTGGTCGGAGCCGGTGGACATCACCGCGCAGATCAAAGCGCCGGAGTGGGACGCGCTCTTTGCGAGTTCCGGGCACGGAATTCAGTTACGCAGTGGGCGCTTGTTGCAGCCATACGTGATGCGCAAAGGCAAAGAGACGTGGACGGCCAATGCATACAGCGACGACGGCGGCAAAACATGGCGGATGGGGCAGCCTGCGGGGATGTACGTCAACGAAAGCAAAGCCATCGAAATGCCTGATGGCACGGTGCGACAAAACATCCGGCACAACAACGACACGGACGACAAGCGGGTTCGTTTCACTGCTACTTCGCGCGATGGTGGCGTGACGTTCGGCCCGATGCAGCCGCTGCCCGATCTGATTGACCCCTGGGTCAACGCAGACATTCTGCGTTACGACCGGCAGAAAGCCATCTTGTTCAGCCATCCGGCTGATGCCAGACAGCGCGCGCGGCTGACGGTGCGGGCGAGTTTCGACCAGGCGCAAACGTGGCCGCTGGCGCGCGTAATTCACGACGGGCCGGCAGCGTATTCGACGATGGCCGTGCTGCCGGATGGCACGATTGGTTTGCTGTACGAACGGGGCGACAGGAATCCCTACGAAAAAATCACCTTTGCCCGCTTCAATCTTGAGTGGCTGAAACACACGCCGCGTCCGTGACGACTGGCTCCGCTCCGCCCGGGTCGGCCCCAAAGCTTCAGGCGCCAGCCCGGACTCTCGTTCCGCGAGCTGGCGCGCGAGACATTGTGGGCGTGCGATTCACGCTTAAAGAGATTGACTCAAGAACCGGACCTCGAAAGCGGCGCTGAGACGAAGCGGCGGGCCGGACAGTATTCGCCAGAAGATCAACGCATACAAAGCGATTATAGCCGTGCCAATTTCGTATGGTCTGGTTTAGACTACAGCCCGTCTTCAAAACTACAGAGAAGACCGATAAGGCTCACGATCAACAACACAAGAGAGGAATCACCTATGAAAAAACGCACGGCTTTAAATTCGCTGCTTCTTCTGGCGGCTTGCATGTTTTTGTTCTCAGCTTGTTCACGACAATCGAGAACAACCGGTACCGACACCAGTTCATCCGGCGCGGGCGCCGCGACATCATCGCCTTCGGTTGCCAGTCAGCCGGAAACTCAACCGTCGCCCCAGACGCCCGCTTCGTCGCAGGCCGCCAAAACCGGATGGTGGGTTCGCATCAATCCCGCTGCGACGACCGCTCAAACGATCACCTTCCAGGTCGGCACCAGCAAACTTCAACGCGAAGAATGGCGCGTCTGGAACGCGGGCGAACCGGCGGAATTCGACGTGCCTGAAAAATACGCGCAGGCGCCGCGTCTTTACCTTCGCGGGAACGTCTCACCCATCGGCAAACTTGCGACGCTCTGCCTGATGTACAAAGATCGCGGCGTCGAGCACATGAGCTTCAACGACGACGATTCCGAAACGAAGAGCCAGACCGAAATAGACATCAAGTGCCGTTGAGCCTGAGGGGACAAATTCACCGCGGAGGACGCGGAGGAACGCAGAGGGTAATCAGCGCTATTCTTTCCTCTGCGTTTCTCCGCGTCCTCCGCGGTTGGCTTCCCTGTGTCACCGACAAATAATGACCAAGCCTGATATTGCGCGCCTGCGGCTTCACAACCAGCGCATCGCCGGAGACAAGTTCGAGCGCCCAGCCGATGTCGTATCCTGGCTGGGCGCAGTCCAGGCTCAGGACTACCTCGGCGCGCTCTGGGCGGTCGGGCTGCGGATGCGCAGCGCGATAGAAGCCGACATCGAGCAGGCGCTCGCCAATCGAACGATCATCCGCACGTGGCCGATGCGGGGCACGCTGCATTTCGTGGCGGCTGCGGACACGCGATGGATGCTCGAACTGCTGACGCCACGCATCGTGGACAACAACGCGCAACGCCTTCTCCGTCAGTTCGGCCTCGACGAAGCTGTCTTTGCGCGTAGTAAAGATTTGTTCGAGCGCGCGCTCGAAGGCGGCAAGCGCCTGACGCGAAACGCAATGTACGAGGCGCTGGAGGCGGGAGGCGTTTCAACCGTTGATGGGCGCGGCCTCCACATTCTGGGGCGGCTGGCGCAAGACGGCGTCATCTGCTTCGGATCGCGCGAAGGCAAGCAGCAAACATTCGCATTGCTCGATGAATGGGCGCCGAAGTCGAAGCGGATGCCGCGCGACGAAGCGTTGGCCGAACTCGCCAAACGCTACTTCACGAGTCACGGCCCGGCGACGTTGCAGGATTTCGCGTGGTGGTCGGGGCTGACGGCGGCTGACGCAAAGGCTGGCCTTGAAATGGCGAAACGGTTTCTCGTTCAAGAAGTCAGCGACAGTCAGATCTACTGGCTCTCTTCGTCAATGCCCGCCGCAAAAGATTCCGCGACGACCGTATATTTGCTGCCGGCTTATGACGAGTACACGGTCGCACACAAAGACCGCAGCGCCGTCCTCGACCCGAAATATACAAAACAGGCAAATTCCGGAAACGGCATCTTCTACCCGACGATCATTGTGAATGGCCAAATTGTCGGCACATGGAAGCGCACGGTAAAGAAAGATAGGCTGACCGTCACGCCAAACCCATTCGCTAAACTCAAGCGCGCCGAAGCTCGCGCCTTCGCTGAGGCAGCAAGCCGCTACGGAGAGTTTCTTGGCGCGAAATCAATCGAAAAATTTCCGCTTTGACTCGTGAAGAAAGCAACTCCGCCTGCGTATTCATACTGCGTGGTAAAACCACGCAACTGCGCGGTTTTGCCACGGACTCTGCGTTGAGCTATGGCGCTCGATAAGTGAAAGAAATTCCCTTCTCACTGCATCTGTCCGCGTCATCCGACCCGGTGCAGATGTGGATTGAGACTGGCTGGCCGGAGTTGATCGGCAGGTAAGGGACGACGAAATTCACCTGATCCACTCCGACGAATCCCGGCGCGCGACCGGCGAAGAGATAGCCCGCGCGGAGGATGCGCGCTCCGTTGATGGTTCGATACTCGACATAGGTCGGATACGCCGTAGCCCAGGGCGGGTCGGGCGGAATGGTTCCCTCAGGTTCGTGATCCGAGATTTTTCCGAGTCCGGTCAGATAAGCCACCAGGGTCTGGCCGAAGGAAATTTCCGATGGCGGACGCCACGACGGAAATTCGAGGATGCCGTTGCTGAAGAACTCAGGCGCGTGCGAGTTCACCTTTAAAGTGATCGTGTTCGAGCTTACTTTTGTAACTCCATCGGGCAGCGCGCGAAGAACAATGAATTCGTAATCTCTCCCCTCAAAGTTGGAGAAGCGGCTGTAACCGTCGCCGTCTTCCTCACTGAAGGGTTTGTAGAAGAACATCGGGACCTGAAAGTTGATCTGGTTCGGGCCGACGTACAGAAGCGGCGCCGCGCGCCAACCGCAACGGTTGTACGATCCGGAAATCGTCGAGTCCCAATCAGCGGCGCGCCACAGCACTTGAACCCTGCCAAGCAGGCGCGAGAGCGGAACGTCTGGGGCGACGAACTCTTCTCCGGTTTCGGCGAATCGCGCGCCCCACAGCACAGCCAGTCCGCCCGGAGCGATACGGCCGCTGTACGTCGTGGCGTTCGTGACGGCTGACAGCGCCGGGCGAATGAAGCTACTTCCCTTCCTGATCTCGACGCAGGACTCAGTTCCGTTGAGGATGAATTCGTTCAGCTTGCCGGCGCTCGAGACGGCAGGGGGTTCGACAAAAAAGCGGAAAAGAAAGCCGCAGCAGAGGACAGCCCAAAAGACAAATCGAAATGCGGTCATCGCTGAACCTCCTTACATTTCATTTCTGCTTTTTGACTTGCGGCAACCGGCGCGGCGCGTAATAAGGCTTGCCGTTCAGCTTCTGCACCTCTTTCAAAAAGCTCGTTCCGTAATCGCGTTCGGCGTCCGAGAGCGCCCAAGCCTGGCGTTTGTAATTCCAGCTTTCGGGGTTGAGCCGCTGCGCCTCTTTGTAATGCCGAATTGAAGCTGCGCTTTGGCCGTTACGGTAAAGATATTCGGCCAGCGCGAATTCAGCCGACGCGCGCGCCCAATCGGGGTTTTGCGGCGCGAGGCGTTCTTTCAATTCCTTCTCGCTCAATGCGAAGACACTGCGGTCGCCGTTCGCCGCCCAATCGCGGATGGCGTCGAGGTACTCCGAGGCTTCGAGGCCGGTCATCCCCTTGTAGCGGTTGTCAACGTATGCGACTTCGTTCGGGCGCACGATGCGGCCTTGTTCGTTGATCCAGACAGCGGTCGGCACGTTGACCATGTCGTAAAGCCGCGTGACCAGATGCTGGGTGTCAACGAGGACTGTGTATTCCGGCTTCGCGGCTTCGATCCATTTGCCCGCGTCTTTGACTCCGCCGGTGTCCTGGGCTACTGAGACGATCTCGAAATTTTTGTCCTTCAGCTCGCTGTAAAGTTTCTGCCATCCTGGCAGATCGAAGCGGCAGCCTCACCACGACGCCCAGGTCAGCAGCAAAACTTTCTTGCCGCGAAAATCCGAAAGCGAATGCTGCCTGCCGTTCATGTCCGGCAGCCTGAAGTTAGGCGCGACAAGCGATTTGATAAAGCTGTTCTGCTCTTCGGCGCGCGGGCCGAAATACCACACGTCGCCCTCGTGAGCCACAGGCTGCTTGAGCAATCGCGCGAACTCGCTCAGGTTGAACAGCCTCTTCGATCCCTGTCCGGATAGAAACGCCGCGCGGCGTCCGCGCGGGATCGGGAAGCAGAGTTCGTCGCGGCAAACGCCTTGCGGTTTGATCACGAAGCCTGTCGCGCGTTTCAGGTCGGCCAGCGTTACCCACAGATCGCCGGCGTCGGCGGTGGAGGTTGCGGGCGCCGCGGCTATTTCCGTCGCGCGGCTGTCGTAAATCACCGTGCGATGGCCAGTCTCGGCGGCAAGCGCGGTGATCGAAACCAACAGACAGACCATCGAGACGCAAAGAAGAATTTGCATTTTCAGCATTCAGCCTCCTCAGATTGAATTGGAGAAACAGGCAAGCGGAGAGAACACGGAAAACACGGAAATAACGGAACAGACGGAAGAGGAAAAACCATCAGAGATTTTCCGTCTGTTCCGTTATTTCCGTGTTTTCCGTGTTCTCTCCTTCTTTGATTCGGCGCAATTGTCCGTCAACGGCGGCGCGTTGTCATCCGTTTTCCAGCAGCACGGACTTTCGCGGATCAACCATCAGCCACATCACCACGCCGAAAACAAACACTGCGGCCATCACGTAAAACGGCAGCGTCCATGATCCCCAGGTTTTTACCGCGTAGCCCACGACCAGCGGCGCAATCGCTCCGCCGACGTTGCCGACGGTGTTCATGCATCCGGTCACGACTCCGGCGTATTTTCTGCCGACATCCAGACAGACGGACCACGCGGCGCTGGCAGTGATCATTTGGAGTCCCAGCGCCAACGCCAGCAGCAGCGCCGCCGTGCGATTGTCTTCAACTCGCGCGACCGCAACCAGCGTGATCGCGCTCGCCGCGTAACCGAAAACTCCGAGGCCGCATCGAGCCAGCTTCAGATTGCCCGTGCGCCGGGCCAGCCAATCGGTCGCCCAGCCGCCGATCAATAATGCCGGCGCGCTCACCAGCCAGGGCGCCGCCGCCAGCCACTTCGTCGAACCGGTCGAAAACCCGCGAGCTTTGAGCAGGTAGGTCGGCAGCCACGTGATGTAAAAATACAGCCCGTAGGCGTAGGCGAAATACATCAGGCAGATGAAAGCCAGATTCGCGCTCGTCAACAGAGTCTTCCAGGGGATGCGATGCGACTCGTCTAACTCCCGCTCGTTTCGATCCGCGCGAATCAACTTCAATTCGGCTTCGTTGACCGATGGATGTTCTTCGGGGAGATTGCGGAACCAGCGATGCCACGCCACACACCACAACACGCCTATGACGCCGCATTCGACAAACACCCAGCGCCAGCTTTGCCATTCGAGCAGCGTAAAAACCAGCGGCGCTGTCATCGCCGAACCGATGGCCAGACCCACGAACGAGACGCTCATCGCGCGTCCCTGCTCGCGTTGCGGGAACCAGCGCGAGACCGCCCGCGCGATGTTCGGGAAAGCTCCCGCTTCGCCCGCCCCGAACAGAAAACGGATGGCGAGCAGCGGCCAGAACCCGAAAGCCGCTCCGGTCAGCGCGGTGAACGCCGACCACCACAACACGACGCGCGTCAAAGCCAATCGCGCGCCGAAACGATCGCCCAGCCATCCGCCGGGAATTTCAAACGCGGCGTAGGCGATGGTGAACGCGCTGAAGATCCATCCTTGTTGGTCGGGCGTGAGATTGAATTCGCGGGCGATTGACGGCATCGCGGCGGAGATGCTCAAGCGGTCGAGATAGGTGATGACGGTCAGCGCGAAAACCAGCCAGAGCGTGGTGTAACGCGCGCGAGTGGCGATCATATTTTCAGTCGAGATTGACATACGAAGGTAAACAGGCGGCTCAGAAGCTTCCAGCCTTTTTGACAAGATGTTATAAGGGCGAATCACGAACCGTCCGGGAAAGTGGGGCAAGTTTACCGACCTTCATCCGGTTGTCAAATTTTGTATGGAACAAGCCGCTCAAACGATCATCCTGCGAAACATCAGTTGGGAGACGTATCAGCGCCTGCTCGAAGAGCGCGGCAGAGACGCTCAGCCGCGCTACAACTATCACCTGGGCAAGCTGGAAATTTCAGTCACATCCGCCGAACGCGAGAGGATCAAACAGACGATTGATGAGTTAGTAGCTTCTCTTGCCGCCGAGATTGGCGTTCACGTCGAAGCCTGCGAGCGCGTCACGTTTCAGGCCGAGGATTTGGACAGCGGCTTTGAACCCGACTCCTGCTTTTACATCGAAAACGCCGGAGTGGTTCGCGCCCGGAAGAAAGTTGATCTGACCGAAGACCCTGTGCCGGATTTGGCGATAGAGATCGCCATCACCAGTCCGTCGCTCAACAAACTGCCGATCTTCGCCACACTCGGCGTGCGCGAAGTCTGGCGCTACAGCGCGGACGGCCTGACGATTCACAAACTGGCTGGCGACGATTACCACGAACTTCCGTCGAGTGAGGTGCTGCCCGGAGTGGAACGCTTGACGCTCACGCGATTGATTGCAGGCGCCCGGCGAGTGTCGTGACGATTCCGCCCAACCACGATGCCCCTAGTTGATGCGAACCAGCCGTAAATTATCCGCCGTCGCCCAACTGCCGCTGGAGATCGAGCCGGTAGTCTGAACATAAATTCCAGCCTTCGTGGCTCCCGCAGGCACGATAAATTGGACGCGCAAAACTTTCGGCTGCGCGTTGTTGCTGAACGGCGTTGAAGGGCCGGCGCTCCCGTTGTCGAATTTGACTCCGAAGGTTACGCGCGCGGTCGAGCTTGAGGCTATGTCGGCGGAGACTTCATAGGTCGCGCCTGCTGTCAGACTGACCCACTGAGTTATCGAAGCTGGCGAAAAGCTGGAAGTCGGCGTCATCCGCGCGACGCCATTCGTGAAGCTCACGGCGCCGCCCGTCGTCCAGTTCGTTCCACCCTGATCGAAATTCGGATTCAGGATCGTTCCGTCATTGCCCGGCGCTGGCGTTGGGGTTGGCGTGGGCGTGGGTGTTGGCGTAGGCGTCGGCGTCGCGTTCGGAGGAATCCATGGCGAAGTCAGGTTGTAGACGAAATTGGCCGATTGATTCGCGCCCAGCATTTTGAATTCGACCCAGCCAGGGTTTGGATAGAACGTGGTGAAGTTGACGCGCGGCCCGGGCGATTGCGGCGTGACACGGTAATCGCCGCCGCCAGCGACGCCGCTGAACCGGTAATAACCGCCGCGGTCAGTACGCGCGAAACCGCCTTGCGAGCCAGTCAATGTGACGCTGTAATTTTCCAGGCCCTTGCCAGTGCGATCTGTCAGGCGTCCGCTGATGGCGTAGAGTGGCGGTGGAGTTGGGGTGGGCGTTGGCGTTGGCGGCGGCGGATCAACGGTTTCCTGCCCCACCCAGTTTGAATACGCGGAATGTCCCGCCGGATTGAAAGCTCGCACCCGGTATTGGTAAAAGCTCCTGGCCGCCAGGTTGCGGTCGAGGTAGCTGGTTGCGTTGGGAGCAAGTTGAGCGATCTCCGCATAATCGGTACAGCCGAAGCCGGCGCAGCGTTCCACCTTATAACCAGTCTCGTTGTTGGCGTTGTCGAGCCATGTCAAATAGATTTCGTTCCACCCCATGCGGCCCCCACCCAGGTAAGTCGGCGCGGCGGGCGTTTGAATAAAGACAGTTCGCAGTTTGAGCCGCATCGTTCTGTGAGGCGCCTGATCAATGAAGGTTGGCCAGACGAAGACGGCGACACCATTGAGAACGCCGACGGCGGGTTGATCTTCAGGAACATCGGAATCGGCGACGGCGAAGCCCGCCGGGTCGAGCGTTGTCCCGTCAAGTCCGATGCGGGCGCCGAAAACATCGCCCCGGCTCTGTTGCGGAAAAGGCTCATTGCGCGGATCCATCCACCCGGCGACGTAACCGCCACCTGCGGCCACGCTCGGCGCGAGTCCCTGCGGCGACACGACGAAGCCTGGGGGATCGTTGGGAAAGAACGAGCCGTCGGCTTGCAGCCGTCTTCCCATCACGCGGAAAATCGAATCAGCGGCGACAAACTCTTCGTAAACCACCATCGCTGAATTCGACAATGACGCGACGCTCAGTTTCAAGCTATTCGATGAATCTCCCAGCGGTGGGAGCGAAGCGATTAAAAACGTCGAGCCGGGGCTGCCGTCGCTGTTGATCAATGCGCCCTGAACTCCGCCGCTCCTCCACGCCGCCAGCCATTTGCCGCCTAACGGCGCAACGTGCGGGTAATAAATTCTGCCGGAGACTTTAGGAATCGCCGTTGAACTGAGGATGGTGTCGTTAGGGCTGACGCGAACGGCATTGAGAGCGTCGCCACCGCTAACGACCAGAAAGTTTCCGCCCAGCGCCGCCACATCCGGGTTGATGCCGCGCGAGATCATAAACTCACCCGCGGGCAGCGAGCCGTCGGCCAGCAGCCGGCGGCCGAGGATCAGAGCGTTAACCGGCCCGTTTAAGTGCTCATAGGTTAAGTCCGATTTCTCCCAGACGATCAAATAGCTCGAACCGTTCCAGGCCGCTACTGGATTCATCAATCCCGGATGACCGCTGGCGATCACAATCGGCTGCTGGTCAATCGCATTGCCGAAGGCATCCAGCCGCTGCGCCATGATCTTCGCCTCATTCGAGACTTCGCTGCGAAAAACGACCAGAAAGCCGTTGGCGCCGGTGACAATTCGCGGTTGGCTTTGACGCGGCGGGCCTGATGTGACCGGCGCAACGCCGCTCAAAGTTCCGTCAGCGGCGACAGCGGCGGTCAGGATGTCGCCATCAACCAGCGGAAAGCTGAACTGAGGTTGATCAATTCGAGGATAGGACGGGTTGGAAGCCCAAACGAATTGCGCGCCCCCCCCGGTTTTCGGAGCGATGGCTGGAAAGAGCCTCCAATCACCGTTCGCGGGGATTTCTCCGGGCGGGCCGAGCAAAACGCCTGCGCTGTCTACCCGAAAAACTTTGATCGCCGAGTTGCTGAAAAGCCCCGCCGCAACGTAACGCGCGCCATCCCAACAAATGTCCGGATTTGTGATTTGCAAACCGGCGACTGGCGAAGCCGCCACCTGTCCCTGATGCGAAACCATTCTGCCGCCGCCGCTCCACCCGACCAGAAAGTCATTGCCGTCGGTGGCGACTTTCGGCGTCTGGGAAAACCCATAGCCTGCCAGCGACCCGGGATTGATGATGAAAGCGGAGCCGAGCGGATCGAGCGTGATCGAGAGCCGCTGTCCGAGAACCGTCATCAACTGATTTGGTGGAGTTCCTGTCAATTCGAGTTGATTCCAGACCAACAGATATTCATCACCCGCGAAAACTATATCGGCGCTGACGTGTTTCGGCCCCAATGAGCCAGGCATTGGTTCCGCTACCAACGTCCTTCCACCCGGATCGAAAACCTGACCATCCGGTGAGACGCGGGCGCCGGTGACTCCCGATCCGGAACCATAATCGCTTCCCGACCAGATAACAGCCCAATTCGCCCCATCGGACGCGACGCTGATCGTGGAATATGTGTATTGTCCAAACCCCAACCGAATTGGTGTTTGATCCAGAACCTCTCCCGCCGGAGAAACCCGCACGGCGTCCACCACGCCCCTGTAATTCCTGATCTCGTCCGGCACGGTTTGAGTAGCCCACGCCACCAGCCAGTTTTGCCCGTTCCAACCGACGGCGGGCGCAAGCTGGCAGTACTGGCCGCGCGCAATAACGATTGGCGTTGCGTCAATCAATTTGCCGTCGGCGTCGAGCCTGGCGGCGAAAACGTCAGCGCTGCTTCCGAGGCCGGACTGGGTAAACGGGCCGCACACATTCCCCTGGTTAAACGAAGTCCGGCTGTCCTGCCACACGACCAGATAACCGTTCGCGCCCTTCGATATTTGCGGAAGAGTCTGATTGCCAGCCGAAGTGGAAATGTTTTGGTCGCCCGGCAGTAGGACGGGCGCGGTAAGCGAACTCTGGTCAAGCGCCGTCGAATTGACCAACAACATCAGCGTGAATCCGATTAACGGGCGAACGACTTTGATAAATAAGGCTGAAGAGACAATGTTCAATCGCATAAGTTTTTCTTTTCGACGCGTGGTGGCGCGACGCATAACCGCGCGGCGCTACACAACAGCACGGGTTAAATTCGCGGCGTTTGTCAGAACTTCAAAAGAGATTTGCCCCACGTCCGCGGGATCATTTTGGGAAGTCGGATTGACTGGGCTTTTATCAACGACGCGGGCATTCTAGTTTCGCAGCCCGCGACCGTCAATAACATTGTCAAAATGACGGTGGGACAATTTGGCAAATTGTCCCACCCGCGCAATCGCAAGCTGATCTAACGTCAAATCAACTCGCTGAGGCCGATGCGCTGGGGTTTGAGGCCGGGAAAAACCTTTTCGATATTTTGATTGCCCATTGCGCCCGCAAGGACTTCGGCCAACACGGAGCGATAATCGCAGGTGACTTTCAATCCATCAGGACCAAGTAATTCTTCAGCGTTGACGCTCAAACCGGGCGCGATCAGTTCGGGTTTGGGGCCGTGAATCTTTCCGCCGTTGATTCGCGGGCCAATGGCCATCATTGCGAAAGCGCGACCGTGATCCGTGCCGAACGAACTGTTTTCGTAAACTCTCCGTCCGAATTCCGTCATCACGATTATCGTCACGCGGTCGCGCTCGCTCGCCAGATCGGAGTCGAACGCGGCCAGTCCCCGCGCCAGCAGATCAATCTGCTCGGCCTGCAATCCGCCGGTCGAGCCTTGAAAGAAATGCGTGTCCCAGCCGCCAAGATCAACGCAGGCGGCTTCAAGTCCGACGCGGGCTTTGACGAGTCGCGCAATCTCGCGCAGTCCGGCGCCGAAATCATCTTCGGGATAAACCGCGTTGTTCTCCGGGTTGTACGGTTTACCGCGCAACGCTTCGACTCTGTCGAGCAGATCGAGCGTCGCCCGTCCGGGCGCAGCGAGCAAACCGACTTCAGCGCCGTACATTGACGCGAGCGCTTTTGAAACTGCTCGCGCATTATCCGATGAGGTTTTGATCTGAATTTCGTCGAGCGATCTCAAGGCGCTTGCTGAAGGCGCGCCTCGCAACGATTCGGGGATCGTCGGGCCGATTGCCACAGCCGACAGCGGCGTCATATTTTTGCCCGCGCGCGAACGCAGGTGGCGGCCCAGCCAGCCTCCGACGACGCTGCGCCCCTGCGATTCGCCATGCTCCATTTGATCCTGGGCTTCAAAATGCGAACCGCTGGTGTTGTCCGAACCGGCGCCTTGCGCGACGCCCAGCCTTCCTTCTTTGAACATCGGCAGCAGCGGTCGCAGCTTCGGATGAAAAGCGTAAAAATCATCGAGCCGGATCGCGGCGTCTTTGGCCTCTTCGTTCGACGCTGGCGGCGGGATCGAAATCGTCGGGCGAAGTTTGTAGTAGCGATCATCGCCGTAAGGCGCAATCAGATTGAGCGTGTCAGCGCCGCCACGAAGAAAAACGCAAACCAGCGTTCGCTCGCCAGCGCCAGGCGCAGCCGATTCGTGACCGATTGTCATTTGCCGTAGAAAACCGCGCCGCGTGGTTGCGCTCATAATCAATACCTCTGAAACGCAGGCGAAGCCAGAATCAGCCCGATCAATTCGTCTTTGCCGGCGCTGACGCCTGCCGCAAAATCGCTGAGCGATTTCAACTCCGCCTCCGTCCCCGCTCGCCCGATGAAATGCGGGAGCAATCGCGCCGGATTGCGGGCGCCAATCGCGTTGATCAATCGCTGCGTTTCGACTTTCACCGACGGAACCTGGTTGGCCGCAATCGCCAGCGCGAAGTTCCAGCGCCACAGCAGCGTCCCCAGCCACGGCGCGGCTTCGTCGGGATAACCGTCGGGCGTCGGATGTTGAAACGGCGCCTGCCCCATTCGCAGCAGATACTCGACGAGCGGTTTGTGAGCGTGCGTGTCGGCGGCGGTCGCTCGCAGGCAACTGGCGATGAAATGAAATGGGCGTTTGAATTTGGCGCCGCGCGCGGCTTTGAATTCATCGGAATGCAGAACCTCGCGCAGCATCGCCTTGATATCGCCGCCGTTTGACGCGAAGACTTTCGCCACTCGGTCAATCAATGCCGCCGGAGGATTTTCGGAGACGAATTTTTGCGAAAGCTTCGTCGCAATGTGGCGCGCGGTCGAAGGATGATTGCAAACGATCTCGACCACACGATCCAAATCCGACACTCCGCCGCCCGCCGGGATTCGATGACCGAGCACGAACTTTTCGCCGTCGTCGTGCAACGCGGGATCGAAATAGACTGTGCCTTTGCGCCACTTCGCTCGCAACCGCCAACCGGTCAGGCAGCGCGCGACTTCGTAAACATCGCTTTGCGTGTAACCGCCGTGAACGCCCAGCGTGTGCAGTTCCAACAGTTCGCGCGCGTAATTTTCGTTCGGGATGTCGCCGGGTTTGGCTTTCTTGTTCTCCTTGCCGTCCAGATAGACGAGCATCGCGGGCGAGACGGCGGAGGCGCGGATCAGATCGTGGAATTTACCGAGCGCGTGAGCGCGAATGACCGCGCGGTCGTCGGCGGGCTTGAGGTAAATCGAATCGCCTTTTTCCAGGTTGATGTTCAGGTGATCAGTCCAGAATCCGACCATCACCTCGAAGAGGCTCCGCTGACTATAAACCGCGCGCAACAGCGTGTGTCGAGTGATCTCTTCGCGCAGCACAGGCTTTTTGTATTCGTAACAGGTTCCGGGATCGTGATGCAGAGTTTCAAATCGCCGCGCGCGCAGATCGCACAATGTGTCGTCAATCCGTTCGGGCGCGAGTTGTTCTTCGATCCAGGCTTCGGCGGACATTGAACGCGCGCGATCCAGATCGCCCGGCCACACGCCGTAAGTCGCGCGAGCGAGCAAGTGAAAAGCCGGATCAATCTCCGCGCCCGCAGCCACGCTGATGTGTTCCGGAATTGTCTGGCCAAGCTCCTGGCTGACGCGGCTGATGACGCGCTCGCATCCTGTTAAGGCGAGAGCGCCGCCCGCAGCAGCCGCAGCTTTGAGCCATTCGCGCCGCCCGTTCGCCATTATGGCTGTCATTGCTTCGCTCCGATTGTCGTCGCGCTCAAGCCCGCAGTCTCTGCGGAACCCGCGCTCAAAGCAGGCGAGGCCACGAACGGACGCAACATCGAGATCAGGCTCGCGCCACAACCGACCGTCATCGCCACCGGCAGGATCACGAACCAGCCGAGGATCGGCAGCAAAGAGGCCAGTCCCAGCGCGAC
Source organism: Acidobacteriota bacterium (assembly GCA_022072205.1). Taxonomy (GTDB): domain Bacteria; phylum Acidobacteriota; class Blastocatellia; order RBC074; family RBC074; genus JAJVID01. Next base: position 34,159 of record JAJVID010000069.1, read on the forward strand.
GCCTCCGCGCAACGTCGCGCGCCAGGGCTGTTGCGAATCAATGGATGAAGCCAGCCTTTCACCGACAGCAGTGGCCAATCCGGCTACGCCGCAATTCGCAACCATCAGGTAAAGACAGATCATCGCGGCGGCGGCGATCTTTCCCGGCGGGCCGAGATTGCTCAATGCCGCCGCTGCAAAGATCATCACGACTGTGACCGGCAAACCCGCGACGAAAGGTTTGATCAATCCCCTGCCGCAAATCGCTGTGGCGCCGGCCACCGCGCGCGGCCACAAGCCTCGACATAACAACCACAGTCCCGGAAAGGCCAGCAGCAATCCGAGGATCACGAAAAAGATCGCCATCGTGTCAGCCATCAGCATGGCAAACTCCTCCCTTGCTTTAAATGAAGTTGTTCGCGTTTCGCATTCAGGTGAACGTTGTCGAGGAAGGAAAAGTTCGGCGGGGAGTGGGGAGTAGGGAGTAGGGAGTAGGGAGTAGGGAATGGGGAATGGGGAAGAACATGCCGTTCCCCCATTCCCCACTCCCCACTCCCCACTCCCCACTCCTACTCTTTTCTACTCCGGCACGCGAACGCTGGCGATGATCTTGTCGGCGGCGATGGCGGCGTTTGACGGAGCGTCTTTGGAGTAAAACGCGACGACGAGCAGGATGCCACGGCTGGCGCGCACGATCACAGCCTTGCCCAGAAAATCGAGCGGCGCGTTCTGCCCCTGAGCCTGGAAAGCGGCTTTCAAATCCAGATAGGTCTTGATCGTTCCGTTCTGGTTCTCCACACGGCGCGCGACTTCCTGCAACTTGGTTCCATCGCCCGAAGCCATGCTCTTCAGAATCACTTCGACGATCAGTTCGTTGTTGCTTTCAGGGTTGTTGGCTTTATCAAGCTCGTTCCAGATGGCGTTGAGGAACGCGACGTCTTCCTGCGACTTGAACATCGCGCCCGCGTTGACGCGCTGTTCATTGGCCTCTTGCGCCGTCAGCGGCTGTCCCGTCCAGTAGCTTGGGTAATCGAATGAGTAACCGATCTTCGGGTCCTGAAACCTTGAAAAACCGTTCGGCGGGGCCGGCGCGGCCGATGGCGCCGCAGCGGAAACGCCTCCCACAGCGGTCTTAGGCGCAGGGCTGGCCGCCGTGTTGGGTGATGAATTGGATGGCGCAGCGGTCACAGGTTTGCCCAAAACTGCAGAGGCATCATTCGAAGCCAGAGGCTTCACAGATTGTTCCTTCGTGGCGGACGCGGTTTTCGCTGGAACAGCGGCGGCCACACTCTCGTTCGGCTTTTCATAATTCGTAATGAAAAATTCCGAGATCACGCCGCGCTGTCGCAGATAAGCGCCGAACTTCTTCGCCTCGCTCTGACTGGAGAAAAGGCCCGCGCGGACGCGATAAAAGGAGCCTTTGCCGGGAACGAAACTTTTGACTATGTATGCTTGAACGTCTTTGGTCTTGAGCCACTTGACCTTCTCTTCAGCTTGCTCTTTCGTGGGCGCAGCTTCAAATTGCACGGTATAACTGACGCCCTGCGCAATCGCCAATCCGGACAACAGCAGAACAACAACCAGCGAAAGGAAAGATCGGTGAATGAATCTCATATTGCTTTAAAACCTTGTAGTGAGATTGAGGGGTGGAATGCTTGGGTTACCAGGGCGGGGCAATTATGCACGAAACGGGGAGCGGAGGAAACGAAAGATTGCGGATTGCGGATTGCGGATTGCGGATTTGTTTACTCTCAGCGAGCCTTTCAATCCGCAATCCGCATTTCGCATTCGTTAGACTTTCTCAGGAACCACGAACGGATCGCGGTACTTGCGCCGCAACATCGCATTGGCCTCGGCGTCTTTGACGATCTGCTCTCTGGCAGAATCGAATTCAATCGAACGCCCGACGCGGTACGAGATGTTGGCCAGGTGCATCAGCGCCGCTGACAGATGGCCTTCCTCGATGTCGGCGTTCATGTCTTCGCGCTTGCGGCTGCGAACGGCCTTGATGAAGTTCTCCCAGTTGCTGCCGCCTTCGCGCCGGCTCGGCCCCGGCTCCTGCTTGCGTCCGAGGAAGGTCTTGTACGAATTGTATCCCTCGATGGCCATGTAACCTTCCGAGCCATAGAAGACATTGCCGATGCAGTTGCTGTCGGTAACCAGCCCCTTCTCGTCGTGGCGCTGTCCGATGCCAGCCTCGTTGTTCGACATCCAGTGGCGGACTTCAAAGACGATCAACGCCTTCTTTCCGTTCTTGTTGAACTCCAGGTTGGCTACCTGAGTGTTCGGCGTAACCTGGTCGTCGTCGAACATGAAATGGCCGCCCATCGAGCAGACTTTGGTCGGCAGCGTCACACCCAATCCCCACCGGCAGATGTCCATCTCGTGAATGCCCTGATTGCCGATGTCGCCGTTGCCGTAATCCCAGTTCCAGTGCCAGTTGTAATGGAAGCGGTTGGGATTGAATGGACGTTTCGGCGCAGGCCCCAGCCACAGGTCGTAATCCACGCCCGCTGGCGTAGGCCCGTCCGGCTTCCTGCCAATCGTGTCGCGCCATTTGAAACAAAGCCCGCGAGCCATGTAGACATCGCCGATCACGCCCTCTCGCAGTTTCTGCATCGCCTCGCGCAACGCGACGGTCGAACGGCTGTTCGTGCCGTGCTGCACGATGCGATTGTATTTGCGCGCGGCGGCGACGAGTTGTTTGCCTTCCCAGTAAGTGTGCGAGCAGGGCTTTTCGACGTAAACGTCCTTGCCCGCCTGACAAGCCCAGATGCCCATCAAACTGTGCCAGTGGTTCGGCGTGGCGATTGAAATCGCGTCAATCGTTTTGTCTTCGAGCAGCTTGCGAATGTCCACGTATTCTTTTGGCTTCTTGCCGGTGGCCTTTTCGATCTCGCCGCTGCGTTGTTTGAGCACCGAGTCATCAACGTCGCAGATGGCGGCGATCTCGACACCCTGCATCCTCGCGTATTCTTTGATGTGAGAATTGCCCTGCCCGCGAACGCCGACCACGGCGACGCGAACCACGCCGTTCGGGCTTCCGGCGTATGTGTTGATGTTGAACCCCAGTGTCCCGACCGTCGAGGCCGCAGCTACTGTGGCGGAATCCTTGATGAAATCGCGTCTCTTCATATTGTCTCTCTCCTGGTGGATGGTCGTTTGGGAAACGGTAAATCGCGAGCGCTGTAAGTCTACGATAAACGCAGGCCAAAGTGCTATACTCGCGGACACAACGACAAATCACGGAGGCTGAAGTTTTATGGCTGCCATCAATCTGCAAACCAAAGAAGGGCGGACATTCAGGCAAACTATCAACATCCCTGAAATTCCTCCGCTGGAAAACGGCGATTACCTGACCAGAGAAGAGTTTGAGCGCCGCTACAACGCGATGCCGGAAGGAGTAAAAGCGGAGTTGATCGAAGGAAGGGTTTATATGTCTTCACCCGTCAGAAGCAGAAGCCACGGCGAACCGCACAGCCTGGTCGTTGGCTGGCTGGTTTTTTACAAGGCGTTCACTCCCGGGGTTTTCGTCACCGACAATTCCACAGTGCGCATGGATGAACCCAACGAACCGCAACCCGATGTAGCCTTGCGCATCAATGAGGCGTCGGGCGGGAAAGCGATGCTCAGTCACGACGATTACCTGGAAGGCGCGCCTGAACTGATTGTCGAAATCGCGGCGAGCAGCGCCTCACACGACCTGCGCGATAAGAAAGAGGTTTATCACCGGAACGGAGTAATGGAATACATCGTCTGGTCAGTTTTCGATCAACGGCTGAGGTGGTTCAGCCATGAGGCCGGGGAGTATGTCGAATTGAACCCGGGCGAAGATGGCGTCATTCGCAGTCGAGTGTTTCCCGGCCTCTGGCTCGATGTCGAGGCTTTGCTGAAAGATGATATGGCAAAAGTTCTGGCCACCCTCCAACAGGGCCTGGCCTCGTCCGAACATACCGGCTTCGTGAAGCGATTGTCCGAAGCTGGTGAGCAAAAGTGATCCGGCCTTATTCGGCCACACTCGTTCAAAAAACTGGCGACGCATTCGGAGAGAGAGTTATGAACAAAGCAAAGCATCTACTTTTACCGCATCCCCTCTCAGCGCCAGCGGCAGGAGCGGCCGCTGCGTTGATTCTTTTTCTCGCCGCGATTCCGATCACGGCTTCAAACGCTGCGGCGCCCGCCTATTCATTCCTACAGAACCGGAACGCCATCAATGGCATCGTCACCGACACATCCAATCGCCCGCTCTACCGCATCCGCGTCGAACTGCTCGATGAGGTCGAGATGTCAATCGGTCAGACTTACACTGACACGACCGGGCGTTATAGCTTCAAAGGCCTTTCAACAGGCACGTTTATCGTGAAAGCTCATTCCGATGGAACTCACGTCGGGCGATCCATTCGAGTCAGCATTTACGCAGCCAGAATTGGTGGTGGCTCCCATTACGAACAACTTGATATTGTTCTCAAGACCAGAGATGAAATTAAAGGGAATACAGTCCCATCTAATTCGGGCCCGGCCTTCGCGCAGGATGTGCCTGAAAACGCTCGCAAAACTTACGAACGCGCAGTCAAGCAACTCGATGATAATAAACAGGCCGACCAGGGGATGAATTCTCTTAAAGAGGCTATCAATCTCTTTCCAAGTTATTTCCTCGCCCTTGAGCGGCTCGGCGTCGAATATGTCAAACGGCAGCAATACGAACCGGCGCGAGATGTTTTGGCAAAGGCGGCGGAGATCAATCCAAACGGAGCTTCGTGCCTTTACGCTCTGGGTGTATCGCGGTTTTATCTGCAGCAGATGTCCGGAGCTATCGAATCACTTCGCCGCTCTCTCGTACTGGCTCCCGAATCACCCAATGCCGCCCTCACTCATTTCTATTTGGGCCTGGCTTTTTGGAATTCCGGCAAGCACGCCGATGCTGAGCCTCATTTGAAGAAGGCGTATCAATTGGGCGGAAACTCGATCCCGCCGGACATTCACATGCATCTGGCGAAATATTACAGCGATGTCAAACGTTACAAAGAGGCGGCGGACGAGTTGGAATTGTTCCTGAAACTGGCGTCGGACGCCCGCGACGCTGAGAAGATCAAAAACCTCATCAAGCAGTTGCGCGCTAAAGCCGCATCGGGTTCAGCGTCGCAAAAATAAGACACCACATTTTTTATCGGAGGTTTGCATGTTCACGATTCGCGGCCTGCTGGCCTGCGTCTTGCCATTACTACTTGTGTCTTCATACGAAGCTCAACAGCCGCCTGCTTCCGCCGGGCAGCAACCTGTCAGTATCAAAACCAGCGAAGTGCTGCTCGATGTCCTCGTACACGACAAGAAAGGCCGTCCCGTGCGCGATCTCAAGCCTGAAGAGATCGAAATCTTCGAGGACGGCGTGAAGCAGCCGATCACCAAATTCAACGTAATCAGCTCCACCGCGAACAACGATAAAACGCCGACCTTGCAGCCGCAGCAGGCGGACGCGGCGGCGGTCCCAGCCTCGCGGCAGCAACTCAACCTCGTGACAATGATCTTCGACCACCTCACCGCAGTCCGCGCTCAGCCTGTTCGCGACGCGGCGCTCCACTTCGTTGATAATTCGGTAACTGAAAACATGCTGGTCAGGGTGATAGTGATCGGAAAAAGGATTTACGTGATCGAGCAGTTCACGAACGACCGCGCCAAAATTCGCAAAGCCGTCGAGAAGGCCACCGGGACTGTCGAAAAATCTTTTGCGGAAATATCCGACCGCATCGCCGGGGAGTTGAAGACCATTGCGGGAGACGGCGATGTGTCATCGCCAGGCGCCAGCGCAGACGCGCTGCTGGCTCGATTGACCCTCGATACTCTGGCTGCGTCCGAGAGGATGTCTAATGACGTGAAGAGCAACCTGCACGTCTTCTCGTTGCTTCCTTTCTCCAGAGAGCAGCGGCGGATACCGGGACGCAAAATGGCGCTCTATTTTTCGGATGGGCTTTACATGCCTCCCGGATTTTCTGAAATCCTGCAAACAGCCATCAGCGAAGCCAATCGCGCCAACGTCAGCTTCTACAGCGTAAACATTCGCGGCTTGCTAACCGGAGCGGGCAATCAAAGCAGCCGTCTTGAGACTGGAACGGTCGTCAACGCGACCCGGCGTCCTGAAACAGCGGGCTTCAGCAACGATAACGCCAACTCATTCAGTTCCAGCCGCGCGACGACCAATTTCAGCGCTTTTGAAGCGCTTGATCGCAACAAGGAACTCAACAAGCAGGGGCCTTTGACCGAATTGACCGAAGGCACTGGGGGTTTTCTGATCACGAACATGAATGATTTGAACGGCGCGCTCAAACGCGTCGGGGCGGAGTTGGGAAATTACTACGCCATCTCTTACCTTCCGACCAGGCAGGAATATGACGGCAAATTCCGCTCGATCACTGTCAAAGTCCTTCGACCGGGACTCAAGGCCAAAACGCGGAGCGGTTATTTCGCCACGCCTCCCACAAGCGACAGCCGCCCGGTGGTTGCTTATGAGACTCCGCTGCTGGCCGCGTTGAATGGCGCCGTCGTGCCTCGCGACTTCTCATACCATTCGGCGGCCTTGCGCTTTGAATCGCGTGAGAGCGAGGTTCATTGCGCCGCGCTGGTTGAATTGCCGCTGTCCAATTTCATTCGCGAAGAAGACAAGGAGAAGAAGGTCTATCCGATCAGTTTCTCGATCATGGCTCTGGTGAAGGACGAGAAAGGCGAAATCGTCCACAACTTCAGCGAGCCTCACGAGATGGAAATCCCCGCCGCGATGATCGAAGACGTGAAGAAATCCAGCTTCACATTGGCGCGCCACTTCTGGCTCGCGCCGGGACGCTACACTCTGGAAACCGCCGCGCGCGATCAGAAGGCCGACAAGATCAGCGCTGAGCGCAAAATGTTCATCGTCGCGCCGCGAAAATCGGCCTTGCAAACCGGCAGCCTCTTCCTCATCAAACAGGTCGAACAGATTGACGCTCAAAACAACAGCGATCCCGAAAACCCGTTGATCGTTCAGGACAAGCGATTGATCCCCGATCTCGATGACAAGATTTCGATCATTGGCCGCAACGATCTGTCGTTTCATCTGGCCATCTTCCCCGACCTCAAATCGCCCGCGAAGCCCACGCTCAAACTGGAACTTCTTCAGGACGACAAAGTCATAGCCACAACAACTCCCGATTTGCCGAAACCTGACACGCAGGGCCGCATCACTTTCACCGCTGGCGTCAGCGCTTCAGGCTTCACGTCCGGCGATTACAAGTTCCGGGCCATCGTGAAGCAATCCGATTCGACGATTGAAGAGTCAACGAGTTTTACGATCACAGGCGCGCGTGAAAAAGAGAGCGCCGATGATAAAGTGATCGCCAGTTCCCTCTCGGCGTCGGACAAAATCGGCGAGTTGACGCTGACGGCGCTCAAAGCCGTCAAGCCGGTCGAACTCTCTCCAACCGATCTTTTGCGGGAGGTCGGAAAATCCGGCGCGCAAATTTATGACCGCCTCGGCGAATACACCTACTCGCTGCGAAAAGTCCGCCGCATCCTCAACCCCAAAGGCAAGATCAGAAGCGAGGATTATCAGGATTACGAAGCATACCCGGTCAAAGGCAAACACGCGTTGATCCAGCTTGCCGAAAACGGCTCGCGGCTCGACAACATCAGGATTGATCTGAATCGCAGACACGCCACCGACGTTCTGATCAAGACCGATGAAGAGATGCGAAAACTCAGTCAAAACGAGGCGGCTGATTTGAACAATGAGATCGGCTATTGGGGCGCGAGCGTCGAAGGAGTGGCTCAGAAGAGAGGACAGCCGCGCCGGAACGTCTTCATCACGATTGATCCCGAAGAGTTCTTCCGCTCGTGCGATTTCTCGTCGCCACGCTCGACGCTGCTCGATGGGCGCGAAACCATCGTGATGGACTTCAAACCGCGCGCGGGCGTCCAACTTGCGCAGGACGAAGATTGGATCAACAAACTCTCCGGCTCGGTCTGGATTGACGCGGCGGACAAGGCGCTCGTCCGCATAGAGGGACAAAACGCATCGAATCCCGGCGCGCAAGCTGAAAACTCACCGCCCACCTTTGTCTATCAACAACAACGCCTCGCCTACGGCGTCTGGGCGCCGAGCCTGATTCGCATCAACGCCGCCGGCGACGAAGACATCTTTCGCGGCTTGAACTGGGACGCCTGGTTCCAATTCACAAATTACAGGCGCTTCGATTCGAGCGAGTCCGACGCGAAGATCGTCTCGCCCGAAGGAAAAAGGCATTAACCTAGATCGGATTTCAAATCAGTGTACGGCAAAACCTGACTAACCACGGGGAACAGGGATCACGGGGAAAGAAAAAGAGGGATCATATCTGCTCTTAACTGTTGTTACGCAACAACAGAGATGGTTTGTTGCTTGACAGTTTCTTCGCGCCGGAGGCGCGGCGGAGATTAGCCGGTGGTTCCGCTTGCGCTCCACCACCGGCTAATCTCCCGCGCGCCTCCGGCGCTGAAAACCGGTCAAGTCAGGAACTCATACGCGCACTGCGTAACATCACCTCTTAATTCTTCCCCGTGATCCCTGTTCCCCGTGGTTGATCCCGTACACTCAATCGAAACCTGATCTAAAATGGGGCGGTCGCTGCGGCTTGCCATCAACTTTCAACTCGAATTGATCGGGCCGCAATCCGTCAATGAATTGTCCGTCACGGTCAACCACCGTCACGTCGGTTTGCACCAGCACAGTGCTGATGCGCAGTGTAGAGTCGTCAGACGTCTGCGGGGCCGGATTTTGCGGCGCATTCGTTCGAGGCTTCTGCCGCCGCTCCCCACCGCTGAGAAATCCACCGGAAATGAAGATGAGGCCAACAAGGGCAAGGCTGATATAGAGGTTAAGCTTGATCCGGCTTGGCATATAGTCGGTTCACCTGCGATTGGTGGCATATTCGATATAAAAAAGCCCGCCCGAAAAATCGAGCGGGCTTTTCAGTTTTAAGCTTCAAACCTTTGTTTAGAAGGTGAAGCGGAAGCCCAGGCGAACCTGACGGCCGCCCTGGAAGCTATTCGCCATCCCAAGCGCCGTCTGTTTGCGCTGCGGCACTGCCGGGTCGTTCAGGAACGCCTGATAGTTGCTCAGAATGCCGTTCGTCAGGATGTAATTGAGCGCCGACGGCTCATCCGTGACGGAGGCAGGCAACTTCAGCGACGAGATTGACGGGTTGATCGCGCCCGGTTCGGTCACGATGCTCAGCACGTTCGCTTCATTGAAGATGTTGAGAACGTTGAAGTCGAACGCCATCGTGAAACGCTCACTGCCACCGAACTTAACGCGATGTGAAAGGCTGAAATCAGTTTGAGTGAAGACCGGCGTGCGGCCCAGATTGCCACGGCCTTCCAACACCGCAGTGGCGTAAAGGGTGTATAAACTGGTCTGGGGCGTACCCGATTGGATAGTGGTGAAGAGACCGAACTGAGTTTCGTTGTTCTTCACTTTCTCGAACCAGTTGAAGTTGTACGCGCCGTACGCGTTGAACACGTGCGGACGGTCGGTCGCAAGGCGGCCATTGTCTGGTTGCCCCGTAGCCGTGAAGCCCAGGTGCGGCAGGTCGAAGAAGCGGTTGACACCCGGCGAGGTGCGTCCGTTTTCATCCGAGCTGGCCAGACCGGAGTAGTTGCCATACAGGCGGCTGTAGGTGTAGTTCACCTGGTAGAAGTAGTTCCGCGAGAAGCGGCGATCCAGCTTGATCTCCAACGCGTCATAGCGGCGTTGCGGCGTAGTTGTCTTGGCGTAACCGAACTGCTTCGACAATTCGGCGTGCAGACCTTTGCCGGGGTTGCCGATGATGTAGGCTTCGCTCCCTTGCGCGGTTGGGAAGCCTGCGTCTTCGATCGCATCCAGAATGTTCTTGTAAGTGTAACGAACGCTGAGCAGATAGTTGGACGAAAGCTCACGCTCGAATCCGGCGGTGAACTCCGCCTGACGGAACGGCTTCAGATCCGGGTCAACCTTGCCAGTGTAGATGTCCGCATTGGGATCGTTCGAAGCGATGCGGTAATCGTACTGGCACTTCGACAAGCCGCTGCCGCCCGTGATCGGGCATGTGCCGCCGAGCACGTCCTTGTTGTTGCCCAGAATGCGCGGCAACGTGTAGTAGGTGTACGCCGGGTTGTTCGGCGAAATCTCGAAGTAGTCAACGCGATAAAAATCGCCGCCGAATGAACCACGCGGAAGTTCGAACTTCAGACGGTCGGTGAACATGCCATAGCTGGCGAAGAGTTTCGTCTTGCCATCGCCGGTCAGGTCATACGCAACACCGAGGCGCGGAACGACCTTGTCGCCCCAACCAAAATTGATCGGAGGAGCATAGCCGTTGAACGATGGCAGGTCTTCCTTCTCGAAACGCACGCCAGCGTTGATCGAGAGACGGCGAATCGGCTGCCAGCGATCCTGAACGTAGATGGATTGCGCACGGTTGCTGGCTTCGCCAACCGTGCCGAACCGGATCAGCAGTCCGGCGCCAATCGCATTCGGATCCGCAGGATCGTCGCGGCCGGTCAGATCGTTGATCGTGTATCCATAGTAGAGATCAACACGGCCCAGGCTCGCATAGCCACGATCGACCTGATTGGAAACCCTGGCGTTCTGGTAACCACCCTTAAATTCGTGGCGGCCAGCGAAGCGGTTCACGATGTAACTGACATCGCCTTCAAAGTTGAGGCGCTCTGAGGCGTCGAAGTAAGTTTGCGAGTTGCCGGTCGGCAGCGAGTCGTAGTTGAGCGCGCATCCGCCTCCGGTCGGCACACCGAGACCCAGGCAACGGAAACGGGTTTCGTTCGGAATGAAATAAGCGCCGAGCTTCTCATTCAGGAAGCCGCGCGAGAAACGGAAGCTGGCCACCAGATTGCTGGTCGGCGTCCAGACGGCTTGCGTCGTGACGTTATTGGCGTTCTGACGTCCGCCTTGACGGTCGGTCAATTGAGCGCCAGTCAACGTGCCAATCGAACCGCCGAAATTGACGGTCGGAGGAGAGCCGCCGATCTGGATGTTCCCGGCGGGGATGATGCCGTCGCGAATGAGCGGGTTCCAGGTGTAAGTCGCCGACAGGCGCAGCGTGTTGGTCACAGCGGCGTCAAGACGGCCCTGGAAATACTCCTGACGGTCATTGTTATGGTAGGTCTCGGACGCTGTCTGCGTGCGAGTCCGCGGATCAGTGGAGTAGTAACGCGCCAAACGCGTGGTGTTATAAATCTGCGGAGCGTAGCTGGCGAAAAACCAGAGGCGATCCTTGGCAATCGGGCCACCCAGCGCGAAGGCCGGGAAGTGATTCGTGAAATCGTCTTTATCCGCCTTGAGATACTCATTGATCTGGACAAAGTTTGCGCCGGTGCCACTCCTGAAAGCGTTCAGGAACGGACGCGGGCCAGCCCACAGTTTGTTCGGCTCGAAAGTGTATTCGGCCAGACCGTGGAATTCGTTCGATCCGCCCTTGGTCACGACGTTGACCACGCCGCCGGTCGCTCCACCGTATTCGGCTTCAAAACCGGAAGTCTTGATCTGGATTTCCTGGACGAACTGGAACGGCAGGTTATTGTTGAAATTCAATGTGCCGGTGCGGAAGTTGCTGACTTCCTGACCGTCAATAATGAACGAGTTCTCCGAACCGCTGGCTCCATCAATCTGGAAGCCGCCGCTCTTGCTTTCAGCGCGGGCAGCCGGTGAAACCTTTAAAAGTGTGGTCATGTTCGTGCCCTTCGGCAACGCGTCAATGACCTTGGTGGTAATGTTGGTTTGAATCTTGTTGTCGTTCGGGTCAATACGGACGACATCATCGCTGGTGATGACCACCTGTTCGGCCACGCCGCCGACTTTCAACGCGAAATCAACCGGGGTGGTTTTGCCGAGCGCGACCGCCACGCCCTCGGCGCTGGCCTGGGCGAATTTGTCGGCGGTCACGGTGACTTTGTAAACGCCGGGAGGAACCTGAAGCATACGGTAGAAACCATCGCTGTCGGTCGTGGCCGTACGGGTGAATGCCGCGCCTTCGACCTTCACCGTAGCGCCCGGAATTCTGGCCCCCGACACATCAGAGATCGTTCCGGAGATTGTACCGGTAGTCTCCTGACCGAACGCCGCGATGGCGGCAAGGAGGGTGAGCAGAAGCGCGCTCAGTACGAGCTTAGCGCTGCTTCTTAAGGATAGATTGTTTTTCATACTTTCTCCTATTTTGGGGTTAATGGCCCCGTGAGAATTCCGGGCCATCAAACTCGATCACTTCTGCCGGCTCGATTGTTTAATGATCAAAGCCAAACTCCGCCGGCAGTGATTCTGGGAAAATAAAAGCTGGTTTCACCTTTCGCGAACGTGATGAGGTGTCCTGTTGACGTCCATCTATACGAAATGAGGCTTTCGAGAAAAAACTTCCCTCTGCGGAAATTAGCCTTCTTTGTTTTCGATTTTTACGGTTTACATCCGCCTGGTGAGTCGAGTCATAGCCTTGACCGCCACGACCGCTAGCGCCCTTGAACTGACGCTCAGCCACAAACTTTGCAATCATTATTCCATCAAAATGATCCGCCTACATATTTACGGAACGGTTTCCACCATCAACAACTTAGCGACGAGAGACTTCCAAATTTACAGTGGTAGCGCCGGGAACTACATACGAAAATCTGGATAATCATTCATATTCTCGTACTTATAGTCCAATTAAGGATGGTTATTGTGGAAACAGATATTCAAGCAGGTTTGCGTTTGGGATTGGAGAATCAGAGCGAGGCTAACGGGCGCACGCGAGTGGTTGGCCGGATCAAGAAGGTTGTGGCTGACAGGGGGTGATGATGATTGGATTGGAGGAGCAAGGAGCGAGGTTTGGCTATCGAATCGGGTCCTCACCGTTCAATTTTCAAACCCGTTCCTATGCTCCTCATCGAGTGT
>JAJVID010000069.1:47159-61349 GCA_022072205.1 Acidobacteriota bacterium
CAAGAAGGTTGTGGCTGACAGGGGGTGATGATGATTGGATTGGAGGAGCAAGGAGCGAGGTTTGGCTATCGAATCGGGTCCTCACCGTTCAATTTTCAAACCCGTTCCTATGCTCCTCATCGAGTGTGAAGCCCAAGGGGCACCTTTAAGCCTCACACACGATCTCGAAATTGCACTGGTTGAGATGAACGCGGGGACGGCGAATCTCTTTGATCTCGCAATCCACGTGCGCCAGTTCGCGGAACATGACGCCGAAGACGTTGCGGTAATACTCGTGCGCGCCTCCCAATGTGTCGAGCCGGTCGGAAAAGACTCCGTTGCGGACTGACAGGGCTATTTTCTGCCGGTGGTGTTCCGTCTGAATCTGATTGACGCTACCGGCGAAGCCGTGAGCGATCTTGCGCGTCCACGCCAGGGCCAGCCGAATTCGCATCGGGCGAGGCAGATTGCGAATCGTGGATTTGATCACGCGCGGAAAATCGCGGTTCATCTCGTCAAACAGGTTATTGCCCGCTTCCCCGAAAACGGCGCGGGAGTTCGGCTCGAAGGCGATCAGCCGCGCCAGCTTGATTGCCCGCGCGGCGCTGACAATTTCGACCCGGCGTTCGACCAGTTCCTGAGTGCGCGAAACAGACAGTCCGATTTCCCGCGCGGCGCGGCTGTATACCGCCGGCATCTGTTCACGCACGGCTTTCAATAATTCGTGCTGCACGAGCGGAGCGCAGGATGGCACTCCGTAGAGGATGTCCCGATCGTCAGCCTGCGGAATTCCAGGCGCGGATAGGGGCAGGGGGCGAATCTGATCCGGATAATTTAGTGGGGCCCACATAAGTCACCTCCCTGAACGATGTCAAGCAATCAATGTTGTAGAAAAAACCATCCGGTGAATCAGGCTGGCCAAAGCAGTTTGATGGCGCCCGAATCCACCGTTACTTGATGTCGCTACTTTAAGTCGCTATTCAGTTGTGTTTCAGTTGTCTTAACGGCCCGCCGCCGTTAGGAAACGAACGCCTGTCACAGCGTTTTGCAGGAATGACTCGAAAGCCATTTTCTGGCTGTAGCGCGACCATTGGCTTGATAAAGCCCGCAAACTTCACGTTAGCTAGACAGAATTGCCGAGACAAAACCCCAAGACAAAATTATGGATTCGAGCTTGCCCGCGATATTCACTGCCCGAAACCACTTCTGCCTGCCGGTTCATTGAAAGCCAACGAAACCCGCAACCGCTATCGCAACTGAAATGCTTTGAGGGAGGAGAACGGATGCACCTACAGAACCAGTAACAGCTTTGTTGTAAAGAACGACCGTGATCTTTACTTTCGAGTGCGAGCGCACATTAAAACGAGAGGCGTCGCGCTGTCAACAACTTTGTATTAGACCTCGGCGCAATTGACTAAAATCTTCCCTCTGAATGGCTACTTCTCCGAACTCGCCTGAACTTGATTGAGCAATTCCGGCCCATACTTTGCGATCTTCGCCGCGCCCAGCCCGAAAACATTGACCAGCTCTTCGACCGTGCCCGGACGAACAATCGCCAGATGCTCCAGCGTCCGGTCGTGACAGATCAAATACGGAGGAATTCTTTCCTGTTCGGCGGTCTGCTTGCGCCAGAGTTTCAACCGCTCGACGGTCAGGCGCTCTTCGGCGGTCAGCGGGCGCAAGTTCTCCGGCGCGCGTTTCGCCCTCGTTTTCGATTTTGCCCTGAGGCGATTGAGCGCTTCGGCTTCGTCCGGCTGAAGTCCGAGCTTCGCGCGCAACAACTCTTCTTCCCATCTGCCAGCCTCTTCCAACTGCGCCGACAATTCCTGATAAACGCGCAGCGCGACCTGGGCGTCGAGCGCGGCGTAATCCAGTTGAGCGCGGCTCAAGGGCCGCCGCCGCCAATCGCTCTGCTGATAGGTCTTGTCCAGCGCCACTCCGAAGAGATGTTCCGAGACCGAGGCCAGACTGAACGAGCGCAGCCGCAGCGTGCGCCGCGCCAGCCGCAGCGTATCAACCAGCCCCGCGACTTCAAACCCGGCCCCGCGCAACACTCCTTCGTCGAAACGCGCGTTGTGCGCGGCCATCATCGCCGCCGGGTTTTCGATCAGCGCGCGCGCTCCTTCGGCGCTGGCGGTCAAGGCGTCAATCACGAGCACTTCGCCCGTCGGCGCCGCGAGTTGCAACAGGCTCAGCCGGTTCTGGCGCGCGCCGTAATCCCAGTATGTTTCAGTGTCGAGGCCAATGACCGGTTGATCCGCGAACGCCGCCAGCGCGGCGCGCGCTTCATCGGGGTCAATCACGTATTGATATGAAATACTCGAAGCCATCATCAGTGGTTGTCCGAAGTCCGATTGTTCGTGCGATCAAGTGTGCGATGTGAGGGGAAATTGCGCGCGCATACTGACATCCAACAATTGCTAAAGCAAGGCCGGATGATTGTAACAGCGGCATAGCGATTCGCTTCGGCCTTCAATAGTTCAGCCGTTCTTGGAAGCTCGCTTCCCTCCTCGCCCAAAAATTCGATTGAGCATCAATTGTGACTTTATCAACCCGTTTTTTCCGCCGCCACAACCCGCGAAACACCCCATTTTCAGCCCTCCGCGCCGAACACGTTGACGTGATTCTCAGTAGTAGCGAACAGAAGATCAATCGCGCGACTGCTCCTGATGCGGCGCGATTCAACAAAGGACATCAACTGTTTTGGAAGGAGGGACAGATGATCAATTACGTCCGAAGCATTACAGCCTTTCGCCAGGTACAACAAAGATTCTCAGTATGCGTTTGTATAGTCGCAACCATTTGCGCCGCGCTCTGCGCGCTCTTACCTTCGATGCTCGCGGCGCCGGGCGAGCCGTTTCGTTATCGCGGCGGATTAAGAAACAGCCCGAACGAACGCGCGCTCAACGCGAAGCAGTTGGACGCCGTGCTCGCAGGGTTGCGCGGCAAAGCGGGCTTCCTGGAAATGCGTTTCGATGAAAACGGCTTTCTGACGCTCGGCGACCGGACGAAATTCTCAGGCGGGTCGGCCACTGCGCGCGCGCTGCTCGAAGCGGCGATCAAGATGCCGCACGCCGTAGACCTGGAATCCCACCCTTATTCATCTCTCGTCGCGTTCGCCAGACTGGCGACGCCGATCGCTTATCAACATTTCTCGTCGGGGAAAAAAATTGACGTTTTTCCTTTGGAGATTGATTTCAGCGACCTGTCGAAATTGCGCGGCGACAAACAGGCGCTGACGGCGTTCGACCTGGGCTTCGTGATCCTGCACGAACTCGGTCACGCCGCGCTCGGACTGCGCGACGCGGCAGGCGACCCGCAGGGACTGGGCGAGTGCGAAGCGTTGATCAACCGCATCCGCCGCGAATTGAATCTGCCCGAACGGCAAACTTACATCGCGCAAACTCGTCTGGCTCCCGCCGCCACTGTCTCTCAAGGTTCGACCAGACAGGCGGAGTTGATCTTTGCGCGCGCGGTCGAAAAGCAGGGCCGGATGCAGATGGAGAAATTCAATCTCAGGTGGGAGGCCGCCACGGTCGGGCCAATCGTGGATCTTCCGGCTCAATCATTGGCCAGGATTCGCAACTCGAAAGCGATGACCGCGTCCGCATCCGGGCAGTGATTTCGGTTCAAAGCCGCCTGGCGTACAACCGCATCACGTCGCCCAATTTGAGGCGGATCGTGCGGTCGCTCAGGTTCAGACGGTCGCTGGCCGCTTCGAGCAGTTTCGCAGCCGGGCGGTGATAACGGCTGAGCCGGTTAATGAACAACCGCACGCTCATCGCCTTGCCCACGCTGCGAAGTTCGCGCAGTTCAAACCCGCTCTCTTCACATAGCTTCGTGATCGTTTGCGGTGTGAAGAAGAAGATGTGATCGGGGATGATTTGACGCCATCGCGCGCCAAGCAATCGAAACCAGATGGTCGCAATGTTCGGCGTTTCGAGAATCAGCCACCCGCCCGGCTTGATGATGCGGTGAAGTTCGCGTAACTCTTCGCGCGGGCTTGGTACGTGCTCGATAACGTGATACATCGCGGCGGCGTCGAAGTGACTATCCGGGAACCGCGCGTCACTGAGCGTACCGGCGAAAACATCGAGGCCGCGCGCGCGCGCCGCGCGGCTGTTTCTCTCGTCGGCTTCGACGCCCATCGCCGCAAAGGACGAGTTCGCCGCAATGAGCATCTCGCCCGTCGAGCAACCGATCTCCAGAAAGCTCCCGCTCGTGACGAAACGTTTGAGGTCGTCCAGCCGCTCGCGCGCGGTCAGTTCCCGCCAGGGCCGTTCTCCCGCTTCAACCTCAGGATCAATCAGCGCAAGCTCGCTTGCGCGCTCCGCCAGCCGAACCATCTCCGACGCGGCCTGCTTGCTGCTGCTTTGATCCGGCGTTCGCCGAAATTCTTTTTCAACCGATTTTCTCTCAGGAAGAACAACGTAAAAGAGGCCGCAATCGCGGCAGCGCGCGAGCGGGCCATCCAATCGGGGTGTGGTGAGAACAAGATCGGAGTCCGCCGAGCCGCAGAGGTCGCAGAGCGGGGATTGTGGATCCGAGTTTTGAGATTTGAGATTCAAAACCGGCCATACGCCATATGCCATATTTCATATTTAATATGGCATATGGCATATGGCATATGCCTCCTGGTAAAGCCTCAGAGTCTTCTCCGCCGCGTCGCGCCAGGTGAATTTCCCTGCCTGCGCGATTCCCTTCTCACGCAATTCCGCGCGCAGCCGTTCGTTGTTCATGATTTCAATCAAAGCATTCGCCAGCGCCTGCTCGTCGTTCGGATCAATCAACAGAGCCGCGTCGCCCGCAATTTCGGGCAAGCTGGAAACATCGCTGGTCACAACCGGCGTCCCGCAGGCCATCGCTTCGAGCGGCGGCAGTCCGAACCCCTCGAAGAGCGAAGGATACACAAACGCGCGGGCCGCGCGGTAGAGCGCCGGCAAATCTTCATCGGCGACGTAACCGGTCAGGATCAGGTCATCGGCCCAGCGCTGCCGCTTCACCTCGTCGAAGATTTCGTGCGTCAGCCACAATTTGCGCCCCACGATCACCAGTTGAGGCGTGAAGTCTGCGCGCTCGCTTCGCAGCTTCGCGTAAGCTCGGATCAAACGAACCAGGTTCTTTCGCGGCTGCAAACTGCCGACGGCCAGCAGGAAATCGCGCGAGATGCCGAAACGTCCGCGAATCTCTTCGGCTTCATTCGACGACGCCTCTTGCGGACGGAAATGCGATTCAATGCCGTTGTACGTGACCACGACTTTTTCCGTCGGGAGTTTGTAGATGTCGAGCAAATCCCGCCGCGAGTATTCCGAAACCGTCGCAATGCGGGAGGCTTTCCTCGCTGTCCGCCTCACCGTCAGTTTCAACTGAAAACTTCCCCGGCGGGTGAATGTCTCCGGCATGCGCTCGAACGCCAGGTCGTGAATCGTCGCCACTACCGGAACGCGGCAGAACGGCGGCGCGGTGTATTGCACGTGCAGCACGTCAACCGGACGCCTGAATAATTCGTAAGCGAGAAAGACCGGCACGCGCACCAGCGGCGTAGGCGGCGGCAATAATCTCACACTGAAATTTTTATATTGATTCGTGAATTCGTCGCGCCATTGATCAGCGGCGCGCGCATTGGCCAGATAGATGGTGTAACGGTTCTCGCCGTCAATCCCGGCTAAGGATTTAATCAGGTTCCTGATGTAGGTTTCGTTTCCGCCCTGCCGCGCGCCGATGGCGTGGGCGTCTATTCCGATGTGCATGTTCTGGGAGTGGGGAGTAGGGAATGGGGAATGGGGAAAGAATCATTCCCCGCTCCCCACTCCCCACTCCCCACTCCCCATCCCCTCACCTTCTGTTCGTCATCTTCTCCAACTCATCCATCGCCTGATCGTAGCGCTCGAACCGGCGTTCGTCCGCGCGGAAAGCCGCTGTGTGATAGACGCGGCGTCCGTTGATGGTGCGCGGGCGATGTTTCATATGAAGCATTTCGTGATAGAGCACGAATTCGACCAGGAATTCCGGCGCAGTGGAACTATCAAGGGAGCGGCTAATAACTATCGTCTCGTGGACATAATCGTGATGGCCAAGAATACGCTTGGTGCGCCGGGCGCTCCAACTCAGGACTGGTTTCGGCAATTCGTTGTTGAAATAGCGCCGGTTGAGCCGTGCGAAGAGTTTATCCAGATTGTAGGTTCTGCCGATGGCGCTGGTCAGCACCTTGCGGCCACGCTGTTGCCGGGCGAGATCGGTCGCGCGCTGCACCTGGGGATGATAAGCGTACTGGCGATAAAGGGACTGATGCTCAGCCGTGACGCGTTTGTTATAGAGTTTTGCTACGAGTATGAACGCTAACGCGCGATGCACCGAGGGAGGAGCGTCGCGCATGATGTCTGAAATGCGCACGTAAACGCGCTGTTTGCGGATGCGAATTGTATGGTTGAGTCCCGCGAACGGGTAAAAAGTCACGTGAATGTCCGGCGTTTCCGCCCGCTTGGCGATTTGGCGGAACGCTTCGGCAAAATGAGTCCTTAACGAAATCTCGCCTGGCGACATAAAGGTATACCTCTTTCCTTTGGCCCCACGCGCCAAAAATTCTAAATTTTCTCGTAAACCGGCCTAAAACTCGGAGCAGTTCAGGTGTCGCCCGCATGCTAGGTACTTGGCCAGCCCCCCGTCAAACGCGCCTGAAGAATTTGTCCTGGATTTAGAACAATGCCATTTGCTTGACATTTTTGCCCATTTTGAGCCTATGAAGGCCCATTTTTGAGATTTTGGCGTGTTGCGCTCAGGCATATCGGCGAAGGAACTACTTGCCTGCTCTCTGCTATCTCAACCATCAAACGTGCTATGCTGCGCCCATGCCGACGAGCGAAAAATCATCGAGCCTCTTTCCTGAAATGGAAGAGCGTCCTGCAAAATCACGCAAACTGTTCGATAGCGATCCGTCATCGGCGCCGCTTGCCGAACGGATGCGCCCGCGCACGCTCGATGAGTTCGTCGGACAGGATCATCTGCTCGCGCCCGGCAGGATATTGCGCCGTTTGATCGAAGAAGACCGCCTGACCTCGCTGGTCTTCTGGGGGCCGCCCGGCTCCGGCAAGACCACGCTCGCGCGAGTCATCGCCAATCGAACTTCATCTGAGTTCATCCCGTTCAGCGCGGTCACTTCGGGCATCAAGGAGATTCGGCAGGTGATGAGTGAGGCCGCCGAGGTCAGGTCCCGTCTTGGCCGCCGCACGGTTCTCTTCATTGATGAAATCCACAGGTTCAACCGCGCGCAGCAGGACGCCTTTCTGCCTTACGTCGAAAACGGCACGATCAGCCTGATCGGCGCGACGACCGAAAACCCGTCGTTCGAGATCAACTCGGCCCTGCTCTCGCGCGTCAAGGTCTTCGTCCTGAACCAACTGACCGAAGATGAGATCGTCAGAATCCTCGCTGAAGCCGTCAGCGACACCGAACGCGGCCTCGGCAAATTGAACGTTTCAATCAGCGAAGATCAGTTGCGACGGCTTGCGGCCCACACGGGCGGTGACGCGCGGACGGCTTTGAACACGCTCGAACTCGCGGCTCTCAACGCCAAACCGCCTGATCAGGAAGATCAGCGCGTCATCAGCGATGATGACCTGAGCGAAGCCTTGCAGCGCGCATCCGCGCTTTACGACAAGACTGGCGAACAGCATTACAATCTGATCTCGGCGTTCATCAAATCAATCCGCAACTCCGACGCCGACGCGACGCTTTACTGGCTGGCGCGGATGATCGAAGCCGGCGAAGACCCGATGTACATCGCCCGCCGCATCATCCACCACGCCGCCGAAGACATCGGCCTGGCCGACCCGCAGGCGTTGGTCATCGCGGCGGCGGCGGCGCAGGCCACGCATCTGATCGGGCTGCCCGAGGCTCGATTGACGCTGGCTGAAGCGGCGGTCTATCTGGCGCGCGCGCCGAAATCGAACAAAATCATTCTGGCCTACGAGGCCGCATCCGAAGACGCCCGCGCGACGCAAAGCGAACCTGTGCCGCTGCATTTGCGAAACGCGCCCACAGGTTTGATGAAAGGCCTCGGCTACGGCAAAGATTACAAATACGCTCACGATTACGAAGAAGGCAAAGCAGACATGGTCTGCCTGCCTGAAAAATTGAAGGGACGGAAATATTACGAATAGTGGTTGGTGGTTGGTGATTGGTAGTTGGTACTTGATAACTCACCAACCACTAACCACCAACCACCAACCACCAACCAACCACCAACTACCACCGATATGGCATCTCAATTCGATCTTCGTGGAAAAGTCGCAATCGTCACTGGCGCCGGTTCCGGCATCGGGCGCGCATCGGCTATCGCTCTGGCGCGTAACGGCGCGGCGGTCGTCGTCAATTATTTCAAAAATGAGCAGGGCGCGGCTGAAACTGTAGCCGACATTCAGGCGATGCGCCGCAACGCGCTGATGGTTCGCGCCGATGTCACCAAGCGCGTCCAGGTCTCGCAGATGGTCGTAGACGCGCTGGACAACTTCGGACGCGTGGACATTCTGGTCAACAACGCCGGCAGCATCGTTAAGCTGATGCGCTTCGAAGATTGCGCCGACGAAGTCTGGGATTCGGTGATGGATGTTAATTTGAAAAGCGTCTTTCTATGCTCGCAGACGGTGATCCCGTATATGAAAGAGCAGCGCGCCGGACGCATCATCAACATCTCGTCGCTGGCGGCGCAGGTCGGCGGGCGCGGCGGATCGCTGCCTTACGCGGCGGCCAAAGCGGCGGTCAACACGCTGACCAAAGGCCTGGCAAACGAACTCGGCCAGTACAACGTCACGGTCAACTCCGTCGCGCCCGGCATCATCCTGACGCCGTTTCACGACCAGTTCTCGCGTCCCGACCGTTTGCAGGAAGTCATCAGCGCCACGCCGCTCGGACGCGCAGGCTCGCCGGAAGAGGTGGCCGAATTGGTTGCGTTCCTGGCTTCGGACGAAGCAGGCTTTATCACGGGCGAGGTTATCGGAATTGACGGGGGGAGATAAAATGTATCTCGTCAGTCAAGTCAAAGAATGAGGATCAAGTTATGGTCGCGCCGCAGAAAACAATAATCAGGTCGGAAACAAATGAACGTTTGGTGGTTTTGCCCAACGTCAGTTGGGAGACTTACGAGCGCCTGCTCGCGGAACACCCGGATTCAACCGGCATCCGCTTCTCTTACGACAACGGAAAGCTGGAGATCAAAATGCCGTCAGCCAAAGACGAAAGGCCCAATCGCACACTCGCCTTGTTGATCGAAATCGTAGCCGGGGAGATGAGCATAGACATTGAGCGGCTTGGTTCAACAACTTTCAAACGCGACGACCTGTTGAAGGGCTTCGAGCCGGATTCATGCTTTTACATTCAGAACGCCGAAGCGATCTTCGGCAAAGATTCGATTGATCTGACGATTGATCCAGCGCCGGACCTCGTCATTGAAGTTGATATTACAAGCGACTCGCTCAACAAATTTCCCATCTTCGCCGGCGTTGGCGTCTCGGAAGTCTGGCGATGCGACCAGAACGGAGTTTCATTCCACAAACTGGAGGGCGACAGTTATGTCGAGGTTGAACACAGTCCAGCCTTTCCGCCGTTGACCAGCGAAATGGCGACGCAGTTTCTGGAAGAGAGCGCGCAAATGAAGAGTACCGCCTGGCTGCGCCGAGTGCGCGAATGGGCGCGAGAGCAATCAAACCCGGAAGATCAACAGTAAAGCTCATTCCAGTTCCTTCACCCTCGGCACAAGCGCCATCACGCCGACCGCGAACAGCGCGATAATCGCGCCTCCCGCCGCCATCGCCCACTGCATCCCGTGATGTCCCCATCGCCATCCGATCAAATCCGCCAACACCCCAATCAACAGACCTCCGACCGGCGGCAATCCGACGAAGGCCAGCGCGTACATGCTCATCACACGCCCGCGCATCTGGTCTCGCACCAAAGTCTGCAACAGCGTGTTGACGGTAGTCGTGACGCTGACCATCCCGCCGCCAACCAGCGCCAGACACAGGCACGAGAGCGCGAAGTTGCGCGACACTCCAAACGCCACCACCGCCAATCCGAAGAAAATGTTCGCAATCAGCAGCAACCGCCCCCGGCGCCGCGAATTGCTCAGGTTGTAAGCCATCAACAACGCGCTCATCAAAGCTCCCGCTCCGGTCGCCGCCCACATCTGCGCCAGCCCGCGCGCCTCCTGATTCAAAACGTCGCGCGCGAAGACCGGCAGGAAGATCAGATAAGGCAATCCACAAACGCTCATCACCGTGGCGATGCCGAGCAGCGCCTGAACGCGCGGACGCTTGCGCACGTAACGAATTCCGGCGATGGTCTGCCGCCACATCTCGCGCGCGTTGCGGTCTTCAGGCGCGCTCCACGGCGGAAGCCGCAACATCCACAGCGCCGCGATCACCGCCAGAAAACTTGCGCTGTTCAAAAAATAACATCCCGCGATGCCGATCACGCCGAACAACAATCCGCCGATGGTCGGCCCGATGATCCGCGACAGGTTGAATTGGGCTGAGTTCATGGCGACCGCGCTCGGCAAATCTTCGCGTCCGACCAGATCGAGCGTCAGCGCCTGAAACGCCGGCGTGGCCAGCGTGGACGAGACTCCGCTGGCGAACGTGAAGGCGATGACGTGCCAGAGCGACAACCCTTCCCACTTAATCCAATCGCGCGCCAGAACCAGCGCGCCCAGCGCCGCCGCGTTGAACAGATGAACCGTCTGTGTGCCGATCAGCAATTTGCGCCGGTTGAACATGTCGGCGGAGGCGCCGCCGAAAAGCGAGAACGCGACCTGGGGGAACGAACTGGCGAACGAGACAAATCCGATCAACGCAGTTGAAGCCGTCAAATCGCGCACCAGCCAGCCCTGCGCGACCGTCTGCATCCACGTTCCGATGTTTGAAAGGAAAAAGCCGATCCAGATGAGGCGATAGTTGTGATGGCGGAGCGCGCGGAAAGTCCCGCCGAAGTGGTCTTGGCCCGCATCGTCCTCGACTTCTGAAACTTGAGGCGATTTGGATTGCTTTACTGCTTGATCATGCATATAGCTTCAACTAAACGTGAGGATTGTCGAAGCCCGAAGGAAGGTAAGTCAAGCCGGAGGGAAAAACTGAACCGATGCGCTGGCTGACTGGGCCGCTGTTTTCATCGCGGCGCGCCTTCCCAGCCAGCCAGCGCAGTCGCCGAACTCAGATGTTGTGCTTACGCCACATTTTCAAATGCGCCGATTGCGAAGCCGAACGCAGGCGCATCGGTGCGGAGAGCAGCCGGTGATGCGCCGTGACTGAATCGCGCGCAAATGTTTTCAGCGGGGCTTCGTGCGAGCGGCTCCCTTCAGGAGCTTTATCTTTGTAGGAGACTGCCGCGCCATCAATGCTTAGATCGGCGTTTCCTTCATTCCTGATCATAAGCTGGCGCGCCTGCCGCACGCCGTGATGTCCCATATCGTGGCAAGCCATGCCCTGATTGAATCCCTTGTGGTTGATGTCAATCTGTCGCCAGTCTGCGGACGGATCGTCCCTGACGAAGAGGACGTACGAGACTTGCCCTTGCTCCGGGCCGTAAAGGTGCACATCGGGACCAGCCCCTTCGCCGAAAAACCCGCCTTCACGGTAGTTCAGAGCAAGCTGGCCGCCAGGCTTGATCAAAGCCATCCGCCGGTCTGCACCGCCCAATGCGAATGCGGCGTCAGTCGTATTGCGAGTCTGATCGGGAATCACTTCCCAGAGATTGTTATTCGCCAAAACCGGTTCAGCCATCGCGGGCGTTGTGAAGCCGCTGTTCGGCGCATTCGGATTTGACGCCGACGACGGACCGCCGACCGACGCAATCTGCTGAACGTCATTGGCTACAGGTTGATCGCCGCCGTTTTTTCCCCAGCGCAGCCCGAACCTGGCGCCAACGATGGCCGCCAACAACAGGAGCGAGGCCACGGCCAGCGCGGCTTTGCGCCTTGAGCCAGACACAGCGGCGCTTATCGCCGAAATGGGTGTGGACGCGGCGCCTTTGATCGCGTCGTTCAACTCTCTCGCCAACTCGCCCGCAGTTTGTGGCCGGGCGTCCGGCTGTTTCGCCAGCGCGCGCAACACAACCGACTCGACGGCAGGCGATATTTCCGAATTTATTTCGCGCAGCGGCGGCGGAGCTTGATTGACCTGTTGCACTACAATCGCCGTCGGGGTTGTTGTATTGAACGGCAAGACGCCAGTGAGCATTTCAAACAGGACGATGCCCAGGCTGTAAACATCCGAGCGGCCATCCAACTCTTCGCCCTTGCATTGTTCCGGCGACATGTAGTGAGGCGTCCCGATAACACCGCCAGTCCGCGTCAGTTTGCGGCCAACAATCTCGCGTTGCGCGGAGATGCCGAAATCCAGCACCTTGACCTGCAAGCCGCGCGGCGTCGCGTTGACGAGAATGTTCTCCGGCTTCAGATCGCGATGGATTATGCCTTGCCGGTGCGCATCATCTATCGCCGCGCAGATCTGACTCATGATTTCGGCGGCGACCGTCTGGGTCAGCCGCCCCTGCTCTTCGATCATCCGGCGCAGGCTTATGCCTTCGGCAAGCTCCATGACGAGATAGACCAGCCCATCTCTGGAGACGCCGAAATCATAAACATTCACGACATTTTCGTGCTTGAGGCGAGCGGCGATTTGAGCTTCGCGGTGGAAGCGTTCGACGGCTTTATCATGGCTCGTCTGATCGGGATGAAGCACTTTGATCGCCGCCGAATCGCCGATCAACAGCCGTTTGGCAAGATAAACGGCCCCGGTTCCGCCCTCGCCGAGTTTCGATTCGAGCCGATATTTCTGATCGAGCGTTAGCCCGGTCAAAACGACTGTCTTTGGCGCTGAATCTGTCTGGCCAAATAGCTTTTTGGTTGCGGCTGATTGAATTCCCGGCAAGGCCCTGCCGCACTGCGTGCAAAATCGCTTTCTGTCTCTTGAGGTTCCGCAATATGGACAAAACATATCAATACCCTTCTTTCCCAAAAACGAATGGCTCAACCGCCAACCACCTTTACAACTTTCATACCGCTGCGGAATTCGGGGCGAAATCGGGATTTTCGGGCATTGTCAAAGACGCGCTCGCGTTTGCCTGAACGCGTTAGAATCGTCAGTCAAAACTGTCTGGCGCAACGGCTTATCATCCACGTCCACATCTGGCCAGAGTTATTGAGGATGAGTTTGCGGTTGATGGTCAGGCGCGATCTTCACCGCAGGTGGTCATACCATTTGAGGCATTGCTGTTCGACATCGTATGAGGCTCTGCCGCTGAGGCTCGCAGACGCATGCGACCATGTCATTAATCTCGCTGCGCCATCTGTTTGAAATGCTCGACGATCATCTCGGCCTGCTTCTGGCCGACGAACGGTTTCAATTCGGCGACTGTCGCCTCCGACACGCGCTTCAAGCTTCCGAAATTGCGCAGCAATCGCTCTTTCAATTTCTCGCCGACGCCGGGAATCGAGGTTAATTCGGACGTGAAATCGCGCGCCGCGCGCCGCTGACGGTGGAAGCTGACGGCGAAGCGATGCGTCTCGTCGCGGATGATCCGCACCAATCGCATCACGGGCGAAGTCTTTTCCAGAAAGACCGGCTCGTCTTCCCTGCCCTTCACCAGCAGATGGCTGATCTCTTCGTGGCGTCCGCGCGGTTTGACTATGCCAACCAGCGGCAAGCCGGCCAGTCCGATTTCGTGCAAAGCCGCCGCCGCTGACGACAATTGCCCCTTGCCGCCGTCAATGAAAACCAGGTCGGGCAATTGTTTCTCTTCTTTCAGCAACCGCGAATAGCGACGATAGACGGCTTCGCGCATCGAGGCGAAATCGTCCGCGCCCTCGACCGACTTGATGATGAACTTGCGGTAGTCCGATTTCTTCATCTCGCCGTCTTCGCAAACGACCATCCCCGCGACGTTCTCCGCGCCCTGAATGTTCGAGATGTCGAATGACTCGATCCGATGCGGGTACGACGGCAAACCAAGAAGCTCCTGCAACTCCGTCAGGACTTTCGACCAGTCGGGTTTGATAACGCGGAAACGCTGATCGAAACCGAGCTTGGCGTTCTTTTCGACCAGATCAATCATCTCGCGCTTCTTGCCGCGCTGCGGGTCGAGTATCTGCACGCGACGCCCGCGCTTTTCGGTCAGCACCTCTTCGAGCGCCGGACGGCTGTCCCAATCAACCGGCACGTG
>JAJVID010000010.1:0-14336 GCA_022072205.1 Acidobacteriota bacterium
CTTCGACGAGAATCGCGATGAAGGCGTGACGCCCCCGGCGCGGGAAACGGCGTTCAATCGTCACCGCGTTGAAAACATCCCGGATGCGAAGCGATGTTGAAACCTGCGCCGGTTTGTCGTTCCATCGCCTGAAAGCTTTGATTGTCGCGCGGGTGTCTCCGCATCTCAGCAGTTCAATGCGAGCGAAACCGGCTGCGCGCGCCATCTGCGACAGGCATTCGACGTTCGGCCCCCACCAGTTGTCGTACTGCCCGCCGAGTTGATCGAATTCGTAAAACTCCATCACCGGATGCTCGGTCGGAAATATGTTGTCAATCACGTGCGTTTCGATGATGGCGATATCACGCGTCACTTCGCAAACCTGTTCGAGCGCCAGCAGCGGATGCCGCAGGTGATAGAGCACGCCGAGAAAGAAAACTATGTCGAACGAGCCGAGCCGCTCTTTCGTGACTTCGTAAACGCTCAGCTCGTGAAATTCGGCCTGTGAATTCAACGCTTCGCGCGCCTTGAAGAAATTTTCGGGACGCCAGCAGTCAACCGATGTGACGCGCGCGCCGCATCGTTCGGCCTCGAAGCTGTAGAAGCCATCCCAGCAGCCGATGTCAAGCAGCGTCCTGCCGTTCAGATCGTCGGGCAGTTTGAATCGGGCGTAGTTGTCTTGCAACTCTCCAATCGAATGAACGCCGGGCGTGATCACGCCGTTGCCCAAGTCAATGCTGTGCCACCAGGAGCCTGCGGCCATTTCGGTGTTCGCCGCCGCTGCGTCGTCTTTGAGCTTTTTGCGTAACTCGTCGCTGTTGGTCGGTTCCATTCGTTTGAAATTGAAGAATCGTGCGGTTAATCTCTCTGGCCTATGCGAATCGCGCTTGACGCCATCCCATTGGTCGCAGCTAAAACAGGGATCGGGCATTATACGGACGCGCTGGCGGAGTGGCTAGCGCGTATTCATACCAGCAATCAATACGATCTGCTTTCTCCGTTCGATTTCAGCTTCGATTACAATGGCGATAGGCCGCAGAACCTGAATAAACAATTCATTCCCGTCCGTTCGATATTTCGCAAATGGTGGCTGTTGGGCCTGCCTGCGCTGCTCAGGGTTTATCAGGTGGACGTTTTTCACGGGACGAATTATTGCGTGCCTGTGCTGGCGCCCTGTCCGACAATCGTCACGATTCACGACCTGTCGCTCTTCACGCAATCGCACACGCACGAAACCGAGAACGTCAGGCGGGGCAAACGCCGCATGCCGATTATGGCCCGCCGCGCTTCGATGATCATCGCGCCGAGCGAATGGACGAAGCGCGAAATCGTCGAACGGTTGCGCATCCGCCCCGAAAAGATTCGGGTGATTTACGAGGCGGCGCGCGAAGGGATGAAACCGCTGCCGCCCGGACTTTGCCAGAGCGTTCTCGACAGGCGTCAGATACGCCGTCCGTATCTGCTTTACGTCGGAACAATCGAGCCGCGAAAGAACCTGCTGACGCTCATTCGCGCTTACGACGAACTGTTGCGCGCGACGCCACACCGTCCGCAACTGGTTCTGGCCGGCGGGCGCGGCTGGCTGTGCGATGAGGTCTTCAAGCTGGTCGAGGATTTAAAATTGCAGGATCAGGTTCGCTTCACCGGCTATGTTGCGGATGAAGATTTGCCCGCGATCTATTCCGGCGCCGAAGCTTTCGTTTATCCGTCGTTTTACGAAGGCTTCGGGCTGCCGCCGCTTGAAGCGATGGCTTGCGGCGCGCCGGTGATCGCGAGCGATGTATCGAGTCTGCCGGAAGTCGTGGGCAAGGCGGGGCTGACTCATGATCCGAACGACACCCGCGCGTTGACCGAAGCGATGGCGAATTTGCTCGGCGACGAGACGGCGCGCGAACATTTCAAACGCGAAGGTTTTAAACAGGCGTCGCAATTTTCGTGGGAGCGCGCCGCCCGCGAGACACAATCCGTTTACGAAGAAGTATTGAGGAAAAGGTAGTTGGTGGATGGTGGTTGGCGGCTAATGCCAACCACCATCCACCAATCACCAACCGTTATGAGTCGAATAAAATCGCTGGCGTACAACCTGCGCCTTATCCTGTCGCGCAAGATCACCGATCAAATAGGCGAAGTCGAGCGCCGGTTGAACGAGCGCGCGGACAGATACGAAAGGGCCGTTGACACGCGGGTCGCGGAACGCGGCTCCGCGCTGGACGAGCGGTTCGACGAACGCATCTCCGCGCTGGACGAGCGAATCGAAGAGCGATTCGCAAACGCTCAAGACCAGATCGGCGCTCGGATGGACGAGCGGTTCGACGAACGCGCCCGCTCGATTGACACCCATCTCGACGAAAAGTTCGAGAGGCTGGAGCGCCACACCGATAGGCGATTTGAAGCCGTCGAGAGCCGCCTCGATTCGCGGTTGGAAGCGCACGAACGACGCACCGACAAATACCTGCTGCAAAGCCGCACTGAGATCGTTGACCGAACCGACGTGATGTTGCAGTTGTTCGAGCAGCGGCTGGATCAACAGCGGCGCGAAATCCGGGCGTTGCGCGAAGCGCTCGCCGCTCGTAGCGACGCCCCGAAGAACGGCGGCCAGACCAATGGCTCATCCAATTCCGCTTCCGCCGCCGCACCGGACGTTACCGCGCCAAACGACAAGCAATCTCCCGCTGAGCAGATTCTCTCTTTCCGCAAGCTGGCCGAAAACGCTGGCTGGCCAGTGAAACAGAAGCTTCAGACAACTGATTCAACGCTCTATCAACGCATCCTCGATTGGAAGAAAAAATCGCGCGACGGCCTGAACAACTTTTCAGCCGACGAGCAGGAGGTGGTTGATTACATTCTCAGTTTCATCAGCGACCCGGCTGAGCGCGATTACACGATGCAGCACATGCGCCGCTTCATCGGCACGCTGCAACGCATCCCGCCGCCGCAAAGCTCGGCTGACCGGTTGCTGGAACTCGGCTCGCTGCTGCACCTGGCGCCCGCGATCAAAAAATTCAGCGGCTATCACGAAGTCTGCGGCGCCGATTTCTGGGAATCGGACAAGAAGATGGTTTACGAGACGGTGATGCAAAAGGACGGGCCTGAGGTTCACACTTTCGAGCTTCATAACTTCAACGTCGAGCGCGATCCGTTCCCGTGGCCCGACGGCCATTTTCGCGTCGCCCTGTGCTGCGAGTTGCTCGAACATTTGCAGAGCGACCCGATGGGCATGCTCTGGGAATGCAACCGTGTGCTCGCGCCCGGCGGTTTCCTGCTGCTGACGACGCCGAACATCGTCAGCGCGCGTTCAATCGAAGGCGTGCTGGTCGGGTGCGCGCCTTACCTGCTGTCGCAATACAATCTGAAAACGCCCGTTGATCAGCACAACCGCGAATACGCGCCTTACGAAGTCGGACTGGCGCTGGCCGCCGCCGGCTTCACGGTCGTCGAGCTTGAAACCGAAGACGTGTGGATGCGCTCGAACCCGGCGATCATCGAATTGCTGAAAGAAGTGAACCTGCCAACCGAAAACCGCGGCGACAACATCTTCGCGCTCGCCAGAAAAACGAGCGCGCCTGTCGAGCGCTACCCGAAGGAACTTTACATTGACTGAGCTGAAAGACAGAGAGAGCGGGAGAGGAGGAGACAAAGAGAAAAGGGGCAATGCGCGACCAGTTCCCATTGAATGGGAGGATGATGAGATTGCGGGCAGCGATCTTGTTCCTCCCCCTCTCCCTGCCTCCACTTCTCCACCTCTTCCCCTCTCGATTCCCGCCGAAGCCGAAGGCCAGCGCCTTGACCTGTTTCTAGTCTCGCAATTCGGCTGCACGAGCCGTTCCGCGATTCAGCGCGCGATCAGCGGCGGGGACATCAGGGTCAACGGCAAAACGGTCAAACCCAGCCATCGCGTCAGCGCGGGCGAAGAGATCGCCGGAGAAATTCCCGCCGCGCCTGTCATTGACGCAGTTCCCGAAGACATCCCGCTCAACATCGTTTACGAAGACGATGAAATCATCGTCGTCAACAAACCCGCCGGAATGGTCACGCATCCGGGCGCCGGCGCCACGTCGGGGACGCTGGCCAACGGGCTGGTTTATTACTTCAACCAGATTGGGCGCCAACTGCCGCGACGCGGAGGTTCATCGCGTCCCGGCATCGTGCATCGGCTGGACGTGGGCACTTCCGGTTTGATCGTCGTGGCCAAGACAGACCGCGCGCATTTGAATCTGGCCGGACAATTTGAATCGCGCGCGGTGAGGAAAAGTTACACCGCGCTGGTTTACGGAGTTGTGAAGGAAGATTCGGGAAAGATTGAAGCGCCGATTGGGCGCGACCCGCGCAGCCGTGTGAAGATGGCCGTTACGCGCAACGGGCGGCCGGCGTTGACTCTTTATCGTGTGGCTGAACGTTTCGACGAATTCACGCTGCTCGATGTTGAGATCAAGACCGGGCGCACACATCAAATCCGCGTGCATCTGGCCCACATCAAACATCCCGTCGTAGCCGATTCGACGTATGACGCCGGGCGCGCCAATTCGATCAAAAACGCGAAGCTGCGCGCGGCGATTACGAAGTTGGGACGGCCCTTTCTGCACGCGGCGCGACTCGGTTTCACGCACCCGGCTAGCGGTGAGAAGATGGAATTCGAGGCCCCGCTGCCGGATCAGTTACGCGAGTTTCTTGGGCAGTTTTCGGCCACTCGATAATGACCGATGAGCGGTTCCGCAAGCGGTTGACTTTGCGCACAGCCACTTGCTGAAGCGCGCGGTACTGCTTAAACAGTCTTGATCTCTGTCACCTTCAAGCCGCGCTGTCTGGCCTCTTCCAGAAAATGACCGGTCACGTCTTCTTCGCCGCGCGCCTGGCCGTCCCACACAACCAGCGCGGACAGTTTCTGGCCAGACTCTTCAGCCAACTCTTCGGCCTGATCCAGAATGTCATGGTTCGCCGCAAAGTACGATTCTTCATCCTGATCGTAATCATCTATGATGAGATCATCTTTGCCTTGCACCTCGGCGAGGATGCGGTCGTAACGTTCGCCCCAATCGCCGGGACGGTCAACGACCGATGACTGTTTGAACGTCACTTTGTCGTAAGGCAAAACGACTCGGCGGCGAATGCCCAATTCACCTGCCGCTTCCAAAGCCAGAATGTCCGCGCCACAAGCAGCCGCGCACACCAGCGCCGCTGCGTTCTCGGCCTTCAGGAACTCGCGTATTTGCTGTTTAACGCCCTCGGCGTTTTCGGGTGAAAAGCGTTTTTCATCTGTATTTGGCGCGTCAACGCGACGGCCAGCTAATGCAACAATCATTCTGTTATCCTTTTAACTTAATGCGTATGCTTGATTGAAGTCCGATTATCTCAACGAACCCGGAAAGATTCTACAAGCAGACCTCAAAAATTTGTCATGGTTTTTCATTGGCCATTAGCGCTTTTCTCTGATTCTTCGCTCCACCTCGATGTCATCCGGCGCGGCGGGCGACGACAGCAAACCGCCTTTGACTTGCGGCGCGATCTCAACCCGGCCCAGCAAAATGCGCTGCACTCTAGCTGGCAGGATGTAACGCGCAGCCCTTTCAATTTTGCCGACCAGTCCGCCCAGATCGCCTCCGCCGTCCCAGTGTTCACGCAAAACCTCGCCGTTCGTCCGGCTCAGCAATCGCAGGACGACCAGAGCGACCAGATAAATGTCATCAACCTGGCCGATGAACGGAACCACGTCGGGAATGAAATCGAGCGGAGAGATGATGTAGATGATTGTCCCGACGAGCAGCGTCTTTTCCGCCAGCGGCACGCGCGGGTCTTTAAACAGCCGATAATGCAGCTTGAGAAAATTGGGGATGAGCATCAGGGCTTCTTTCAGAAAGCCACGCGCCTGTTTGCGTTCGGTCTGGTTGATTGCCATTCGTGTTTAGTTCCTCGTACTTCGGAGAGTTTGCCGCGAGCCGTCTTCGATGCTTAAATGTCCCGCGATGACGCGCGGCATTTAAACATTCATCGTAAATTGATTCAATCAAGTCATGGCAGGTTATGTCTCAAGAACACGGTTCCATCGAAGCTTTTCCTGAATCTTTAGAACTGACCGACGACGATTCGGTGCTGCAAATAGCCTGGGACGACGGCCACACGAGCCGCCACCGGCTCGACGTTTTGCGCGCCGCCTGTTCGTGCGCGATGTGCCAGGGCCATCATCCGTCGCAAAGCCTCAATCTGAAGCCGGAACAGTTTCCGGGCATACGCATCACGGACATCGCGCCCGTAGGCCGTTACGCTTATCACATCGTCTGGAGCGACGGCCACGACACCGGCATTTACACTTTGAAGATGTTGCGTGAAATGGAAAGCACGGCTTGAGAATCAACGCGGATCGCCGACGATCACGAAAGCCGCCCAGTAGTAAGGATGCCGCCACGCCTGTTGGCGACCGCGAATCATTTCCAGCTTCGCCTGTCGCAATGCGTCGTCTTTGGGCAAGCCTTGTTTGAGTTTTTTGTAAAACGCCTTCATCAATGTGGCTGTGGCGATGTCGTTGACGTTCCACAAACTGACCACCACGCTATCAGCTCCCGCGTAAAGAAACGCCCGCGTCAATCCGATCATTCCCTCGCCTTTGAGCAATTGCCCCAGGCCCGTGCGGCAGGCCGAGAGCGTGACCAGATCGGCGTTCAGCTTCAAGCGCATGACTTCGCTCATTTGCAACGCGCCGTCTTCTTTGGAATCCGCATTGATGGCGGTTGGAGCCGACAGCATGATGCCGGAGCGCGCCGGATGCTCTTCGTCAATCAGCGCGTGGGCGGCGAAATGGACGTAACGATACTGGCCGAGCGGTTCGGCTTTGACGTTCTGTTCGCGCGCGGCTGCGCCGAGGAAGACGCGGCGTTCCGACGGTGGAAAGAGCGCGGCGATTTCGTTCACTTCGGCGCGCGTGTAAGGCAGTTGGCGGAAATCGTATCCGCGCTCGGTCGCGTCGCCGTTAGCCGTCGCGGTTTCGTCTTTGCCGTAGACCGGATCGCCGAACGCGACGATCCCTTTCGCTTCAGCCTTGTTGTTTAGTTTGAGCGCGCGCAACGCGGCCAGCGCCGAAGCCGACGGCGCGTAGCTGATGGCGAAGCGTTCGATCAAATATTGAGACGCCGCGCCGCGTTTCGGCTCGCCCGCCAGAGTTTCAAACGGCAGATAGGCAAGCGCGCCGTCGGACACGATAATCAGCTTGCGCGCCGAGGCCAAGTGCGGTTCCAGCGGTTGAAAAAGCTTTTGATAAAGCTGCCGGCTCTGCGCTTTCAATTTCGCAGTCGCCTGCGCCGCCGATTGCGAAGAGACTTTGCTCGACGAAGCCGCGCGGTAAGCGGTCACCGCCGCCGTCAGTTCTTTGCCGGGCGGCAACGCGACGGATGAAACTTTGCCTTGAAAAACGACCCACGCGAACGACTGTTTGTCGCCCAAAACATATTCGACCAGCGCCGTCCCGGCTTCGAGCAACTCAGCGGCCACGCGATTGTGCGACAGCGGCTGCGGCGCTTTGATTCCAGCGTAACGCGGATCGGCGCGGCGCAATTCCAGCCGGAACAAATCCAGCGCGTTTTCGGCGTCGGCCAGTTCGCGTTTGAATTTTTCTTCCTGCTCCGGCGGCAAATCCGGCTGCCAGAGTTTTTTCTGAATGGCGGAGATTTGCTCGAAGAGACGGTCTTCCTGCGCCTTCTGCTCCGGCGTCAATTCGTCGAGGTCATCGAGGGCGGATTCGGCCAGCACGTCCAGGAACGCTCGCGCGTGATAAGCCTCCGCCACATCGAAGGCTTCTTCCGGTCGCGCCATTTTGAGCAGCAGATCAATCGCTCCGGCGAAGACCTGTTGTCGCGTAGCGACGATGCCGGCGCGGGAAATTTCGGTATGGATCGAGCGGGCGCGAGCCTGCTCCAACGCCGCCAACGCCAGCCGGTAACCGGCCAGCGCTTTGTCCTTGTTCCCCAACGCGCGCGCGGCTTCGGCGCCGGTCGCCAGAAATTGAGCCTCGTAATGTTTGCTGCCGCCGCCACTATTCAACAACCCCACAGCCTGCGCAGCCGAATCGAAGGCCGCCGCCGCGTTGCCGGATTTGAGTTGCAAGCCGGCGTAATCACCCAGGATGATCGCGGCGAATTGCGGCGCTCGCAATTCTCGCGCGAGCCGCAGCGCCTGCTCGAAACGCTCCGCCGCTTGCTGCGGTTGATCGAGCGCCGCGTGCGCCGAGCCGAGCCGGTAAAGCGATTCGATGTGGCGCAACGTGGGCGGACGTCCGGCAAGCAACGACTCGGCCTGCTGCGCGTATTGCAAAGCGGATGAGAGATTGCCGCGCCCTTTTTCCACGACGATCAATCGCAGCAGGATGGCGGCGCGCGGCTCCGGTTCGGCCAACGCGCCAGCAATGCTCAAAGCCTCCTGCAAAATTTGCGCGGCCTTGGCGTAATCGGCGGTGTCGGCGTAAATCCCGCCGAGTTGGCTGAGCGTGAGCGCTTCGCCCGTTTTGTTCCGCTGTCGCCGGTAAAACTGCAAGGCTTCATTGAAACAAAATAGCGCGTCTTCGTATCGGCCAGTGAGCCGCAGCAGCATGCCGGCGCGAGAAAGCGCAATGCCTTGTCCTCGAACAACGCCGGCTTCTTCGGCGGTTGATGACGATTGTTTGAAGTAGCGGATGGCTTCGCTCGTGCGGTTGGTGTGAAAGGCTGCAACGGCCAGCAGGTTCGTGGCTCGCATTTGCCATCTCTTGTCGCTCATACGCTCGCTCAAGCTGAGCGCCTGACGCGCGGTCTGATAAGCCAGTTCGTAACGTTCGTTGTCGAGTTGGCGCTGGCAGGTTCTGAGCAGCGATTCGATCTGTGGCGCCTGCGATTGCCGCGCGGTTTCGTTTTGTGAGATTTGCGCGAAGCTAGAGGAGGGCGACGTGGCGCAGACGCACAGCAGGCCCGTAAGCAGAATCTGAATTCGCTTCATCCGTCGCTACCTCTTGAATAACACTGCCGCGTCGTCTCACGGCTGGCGCACGATCAAATCATATTCGCCGATTAAGACGCGCTGGCCGTCCTTCAGGCCGAGGCATTTCACCAGATATTTTCCATTTTGCAAATGGCGGGCAGGAACGTTGGCTGAGACAACGCCGCGCGAGCTGGCCTTGCCGCTCGTCACGGTTGTGACCGGACGCCGGGCGCTGTCGAAAAGCTGAAACTGAAAGCTGGTAAATGGGCTGCCCGGCTCGATCTCGATGCGCAGGATGGCGCTGCTGGCATTGGCCGGCAGCGTTAGTTGATTGCCGCTGTCGCCTGCGCCGCGCGATGATTCGAGCAGGACGACGGGCGCGCGGTTTTGCGCCAGCAGGTCGCGCTGGTCCTGCAGTTTCGGGCGTTCATTTTTTTCGGGCTTTTCGGGCGATGGCGATGCGGCTTGCGCGATGTTTTGATCCGGCGCGATGGTCTGATTTGGCGACGGACTCTGTTGCTGCTGGCTGGCAAAGTCCTCGCGCGGAGTCGAAGGTTGTCTGAACACGAGCCAGCCGAGAGTTGCGGCCAGTATCAGCGCCGCCGCCGCAAAACCAATCGCGGGCGTGAACAGATTCTTCCACCAGGCCACGGGTTCCGCCGCGTTTTCGGCAAACGAGCCTTTGCGCGACGCCTGGCGCACAGCGGCGACGAAGCGCGCCATCGTTTGCGCCTGCTCGAAGCATTCGTCGCACGCGAAGTAGTGCTCCTGAAAAGCGCGCCGCTCGTCGGGCGCGAGTTGGCGCCGCACGTAGCGTTCGATGATTTCGCCATCTTTTATCTCTTGATGTGTCATCTTCGTTTTCGGGGTTTCATCACGTAGTGCGGCGGCGCGCCGATTTGTATCAACCTTTCTTCAGGGCTTCGTCATTTTTTTGTAGATTTCCCGGAAGCTTTGCAACGCGCGCGATTTGATCAGACGCAACCGCTCCTCTTTGATACCCAGTTTGCGCGCGATCTCTTCCTTCGGCAGTTCTTCGTAAAAGTACATCCGCAAAAACTGTCGCTCGCGCGGCTTCAACTGGCTCGCAGCCTCTTCCAAAGCGCGGCCTGTCTCGGCGTCAAGCATCGCCTGTTCCAGCGAACCATCCCCAGCAATGTCGTATTCGTAGTCTTCAAGCGAATCAACGCGGTATTTTTGCCGGACGAGTTCGCGGATGACATTGAGCGTGATGCCGACAATGAATGCAGGCAGCGAATCGGCGGAACGCAACTTATCCTGCCGCAGGGCCTGGATGACGCGCAAGAAGGTCTCGGCCCGCGCGTCCTCGGCGTCTTCTTTTGAATGGATTTCGCTGAGAGCCGTGAAATAGACCCGCGCAGAGAACTTTTCATACAGCATTGCTTCCGCTTCCGCATCGCCCTGCCGGATGCGTGTGACCAGCTCCTGGTTTGAGAGGATTTCCAAGCTCGTCGGCATAGTGGCGGCGATTGTACCGGCATCGCTGAAAGCGGGGCAACGGATAGCCCGCCCAAAAAGTGAAAAGAGATTGATACAACGAGCGGCCTGCCCGCACTACTTACCGAACAGGCGAGCCGCAGCAAAGCGGCTCGGGCGGAAGTTGGCGGATTGAACAAGGATTAAACGAAAGGAGCAGGGATGAAAAACAGGATATTTTTAGTCACATTGATCGGTTCGGTCTTCATTTTTTTGACGGGCGTTTTTAGCGGATTCGCGAACGCCAGCGCACAACAAGCGCCACCAAGACGCTCGCCGCAGGATAATGAGGAACCCGGAAAGAGAACCATTTATCTGCCAGTCGAAGGCGCGCTGCGCGAGTTCATCATCTACCGCCCCGCGCGACTGCCAGTGGACAGAAAGACGCCAGTGGTCTTCGCCTTTCACGGCACTGGAGGCTCCGGCGAAAACTTTTACCAGGATTCCCGATGGCGCGAGAAGGCCGACGATGAAGGCTTTATGGCTGTCTTCCCGTCGGCGCTGAGATACCACATTTTCGAGGAAACTCTGGTTTCGCATGGCCAGGTGCTGACGAATGCGCATCGTTACACCGCGAAGTGGAATTTCTTCGATCTTAAAAAACTGCTCGATCCTGATTATCCGAATCAGCAACTGTACGACGACGTGAAGTTCGTGCAGGTCATAGTTGAAGTGTTGAAGCGAAATTATGTTGTGGACGAAGACCGGTTTTACGCTACAGGTTTTTCCAACGGCGCGCAGTTCACCGGGCGGCTGGCGGTGCAAATGTCCGACGTTTTCGCCGCTTTCACGCTCTGCAGCATCGGTCGCTCATTCAATCTGGAGCAGGCCGCGCTCACGAACGTGTACACGAACGCGCCTTTCAAGCAGCGTCCAGTCTTTCAAGTCATCGGCGAACTCGATCCGAAGCTGACCTATGCGGCCAAAGTCACGGCTTTCCCACTGGACGAATCGGCAGCCGCGCCCGGCTCCTGGACGAAAGAGGTCATCATCAATTCCTGGCTGGGACTGCTGGACTTGCCGGATCAATACGCCTACACACGCCAAAACATCGTTTCGCTTTTCCAATATGGGATGGCGGGCGCTTCGCCGGAATACAGGTTCGCCATCATCGAAGGCATGGGGCACCTTTATCCGAATGGAGAAAACTTCCGCTTCGAAATCGCGGACGCATTCTGGCCTTTCATGCTGCAACATCATCGGTAATGAGGCTCAGTCGAAAAAAAACAAAATAGATTGATACAGTCGGCGGCCAGTCTGCACTACTTACCGAAAGCGCAAGACGGCCAGCGTGGCCGTCTTAACAAAACGCAACTTGGAGATCGAGCCAGTCTCGATCAGGAGGAAAATGCAGGTATGAAAACTCTCTCTACCATTCTTTTGGCGGTCACTTTTTCCCTGAGTCTCACCTATATCGCCTTGGCGCAAACGCCAACACCAACGCCAGGCAAGCGAACTCCGGCCGCCACAAGACGCCAGGGGAATCAGCAAAAGCGCATCAGCCAGGGCGCCGCTTCGGGCGAGTTGAAAGCCGGCGAAGTCCGCAAACTGGAGAAGGAACAGAAAGAGATTCAGCAGGAGAAGCGGGAAGCCCGCACTGATGGCACAGTAACTGGCGCAGAGCGCAAGGAAATCCAAAAAGACCAGAACAAAGCGAGCCGTCACATTTATCGCGCCAAACACAACAACAAAAAACGGAATTAAACGGCGTTTTGCCGCGACGCGTTATCGCGTTTTTCCCGCCGTGCTATAATCCGCGCCACGCTGACGAAGCAGCGCCGGGCCTTTATCGAAAGGCCTGGCGCTGCTTTTCATATCAAACGACACAAGCCTTTCGCCTATGAATCAACTCAATCGCAGACAATGGCTGGCAAGCCTTACGTTCGCAGCTCTCGGCGCGCCCGCATACGCCCGCTCACTCCAAACGACGATCAACACGCAAGACCCGGCGAGATCACCGCTGCCATTGAAAGATTACGAGCCGCGCAGCATGCTTCGCGTAACAGAGACCAAAGTCGAACGCGCGCGTTTCCCGGTCATTGATTTTCACACGCACCTGTCGTTCACGGATCGCAATGCGAAGCCAGAGAAAGCCCTGTTCCGCGCCAAACGCGAAGAGATTCTGCCGGTGATGGATCGCAAGAACCTGCGCGCGATGGTCAATCTGACCGGCGGTTACGGCGCGGCGCTCGAAGAAAATATCCGCTACTGGCAGGCGCCGTCGCCCGACCGCTTCATCATTTTTACCGAACCCTGGTTCAACAAAGCTTCCGACGCAGGCTACCAGCAATTTCAGGCCGATCAGATCGAACGGGCGAAGAAGGCTGGCGCGCG
Source organism: Acidobacteriota bacterium (assembly GCA_022072205.1). Taxonomy (GTDB): domain Bacteria; phylum Acidobacteriota; class Blastocatellia; order RBC074; family RBC074; genus JAJVID01. The sequence continues at coordinate 12,748 of JAJVID010000010.1, forward strand.
TGGGCTGAAGGTTCTGAAGACGCTCGGACTTTACCTGCGCGAGAACGGCGCGACTGGGCCGCTGGTTAAAGTTGATGACAAACGCTTCGATCAGATGTGGGAGGCTTGCGGCGCGATGAAGATGCCGGTGGCCATTCACACTTCCGACCCGGAAGCTTTCTTTCTGCTGACTGACCGCTTCAACGAACGCTACGAAGAATTGAGCGCGCATCCCGACTGGTCTTTTCACGGCAAGGACTTTCCGAGCAACCGCGAACTGCACGAAGCGCGATTGCGCGTCATCGCCCGCCATCCGAAAACTCAATTCGTCGCGCTGCACGTGGGTGACTCCGAAGACCTGAATTGGGTGAGCGAATGGCTAGACCGACATGCAAACCTGAGTGTCGAGATTGGCGCGCGCATCGGCGAATTGGGCCGGCAACCGCGCGCGGCCCGGAAATTCTTCGACAAATATCAGGATCGCATTCTGTTCGGCACCGACGCCATTCCTTACGGCAATGAAACGCCGCAGCAGATTTTCGGCGAACTGCTTTACGAAATCTATTTCCGCTTCCTCGAAACTGAAGACGAGTATTTCGATTACGCGCCCGCGCCAATCCCGCCGCAAGGGCGATGGAAGATTTACGGACTGGGTCTGCCGGAAAGTATTTTGAAGAAGGTCTATTACGAAAACGCTGCGAGGCTGTTGGGGCTGAGCAGCTAGGAAATTGAAGGCAAGGATATGCCATATTTCCTATGCGATATCGCATAGGAAATATGGCATATCGGTTTCCGAAAACGACTTTGCAGCCTTCTGTTCAATCCTGCCCCCCTGTCAATCCTGTCTACTCCTTGAATCTCACCTGCGCGCGATAACGCGCCAGCAATTCTTCCAGAAAACCTTCGTAGTTGAAATTCGCCGGATCGTAGTGAGGCCGTATCTTTTCAAGCAGCGGCATCGCAATGCGCCACGCCAGCCACAGTCGCGGATGTTCGGGGATGTCGTAACGGCGGCGCAGGAAGTTTTCGACAGCCAGGATTTCTGAAGGAGTCACTCCGCGCACGTCGCCATGAAACGATGACTGCGGCGCGACACGGCGGTGCGCCGTGTCAATCACTTCGCTCTCAAACACCTCATCGAATTTCGGCGCTTCGGCGGCGCGCTCCTTGACGACCACGGTGTTCGCCACAAAATCGCCCAGCCGTTTCGCGCGCGCGCTGGCAAAAACCGAAATAATTCCTACCGAATAAAAAGGCGGGATAATCATGTCAGCGAAGCGGATCAGATTGCGCGTCAACGCGGCGAAGAAATTGATCGGGCGTCCGTCTTCCTGAATCACGCGCAATTTCATCCACCGTTTGCCCGGCGTCTGGCCGCTCCAGATCGTCTCAAAGAAGATGAAATATCCGAAGAAGATCATGAAACCAGCAACGATCAACCCAGCCACAATCCACAGGCTGATTCCTTTCGCGTCCTTGAAAATCAGGCTCTCAGCCGCGCGCAGACTGGCGCTCAGACTCCTGGCGACGATGTAAACACCGATGAATGAAATTACCTGAACGGCGTGATCAATTGCGCAGGCGAGGAAGCGGTTGCCAATCGTGGCGAG
>JAJVID010000010.1:14436-25892 GCA_022072205.1 Acidobacteriota bacterium
TTTTCGCCCTGAAGCCTTAAATGAACGTCAACGTTGTCGCCGCCCCGGCGGCTGTATACGCCGACAATCTTCTGCCACCCCGGCTGGCGCAATTGCGAGCGAATCGTTTCGATGTCGCTCGGCGCGTATTCGCCGGGCTTGCTGAACTCGAAGACCCGCACGTAAACGCCTTTCAAGCCTGAGACAATCTCCTTGACCCTCGCTTCAGTCGGATTGCTGCTCGAAAGAAACTTCGCCGCAAGCTGCAACAGTCTTTCGTCAAGCGTGACCTCGACGACCTGCTCCGCCTTGTCGGCGAGCTTGTTGAGGTGATCAATCTGTATCTTCGCGCCCTGGGCATCCTGCGCTCGCGCCGTCGCGCCGCAGAACGCAACGAGCAGGATCAGGACGAGCGCCGTGTTCGCGGCCATAAAAAATGGCAAAAATGACTTCATAAAAACTCTTTTTGTCTCTCCCAATTGGCCTGACTGAATCACCGCGTGTTTCTCCTCTGCCGCCGGTTCTCCGATCTGCCGCAGCGCGTCAGTTGAAACTCCTTTTCCAGCAGCGCCATTTCATCCATATCAATCGGCCCGACAATGTTGATGACACAAACCTTTCTCGGCTCGGTCGAGATGGCCGCGAACCCGGCGATCTCGTCGTTGCGCGGCATGAAGAAAACTTCGTCTCCGCCGCCATTCCGATTGCGAACTTCGACAATCCGCTCCCAACCCGGCGCGCGCAGTTGCGCGCGGATCGCTTCAATATCGGCTTCGCTGTATTCGCCATCCTGCGCGAACTCAAAACCTCGGACGTAAACGCCTTTCAACTTTGACAGCAAATCCCTGAAGCGCGTCTTGTCGGATTCGCTGAGCGAAACGAGCCTTCTTAGAAATTGCATCTGCACGTCGTTCAGCGTGACCTCGACGCTTTCAGTCGCGCGCGCCGCGAGCCTGTCCAGATGGTTGATTTGCAACCGCGCATCCTGGGCGCGCGCCGTGATCGCAGCGCCGCAAAGACACAACAGCAGCAGTCCGGCGGCTTTTCTCGTTCTATTCATCTTTTCTCTCTCCGTTTTTTTTATCTGTCGTAATAGCCCCGGCGCGTTTTCGCCACCGATCCTTCGCGCCCGATCTTCACGCTGATCTTGCGGAACTCGCCGTTGTGTTTCAGCTTGTCTGGCGAATAGGCCAGGCTGTAAAGCGTGTGCAATTCGCTGGCGACGAGTTTGTATGCGCCTTCAAGCTCTCCTTCGCGCTGCGCGCTGAAGACCTCGCCGCCGGTCTGCTCGGCCAGATCGTCAAGCTGTTTGCGGGCGACGCGGCGGTTGTCGTTGCCCGTCAGGGAGCCGCCGCCACCGAACAGCAGGCCGAGTTTGTCGTAATGGTTGCCGCCGCCGCTGAAATAAATCGGGTAGATGGTCACGTCCTCTTCGGAAGCGCGCCCCAGCAATTCGTCGAACGTGTGGATGGTTTCTTCATTGCCGATCAACGATTCGTCCTCGCCGTCGGTCAACACGACGATGGCTTTGCGCGCGTCGCTGATCTTGTCCAGATCGTCCAGCGCCTTCCACATCGCGTCGTAATAGGCCGTGCCGCCGCCGATCTTCCTGACCTGCTCAAGCTCTTTCTTCAGCGCGACCTTGTCCGCCGTGAAATCGGTGAGTTGGCGGTATCGGCGCGTGAACGCGACCAGCGAAATCTTGTCTTGCGCCGGAAGCGCGTCAATGAACTTGCGCGCGGCTTCGATCATCGCGCCGCGCTTCTTTTGCGTGCTGCCGCTCAGATCGAGCAGCATCAGAACGTTGACCGGAGCGTTGACCGGTTTGAAATGCGTGACGTCCTGTTTGACGGCGTCTTCATAAACGACGAAATCTTCGGGTTTCAGGTCGGTCAGCGGCTGCCCTCCGCGATCCACCGCTTTGACGTTCAGATTGACCAGCCGCGTCTCGATGCGAATGGTGTCGGGGCCGGGCAAACGCGGTTGCGCTTCGGTCACAACAGGCGCGGTCGTAGCGGAAGTGTTTTCCGATTTCGCGTCAGCAGACGCAGGCGGATTATTTTCATCGTTGGCCGCCGGGTCGAGCGCCGGTCTGGGCTTCGCATCTGTCGGTTGCGCGTCCGCTGTTTGAGTCGTCGTCTGCAACGAATCAATGCTCGAAGGATTGTTCGAGCTTGCGCGGCGCGGCGGGCGATTCACTGCGACATTGCCGGGGTTGTTTCCGCGAATCGAATTGCCGAGCGAGATGCCCATGATCTTCGGGTTCTCCAAAAACCTGGCCGCCGCGTCGGGATTGAATTTGACTTCGAGCACGACGGCTTCGCGCTCTTCCAGCGCGACAAGCGCGAATTGAACATCTTTGCCCGAACTCTTGGCGTAGATGAAAGTCCGGCTATTGCTGTCGCGCTTCGAATTGATCTGAACCAGCGGCTGCCAGTTTTTGTCGTAAGCCTCGCGCATCACCGTGTCGAAAGAGACCGAGCCTTCGCGGGCGGAAAAGTCCTGATCTTCAAAGACGGCCAGCTTGAATCCCTTCACGCCCGCCGGGCGAATCAGCTTGACCGCGAAGTTGGCCAGACCGAGCATCGGGATGCGGGTTTTCTTCGCGCGATAATTCTTTTCGATGTGTTTGACCACATCCTTGAAGCCTTTGCCTTTCGCCTGCGCGCTGAACGCGGGCGCGATGAGCAGCGCGATCATTATCGCGAACAGAGCCGCTTGTCTGGCGAATCTGACTGATCGGGTCATGGCGTTACCTCCTTTTCGAGGAGGAGGGGGAGACAGGGAGACAAGGGGATGAAGAGAACCGATTGTTCTTTCTCCTTGTCTCCTTGTCTCCCCCTCCTTCTTCAATTGTCTCCCCTGCGAGTCCTTTTCACCCCGCCGAAATCGAGGGCAAAATCTTTCGGGATGCCGAACTGGCCGCGCAAATTGTTGATCTTTTCGGGGTCAAGCGGGCCGACGACGTTGACGACCATGATTTGTTTCGGCTCTGAGATCAGCACGCCGATGCCTTCAATCACCGCGTCATTATTGATCATCAAAAAGACCTCTACATTTTCGCCGTCGCGTTTGCTGCGCACGCCGACGATGCGATCCCAACCGGGCGCGGCCAACTGCTGGCGAATCGCCTCGACATCGGCTTCACTGTATTCGCCGTCTTTGTCGAACTCGACGCCTTTGACGTAAACGCCCTTCAACGCCTGGACAATCTCCCTGACGGCGGCTTCATCGGCCTTGTCGCTTCTCAGAAACTTCGACGCCATCTGCAGCAGCGAGCCGTCAACCCGCACGTCAATCGTCTCGACAGCTTTGGGGAAAAGCCTGTCCAGATGGTCAATCTGCAAGCGGGCGTTTTGCGCGTAAGCCGGCGCCGCCGCGCAAACGGCCGCAAGCAGCGCGGCTGAAATAAACTTGAGCATAATCGGTTTCATAAGTTTCCCTCCGAGGTGGTTAAGTGTTATTCGATCCGTCATTGATTACCGTCATTTCGATTCGCCTTCGTGACTGGCGCTTTCGTAAACTTTCTTTTGAGCGATGTTGAGTTTGGCGCTGGTGATGCGCATCGCCAGCATCACCTGCTCTTTCGCCCGCTCGCCTTCGGCGATTTCGGCCAGGCGCAAACGTTCGTTTTCGCGGTGGCGATGAACACCGAAGCCGGCGATGATCAACACAACGGCCATCGCCCCCGCCATCGCCCATTTCATCTGGGGAGGCTGAAAAAACTCGGAGAGTTTTCGCAGCCAGCCTGTCCTCTCCCTCGGCTTCTCCTGCTTTTGTTCAGAGGGCGATTGGGCGATGCGCGCCATCACACGATCCGCGAAACCGGGTGATGGCTCCTGGCGGCGAAACGCCAATCTCAATTCGTCGTCGAAACGGTTCATACTTTTACTTCTCCCATACAGCGAGTGACTTTCTCTCTCAAAATCACGAGCGAACGCCGCAGATGGCTTTTGACCGTGTTGAGCGGCATCTCCAAAAGCTCCGCGATCTCGGTCGGGTCCAGGTCTTCCTGGTAACGAAGCGTGACGACCAGACGCGGCTTTTCGGGCAAGGTCGCCACGATCCGGCGCAACGCCGCCGTCATCAACGAATCGCCGAAATCGGCGGAAGCGACAGGCTCCGGCGCGTCATCAACATTCACCAGACGCATCTTGTGTTTTCGCGCGTGATCAATGCAGCGATGACCGGTCACGCGGCGCAGCCAGAATTTCAAATGCGCGGGCGATTCGATTGACGCCAGATTCTGGTAAAGGTGAATAAACACCTCCTGCGCCAGGTCTTCAGCCGTCGCCCGGTCGCGCGAAAAATAATGCGCGAGCGAAAAGACCATCGCCTGATGCTCGCGCACCAATTCGGCGAAGGCCGTCTGATCACCAATTTTCGCGCGCGACAGGGTGTCGTCCGCTCGCTGCATTCCGACCTCTTTCCTCTCGATCAATTGATCTGTTCGCTGTTCACTTGCCATTACGCACAGTCAGTGGCCGAGGAGTGCAACAATTTTCAACTTTAATCAGAAAATTTCCCCCCGGAAGCGCACGCGTCCTCGCGTGCGAACTTTGCTGAACGTCACAGCGCCAAGTTGACGAATTTGTAAACCGTATGTTAGGTTTCCCGCCTTGTTGATTTCCCCGTCATTATTGGCTTTTCTGCAAGCGACAAGAACTTTTCAAGGGACTCCAGTAGGCACTCACATGAGCCAGCTTAAGAAGACCGCACTCAACGAAGCGCATCGAAAATTGGGCGGAAGGATGATTGATTTCGGCGGATGGGACATGCCAGTCCAGTACGCCGCCGGAACGGTCGAAGAACACCTGGCCGTGCGCGCGGCGGCGGGAATCTTCGATGTCAGCCACATGGGCGAGATCGAAGTACGCGGGCCGCAATCGCTCGACCTGATTCAACACCTGACGACCAACGACGCCGGCAAGCTCAGCGACGGGCAGGCGCAGTATTCCGGGCTGACTTATCCCGAAGGAACTTTTGTTGACGACATCCTGGTTCATCGCTTCGCGCCGGATCATTATTTCCTCTGCGTCAACGCCTCAAACACCGACAAAGATTTTGACTGGATTCGCAGCCACGCCTCCGGCTTCGACGCCGAAGTGAAGAACGTCAGCGCGAATTACACGCAGTTGGCCATTCAGGGGCCGAAGGCTCTGGAAATCCTGCAATCGTTGGCTGACGTTGACCTCGCGCCGATCAAATATTACTGGTTCACGCGCGGCAATGTTGACGGCGTTCCGGCGATCATCGCGCGAACCGGTTACACGGGCGAAGACGGTTTTGAAATCTACTTCGATCCGAACGAATCGGAACGCGTCTGGAACAAAATTATGGAATCGGGCAAGTCGCGCGGCATTCTGCCCTGCGGCCTTGCGGCGCGCAACACGCTCAGGCTCGAAGCCAAGATGGCGCTTTACGGCAACGACATTGACGACACGACGACCGCGCTCGAAGCCGACCTGGGCTGGATTTGCAAATTGAACAAGGGCGACTTCATCGGACGCGACCGCCTGGCCGAGCAAAAAGAGAAAGGCTTGACGCGCAAGCTGATCGGTTTTGAAGTGACCGACAAAGGCATCGCCCGTGACCACTATCCGATCTTCATCAATGGCAAAGAGGCCGGCGTGGTCACATCGGGCAGCCACGCGCCGTATCTGAAAAAGAGCATCGGCCTCGGTTATCTGCCGATTGAACACACAGGCGTCGGAACAGATTTTGAAGTTGACGTGCGCGGGCGGAGGCTCGCGGCGCGAGTTGTGCAGACACCGTTTTACAAACGAACTAAGTAACCTCAGGGCAAGCCGCTGGCTTGCCGTTTATTTTTCAGGAGAACCACAATGGCTGCTTACCCTGATGATCTTCATTACACCAAAGATCACGAATGGATACGCGTCTCCGGCGACACCGGCGCGATCGGCATTACCGATTTCGCGCAGGAGCAGTTGGGCGACGTCGTGCATGTCCAATTGCCACACGTAGGCGAGAAGTTCGACGCGCACGCCACTTTCGGCGAAGTCGAATCGGTTAAGACTTTCAGCGAACTTTACACCCCCGTCTCCGGCGAGGTCATTGAGATCAACGAAGCTCTGGCCGACGCGCCGGAGTTGGTCAACACTTCGCCTTATGGCGACGGGTGGATGGTCAAAATCAAGCTCAGCGATCCAGGCCAGGTTGACAGCCTGCTGTCGGCGAGCGAGTACGAAGATTTCGTGGAATCACAGAAAGAGGAGTAAGTAAGAGCAGGGAGTGGGGAGTAGGGAGTGGGGAGTGGGGAGTTTATCAATAAGACTCCCTACTCCCTACTCCCTACTCCCTACTCCCTGCTCCCAGAAACACGATGCGCTACATTCCGAATTCGGCCGAAGAGCGCGCGGCGATGCTGCGCGAAATGGGCCGCCAATCCGTTTCCGATCTTTTTCGTGGAATCCCTGACAAGCTCAAGCTCAAGCGCTCGCTCAACCTGCCGGCGGCGCTTTCCGAAACCGAAACGCTCGATTTCTTCCGCAACCTGGCTGAGCGCAACACCACGCGCCACACGGGCGGGAGAATGACTTCGTTTCTGGGCGCGGGCGCTTACGATCATTTCATCCCGACCATCATAGACACGCTGATTTCACGCTCGGAGTTTTATACCTCCTACACGCCGTATCAGCCGGAGATCAGCCAGGGCACGCTCCAGGCGATCTTCGAGTTTCAGACGATGATCTGCGAATTGACGGGGATGGATGTCTCGAACGCCTCGCTTTACGACGGTTCGACCGCGACCGCCGAAGCCGTGCTGATGGCCGAGCGCGTGACCAACCGCCCGAAAGTCGCGCTCGCCGGCAACCTGCATCCCGAATACCGGCAGGTCGTTGACACTTACGTCCACAACGCCGGGATCACCGAGCAGACGATCATCACCTGCGCCGAGACCGGAACGGTCTTGCCCGAAGCGATTCTCAACCTCGGATCGGATGTCGCCGCAGTCGTCGTGCAATCGCCAAACTTTTTCGGCGGCGTCGAGGATTTGCAGAAGCTGGCCGAAGCCACACACAAAATCGGCGCTCTGTTCGTCGTCGTGGTCGCCGAAGGCTTGAGCCTGGGGCTGCTGCAATCTCCTGGCAAGGCCGGCGCCGACATCGTTTGCGGCGAAGCGCAATCGTTCGGCATCCCGCTTTCGTTCGGCGGTTCGTACTGCGGATTTTTCGCGACGACCGAAAAATTGATGCGGCAGATTCCGGGCCGTCTGGTCGGTCAGACAACCGACACCGAAGGCCGCAGCGGTTTCGTGCTGACGCTGGCGACGCGCGAACAGCACATCCGCCGAGAGAAAGCCACGTCGAACATCTGCACCAATCAGGGACTGTATGCGCTGATGGCGACGATCTACCTTTCGACGATGGGCCGTCGCGGGCTGCGCGAGGTGGCCGAACAGAACGCGCAGAAAGCGCATTACGCGGCCAAACGAATTGCGGCTGTTGACGGTTATCAAATCCGATTCAGCGCGCCGTTCTTCAACGAGTTCGTCGTCAGTTGCCCGAAGCCGTCGGAAGAAATTCTGGCTGAGCTTGCCGACAAAAAGATCATCGGCGGTCTGTCGCTCTCGCGGTTCTTCCCTGAAATGAAGAACGAGATTCTGGTCTGCGTGACCGAAACGACGACGAAGGCGGAGATTGATTCGCTGGTTGAGGCGTTGAAATAAACTGTGGCGGTAGCCCGATCGTGAGGGAGGGCGCGGTTTCGATGACCTCGCCCTCCCTCACGGTCGGGCTACCGCCACACCGGAGAAAGCAGTGATCAAAAAAGCGACTACTCACGTCAATCAAAACGAAGGTCTGATCTTCGAGCGTTCGCGTCCGGGGCGCGTGGGTTACAAACTGCCTGCGCTCGATGTCGAAGCCGAACCGATTGATTCCCTGATTGATTCAAAACTGCTGCGCGACGGCGATCTCGCGGGGCTGCCTGAAGTCAGCGAGGTTGACGTCATACGCCATTTCACGCGCATCTCGACGTGGAATTACGCTGTTGATTTCGGGATGTACCCGCTCGGCTCGTGCACGATGAAGTACAACCCGAAGCTCAACGAGCGCGTGGCGCGGATGGAAGGCTTCGCGGCGTCGCATCCGTACACGCCGGATGAATTCGCGCAGGGCAATCTGGAATTGCTGAAAGAGTTGGAAGACGCGTTGGCCGAGATCACTGGTTTGGCCGCAGTCAGCTTGCAGCCAGCCGCCGGAGCGCAGGGCGAGATGACCGGGCTGATGGTGATCCGCAAATGTTTGGAATCGCGCGGCGCCGCGCGCAAGCTGGTGTTGATTCCCGACTCCGCGCACGGCACCAACCCGGCTTCGGCTGCGATCTGCGGCTATCAGGTCAAGACGATCAAATCGAACGCCAACGGCGCGATTGATCTCGAAAATCTGCGGCAAGTCGTCAACGAAGACGTGGCGGCGCTGATGCTGACCAATCCTTCGACGCTCGGAATGTTCGAGGAGAACATCGAAGAGGTTTGCAGGATCGTGCATGACGCGGGCGGATTCGTTTACATGGACGGCGCGAATATGAACGCGCTGGTCGGCGTGACGCGACCGGGCGATATGGGCGCTGACGTGATCCATCTGAACCTGCACAAGACGTTCTCGACTCCGCACGGAGGCGGCGGGCCTGGCGCCGGGCCGATTGCCGTGACGAAAGAGCTTGAGCCGTTCCTTCCCTTCCCGCGCATCATTGAAGAGAAGAACCACAAGGGCGAGCGCGTCTTGAGATTGGAATATAACCGACCGCAATCAATCGGGCGCGTGCGGGCGTTTCACGGCAATTACGCGGTGCTGGTTCGCGCGCTCTGCTACATCGTCACCTTAGGCCCGGACGGATTGCGCGAAGCGACCGAGACGGCGGTGCTCAACGCCAATTACATTGCGCATCATTTGAAAGACGTTTACGAAGTCGCCTTCGACGGCCAGCCGATGCACGAGGTGATTCTGAACGACAAACGCCAGCAGAAAACCGGCGTCCACACGCTGGACATCGCCAAGCGGCTGATTGATTACGGCTTTCATCCGATGACGGTTTATTTCCCGCTGGTCGTTCCCGGCGCGATGATGATCGAGCCGACCGAGAGCGAAGGACGCGAAGAGCTTGATCTGTTCATTGACGCGATGAAATCAATCGCGCGCGAAGCCGAAGCCGATCCGGAACTGGTCAAGCAAGCGCCGCACAACACGCGCATCGGCAGGCTGGATGAAGCGGCGGCGGCGCGCAAACCGGCGCTTCGGTGGAAGCCGGCTAAAACTTCATCCGCTGCAGGCCGCGAATAATTTGTTTGGCCGGCGCCAGGACAACCTCTCAAGCAGAAAAATGCCGAACGGGAAGATGTGAGTTACCGATCTTTCTGTCCGGCGTTTTCCTGCTTTTGAGACCGGCCAATATCGAAAGAGACGGCAATACCCCCTTCTTGCGCACTTCACTGACGAAAGCTAGAATCCTCCACTGATTTCAAACAACATCATTCTCAGATCAAATGTGTTGGCGGACTGAAAACCGCAGCCGCCTCATCAACCGCTTCCGGAATTTATGGCAATGACCAATCCGTTGCACCCGCTATCGAAAGATTTTGCCGAACAGCTCAGAGACCAGATGCGCCGGATGCTGGCGCGATTGGACGAGATGCGCGCGATGGCTTTGAGTTCAGGCGCGCACGGGGTGTGGACGCCTCCGATAGACGTGTGTGAGATGGAGGATGCGATTCTGGTCAGAGTGGAGATACCCGGCATCCCGTCCGAACACGTGCGCGTCACGTTGAGCGACAATGTCCTCAGGATCGAAGGCCGCAAAGAAAGACCGAATGGCACAGGCAGTTTGCTGCCCGAAGCTGAACGCCCAATCCAATTCATCTGCCTGGAGCGGACGTTCGGCAGCTTCGCTTTCAGTTTGCCGCTGAAATGGCAGATTGACGCGCCGAATATTTCAGCGAGGATGGCGGACGGGGTTTTGCAAATTCGATTGCCGAAGACCGGCGACGGCGGGAGAGATGTTATGATCCCGGTTTCCGAATGAATATGGCTACAGAACAAGAAGAAAAACAAACTACACCTGAAAGCGCCGAAGAACAGATCAAGATCCCCGAAACGTTACCAGTGTTGCCGCTGCGCGACATCGTGATCTTTCCGTTCATGATCGTGCCGCTGTTTGTCAGCCGCGAACGCTCGATCCGCGCTGTTGACCAGGCGCTGGCCGAAAACCGCATGATCATGCTCGCCGCGCAAAAAGATTCCGACAAGGAAGAGCCGGGGCAGGGCGATCTTTACGACGTGGGCACGGTGGCCATCATCATGCGAATGCTGAAGCTGCCCGACGGACGCATCCGCATCCTGGTGCAAGGTATCTCGCGCGCCAAAGTCCATTTCCTCGAAGACAATCAGAACTTCCTGCAGGCGCACATCGAGGAATTGAAAGAGAATCCGCCGGAAGAGAACCTGGAACTCGAAGCTCTGACGCGCAACATCCGTTCGTCGCTCGAAAAGGCTGTCGGGCTGGGGAGAAACATCTCGCCCGAAGTGATGGCCATCGTCACGACGGTCGAAGACCCGGCGCGATTGGCCGACCTCGCCGCGTCCAACCTGGAACTCAAAGTCGAAGACGCGCAAACGGTGCTCGAGATGCTCGATGTCAATCCGCGCCTGCATCGCGTCAACGAACTTCTGAACAAAGAGATCGAAGTGTTGACCGTCCAGCAGGAGATCAACACGCAGGCCAAAGGCGAGATTGACCGCTCGCAGCGCGAGTTTTATCTGCGCCAGCAATTGAAAGCCATCCAGCAGGAACTTGGCGAAGGCAACGAACTGGCCGAAGACATCGCGCAATACCGCGAGAAGATGGCGAAGGGCAAAATGCCGAAAGCCGTCGAAGAGGAAGTTGATCGCCAGTTGAAGAAGCTCGAACGCATGCATCCGGACGCGGCTGAAACGGCGACGCTGCGCAACTGGCTGGACATCATGGTCGCGCTGCCCTGGTCGAAACATTCAAAAGAAAACCTCGATCTGAAAAAAGCGCAGGAAATTTTGGACGAGGATCATTACGGACTCGAAAAGGTCAAGGAGCGAATCATCGAAGCTCTGGCCGTCCGCAAGATCAAAGAAAAACCGAAAGGTTCGATTCTCTGTCTGGTCGGGCCTCCGGGCGTGGGCAAGACCAGTCTGGGCCGTTCGATAGCGCGCGCGATCAACCGCAAATTCGTCCGGCTGAGCCTGGGCGGCGTTCACGACGAAGCCGAAATTCGCGGCCATCGCCGCACCTACGTCGGCGCGATGCCCGGACGCATCGTCCAATCAATCCAGCAAGCCGGAACGAACAACCCGCTGATTATGCTCGACGAGATTGACAAGGTCAGTTCGGATTTTCGCGGCGACCCGTCGTCGGCGCTGCTTGAGGTGCTCGATCCCGAACAGAACTTTTCGTTCCGCGACAACTACCTGAACGTTCCATTCGAT
>JAJVID010000010.1:25992-51601 GCA_022072205.1 Acidobacteriota bacterium
CTGCCCATCGGCGGAGTCAAAGAGAAGCTGCTGGCCGCGCACCGCGCCCAGATGAAAAAAGTTCTCCTGCCCGTGCAAAATCGAAAAGACATGGAAGATGTGCCGCCGGAGCCGCAACGCGACATGGAGATCATCTTCGTGGACAACGTGCGGCAGGTCTTCGCCGAAGCGCTGCTGCCCGCGATGAAAGCAGCGAAGATTTCACACAACGGCAAACCTTCAGTGAAGCGGAAGTCGGCAGCTAAGTCAGCTAAAAAGTCTCAGGCCAAAAACAGGTAAAGATTTTGGCAAGCGCAAAAGGAAAGGGGCTGGCCTGATCGGTCAGCCCCTTTCCTTTCGCGCAAAATCGCCGTCCGGTTCGATCAGTTGAGCGTGAAGTTGAAAGTGATCACGCCGATGGCGCGTACCGGACGCCCATTCAACTCAGTCGGAATGAAAAGCCATTGCCGGGCCGCTTGCAACGCGGCGTCGCGCAACAACGGATGGCCGGAGAGCAGGGTCGCGTTGCTGACCTCGCCAGTTTCAGAGATGGCGATCTGAACCTGCACCGCGCCCTGAACCCGCGCCTGCCTGGCGATTGCCGGGTAGGGCGGCTGCACCTTCCTGAGCGCGCGGCCTTGCGTGAGCACGCTCGTCAGCCTGACCACCTGATCCTGAGCCGGAGTCGCGGCAGGTTTTGCGGCAGGCGTTGGAGTCGGAGGCGGTGGAGGCGGCGCCGAGTCTTTTGTGATCGGCGCCCCGAACACGCCGGGGCCGCCAGTTCCGGTGAAGCTTGGCGCGCCGACAACTACCAATCCCCGTCTTCCAACGTCTACATTCAGGTCCTTCAACTCATCCAATGGCCTGGCCTCTTTGGGCGGCACAAACCCAGGATTCGGCTCGGGATTGTGATTCGATTGTACCGGCGCAGGTTTCGGATCGGGGCCAGACGGCACAGGCTGGGGGATCAATCTCGCCAGGACATCGTATTCTTCGGCCAGCGCCGGGCGGAACCCGACGATGGTCGCCACGCCGAGCGCGGTCAGCGCAACGACGTAGATCACGCCAGTGACGAGGAAGAGCCGCTTCGCGCGTCTCCCCTGTTTCTGTGTTGCTGATTCAACCAGTTTATCGAACATCGCTTTTTCTCCTTCTGATGGCCGCTTCCTACCGGTCGCGGAGTTGATGCGACGTTTCAGCCGATGGATTTGCAATGAGAAATTTGGAGATTCGGAATTTGAGATGGAGACTCATTGATCGAGGTTTTCGATCTGCAACCCGATTGGCGCGCAACCAGCGATCTTCATCACGTCAACCACTTTCACCACTTCGCCGTAGTTCAATGCGCGGGGCGCTTTCAGGAAAACGCCTTTGAGTTCCAGGGGACGCCCATCCAGCGCGCGAAGCAGCAACGATTGCAATTCGTCGAGCGTGTTCGCCGGCTGGCTGTTCAACGCGTAACCGCCACCCCGATTGATTGTCACGACCAGCGCGTTTTGATCAATAACCGCAGGGTCATCCGGATTCTGCTTTACAGGAATCTTCGCGTCGAATTTAGAGGGCGCCATCGGGCTGATGATCATAAAAATGATCAGCAGGACGAGCAGCACGTCAATCAGCGGCGTGACGTTGATGAACGGAGCGACGATCTTTTTCGTATGCCTTACGCTGTTCATTTCATTACTCCTTCGCCCGCTTGCGGCGATGTCACGGCGATTGTGGACACACTTCCACTTCGGCGGCTCAATGATTGAACCAATGTCAATCATCCCCGCTCACTGTTTTGAATGCAGGTGTCCCGATCAGTCGCGATTGAGACGCGACCGCCAAAATGGACACCTCGGAATTTCACTCGCTGAATCTAAAGGCGAGCCGTGATGGTAATCGAGCTGAGATAGACGACCGCATCCGAACTGGTGTTTCGGTTGGTGCTGGCGCGTAGAAATGTCCCGCGCTGCGCCATGGCGGTCGAGAGTTTCGCCTGCATCGAAGGATCGTTCGGCGGCACGACGTACATAATCGTCGCCGCGCCATCGTTGCGTATCTCCGCGGTCAAAATCACATCCTCTTCCCGGAGGCCTGCGACGACGCCCCGAACCCCCTCCGGATTGAGTAGTGACGGCGGCGGCGGCGTGTAAATCAACGCGGCCTTCAGCGCCGCCTGGTAGCGCAAGGCGTCATCGTTCTGGACGTCAAAGATCGTCTGGGTCGCCAAAGTCGCCAGATCGAAGGCGCGATGGGACTGTCTTAAAACTTCGGTCACCACAACAAAGAACAGGCCAAGCGAAACGATTGCGCCGATGCTCAGCGAAAAGATTTTGGCTCTGTGCCCTTCCAGCCAGTTGGCGAAAGTGTTGAACCAGAAATTACGTAATTCGACGCGGCTTAGTCCGACGCCCGCGACCTGAGTTCTCAGAGCTTGCGCCCCGGCGGAGCGCGCTTTAGCTGATTGAGCGGCCTCACGCCGCAAACGGTTTTGAATCTGTCCGGTCAATTCGGGCGGCGATTGCGGCGCGGCCAGCGCTCGTAAATCGGCCCGCAGGCTGCGCATCTCGGCGGCGCTGCGGCGGCACACAACGCATTCACGCAGATGCCGCTGGAGCGCAATCTGATCGTGCTCAGCCGCGTGCCCATCAAGCTGAGCCGAATAGAGCAGTGGGAAATCTCTGCAAATCATGGCGTCTCTCGAATGCCGCTTCCCCCCGGTTGCGGCGCTGTGTCGGGAGCCGCCGCTCATCGTGAGCGCGCGGTTAAGAGAACCAAAATGGGTTGCTGACCTGTTTGGTTCCGTCGTATTCGCCGACCCATCGGCTTTGAGCGTCGAAAGTGGCGCTCACGATGAGCGGCGGCTCCCGAAATTTATACCTTCACTCCTGCTTGTATTTTTTCGCGCAACATTTCGCGTCCGCGAGCGATGCGCGATTTGACGGTGCCGACTGAAACTTCGGTCACCCAGGCTATCTCTTCGTAAGACAGTCCTTCGATATCCCGCAAGATTACGGCGATGCGGAAATCTTTCTTCAACTGCGACAACCCGCGTTCGATCTGCCTTCCGCGTTCGCGCGACAGGGTTTCGTCTTCGGGCGTGGCGCGCTGGCTTTGCAAATAATCAATCAGCGAGCGCTGCCCGTCGTCATCCCCCATCCCCAGCGAGGCGTCGAGCGAAGTCGTATCGCTACGACGGCGGCGGCGGCGCCAACGCTCCGTGCTGCGGGCCTGATTGATCGCGATGCGGCAGATCCAGGTCTTCAGGCTAGCTTCGCCACGGAAGTTGGCGAAGTGCCGGTAGATTTTCAAAAACGTTTCCTGCGCCGCGTCGCGCGCGTCTTCGGCGTCGTTCAGAATGCGAAGCGCGAGCGCATAAACCAGCGGTTGGTATTCCTCGACCAGTTGGTCGAAGGCGTCCATTTCGCCTGCCTTGAGGCGGACAACGAGCGCCGATTCAAACGGACACGGTTGCGCCAGACGCGGCGTTACGGCTTCCAGCACAGGGTGGGAGCCAAACTCCGGCGTCAGAAGTTCAGAGCGGCTGAACTCCTCTAATCCGGCAACCAGCAATGCCTCTTTTTCGGCCAGCATGCGCGCCCAATCTCCAATTTTTTTTGGTCAATGTTAGGGCTTTACTTCGCGCCTCGTTGTCATTTCCAACGACACCCGCTTAGACACCGAAGCCGGAAGTAAGTTCCTGCGTGATCATAAATTTTTGCGGGAGAAGTTGGAAGGGAGACGGAGGGACAGAGAGACGGAGGGACGGAGGGACGGAGAGACAGAGTGAGTTTCATGTCTCTGCCTCCCTCCGTCCGTTCGTCTCTGCGACTAACGCACAGCGGCGCTCAATGCCTCATCAATCGTCTTCAGCGCGAAGTCGCATTGACTCTGATCAATGACCAGTGGCGGCGACAACCGGATCGTGCTCACGCCGCAACCGAGCGTGACCAGGCCGCGTTTGAAACACTCCGTCTCGAATCGAGCCAGCGCCTCAGGGTGCGGCTCTTTTGTCACGCGGTCTTTGACCAACTCAATGCCGATCATCAGACCTTTGCCGCGCACATCGCCGATAATCGCGTGTTTGTTCATCAACGCGCGAAAACCTTCGAGCAGATAATTTCCCATCTTCGCCGCGTTTTCGATCAAATGGTCTTCGAGCAGTTCTATCGTGGCGAGCGACGCCGCAATCGCCACCGGGTTACCGCCGAAAGTCGAGGCGTGCGCGCCCGGATGCCAGTTCATCACGTCAGCCCGCGCAATCGTCGCGCTGAGCGGGAGGCCCGAAGCGATCCCCTTGGCCGAGGTCAGGATGTCGGGCGTGAAATCGAAATGCCCGGAAGCGAACATCTTGCCTGTGCGGCCCATCCCCGATTGCACCTCATCGGCGATGACCAGCACGCCATTCCGGTCAGCGATCTCGCGGATGGTTTGCAGGAAGGACGCGGGCGGGACGATGTAACCGCCTTCACCCTGGATCACTTCCAGAACTATCGCGGCGCATTCGTCGGCGGGCACAGTGGTTTTGAAAAGTATGTCTTCAATCACCCGCGCGCAGTGCGGCCCTTTCGATTCCATCGCGCCACAGGTTTCCGGCGTCAGGTTGTAAGGGCAGCGGTAACAGTTGGCGTAAGGGATGTGCGTCACGTCCAGCGCCTGAGCGCCGAAACCGAAGCGCTGCCGGGCCTTGCTGGCCGTGAGCGAGAGCGCGCCCATCGTTCGCCCGTGAAAAGCGCCGAAGAAGGCGATCAACTTGGGCCGCCGCGTCGTGTACATCGCCAGCTTGACCGCGCCTTCGACGGCCTCGGCGCCGGAGTTGCCGAAATGGACTCGCTTCTCGTGATCGCCCGGCGCCAACCTGCTCAGCTTTTCAGCCAGCGCGGGCAGTTGCGGGTAGTAATAATCAGCCGCGCAGATGTGGATGAAATCTTCCACCTGCTTCTTGATCGCTTCAACGATCTGCGGGTGCGAATGGCCTGTCGAGCAGACGGCGACCCCCGCGTTGAAATCGAGAAAGATATTGCCGTCAACGTCTTCGATCATCGCGCCCTTTGCGCGTTTGATAACCAGCGGATACGGGCGCGTGTAGGATGGCGAGATGTATTTCGCGTCCTGATCAACGATCTCTTTCGCCTTCGGCCCCGGCAATTCGGTGACCAGTTTCGGCAGCTTTGCTGTTTTCAATTCAACTGCATTGATCATGTTTATACCTCCGAAAAGTTGAAATAGCGCACGTGAACTGATGAAAATCGGCCTTGACCGGATCAATCCGTACGCAACTTTATGTCAATTTGATGTTGGTTCGCTGAGTTACGATGAGCGGACGAGGAGGTATTAGTCCGCGAAAAGATTCTTGCGGGAGAGTGTGGGAACGTGTTGTTTGACCAGGAACATCATCACTTCCTGCGCCATCGCAGCCCTTCTTTCGTATCTTCGAGGATGATGCCCATTGCCGTGAGTTGATTACGAATCTCGTCGGCGCGGGCGAAATTCTTTGCGGCGCGCGCGGCCTGCCGCTCGTCAATTAAAGCCTGAATCTCGGAATCGAGCAACTCCTGCTTGACCTCTCCGAAGACGTTGAAGACCGAATCGAAGCGGTCAATCATCGCAAGCAACGCCTCACGGTCGCCCGCTCTGACAGCGCCTTGCGCCATCGCGGTGTTGGTTTCGCGCACGAAGTCGTGAATCGCGGCCAGAGCTTCGGCGGTGTTCAGATCGTCGTCCAGAGCCTCTTCAAACCGCCGCTGCGATTGTTCGATCAATTCAGCGATTGCGGGCGATGATCCCTCTTCGGCCTTCAACTCCGTCAAGCGTCTCTTGAAATCGTTCAGGCGTTCTACTGTGCTCTCGGCCCCACGCAATCCTTCGAGCGTGAAGTTGAGTTGTTTGTGATGCGGAGCGGAAAGCAGCAGATAGCGGATTGCGCGCGGCGTGTGGCCTTTGGCGATCAGATCGCGGAAGGTGAAGAAGTTGCCGAGCTTCTTCGACATCTTCTGCCCTTCGACCATCAGGAATTCGGCGTGAACCCAGTAACGCACGAATTGCTTGCCGGTCGCGCCTTCCGACTGGGCAATCTCGTTCTCGTGATGCGGAAAGACCAGATCAATGCCGCCCGCGTGAATGTCGAAGGTCTCGCCAAGCGATTTCATTGACATCGCCGAGCATTCGATGTGCCAGCCCGGACGGCCTTCGCCCAGTTCGGTTTCCCAGGAAGGCTCGCCCGGCTTCGCAGCTTTCCACAACACGAAATCGCGGACGTTCTCCTTGTCATATTCATCCGCGTCCACACGCTCGCTGGCGCCCGCGACGTTGCCCTCGAACTTCATCTTCGACAGCCGCCCGTATCTCTCAAAACCCGCGATGCGGAAATAGGTCGAGCCTTCGGATTGGTAGGTGTAGCCGTTCGCGCCGAGCCGCTTGATGATCTCGATCATCTCCGGGATGTGATCGGTGGCGCGCAAGACCTCTTCAGGCCGTTCGGCGCCAAGCGCATCGAAGTCTTCGAAGAAATATTGAATGTAGCGGTCAGTGTATTCGCGTAAAGACTTCTTTTGCTCGACCGCGCGCGCGATGATCTTGTCGTCAACGTCGGTGATGTTCATCACGTGCCGCAGCCGGTAGCCTTTGTACTTTATGTAACGCCGCAGGAGATCGGCGAAGAGGAACGTTCTGAAATTACCGATGTGCGCGTAATCGTAAACGGTAGGGCCGCAGACGTACATTCGGACTTCAGGCGGATTGATTGGCTGGAACTCTTCAATTCGGTTGGTCAGGGTGTTGTATATCTTGAGCATTGGATAACAGTCTCATCAAAGAAGATTTCGTGGTCGGGCACGTAAGGCTGAGTTTATTGAAGCGGCTGAGAGCTTGTCAATCAATGATTTCTGGCAATGATTTCTGGCAATGATTTCTGGCGCGCCCTAAAATAAAAATGGCTGGCAAGCCGTAACCTGCCAGCCGTCAAACCACTTAACCTCACCCCTTGGAAGGAACCACGAAGCAATTCAGAATCAATCGGTAAAATTATTCACCATTCTCGACGCGAAGATTGTTCTTCACGGAGAAAACGTTCGGAACCCCATTGGCCGCAATGAACGCGCGTGTCGCATCACTTTTGTTCGGCACAACGCCTTCGAGCGTCACATTGCCGTTTTTGACGATGATGTGAATCGGCGGTACGGCCTGCAATCCCAGCCGGTCAAGACCGGGCTGGCGATAGATCGCGCGATAAACCGCAATGCGTGTCCGGTTGTCGAATCCGGAGAGCGGCAGAACTTCAATTTTGTTGATCACTTGATCAACACCGGCCACCCGCTCAACCACGCGCTCAGCGTCTTTCTTCAAAGTCGGACGCGAAACCTGCCCATAAAGCGTCACCACGCCTTCTTCATATCTGAACGCCAGATTGTCAAACACGCCGTAGAACGGCAGCGTGACCAGTTCCTTGCGAATCTTCTTCATCAGCCTGACATCATCTTCAGCAGCGTTGGCCGGATTCGCAGCAACCGGTGTTATCGCAGCCGTAGCCGTAATCAATGCAAGAACCATCCCAGCAAATAACCTCTTCATATCTTTTCCTCCTCCATTGGCGAAAAACGCCTCGCGTTTCTCGGATATTTCATCACTTCATTGCGCGCCTTTGATGTGGCAAAGGCGCGTGCAGGTTGGTTGATTCCAGCGCATCCGCCACCAAATTTTTCACATATTGTTTGAATCCGATGTTGTGTACGTCAGGCGACGAACAGACTGAGAGCCGGCTAAGAATGGACTTCTAGACAATCGCCTTTATGCTCGCGTATATTGATTGTCCTCCATAAGAATGAATTGAAATCCATACGGGAGCGAGTAATGCCAGATTTGAGGAATGGGCTGATCAGGAGTGTTGTTCCAGGCGCGGGTGTTGATGGTGGGGAGGTCGTGATCACCTGCGAAGGTTATGACACTTCGGATTATTCGGCCTGTAAAGTTTTGTTCGGTAATCAACGCGGGCGGCTGGTCAGCGCGTCTCCTTCGCGCGTGATCGCCGCAGTCCCCGAGTACGAGGTCAGCGTGAGCGGCGAGGAATTGCGGCTCACGAGCGCGACGGCGGATTCCTCGACTCCTTTCAAGCTCGGCGCGAAGATTGCGGAAAATCTGCATCCGGTCGCCAACCCGGCGATTGACCGCGACGATGGCAGTATCTACGTTACGTTGTCGGGGCAGCGCGGTCAGAAGGTTCCTGTTTCGATTTATAAAATCACCTCCGACGACACTGTCTCGCCTTTCATTTCCGACATCGTCAATCCAACCGGCATGGCGTTCAGCCGCGAAGGCACGCTGTACGTGACCAGCCGCTACGACGGCACGCTCTATCGCGTTTCTCCGTTCAAGGAAGTTCAAACCGTAGCCTCTGAACTGGGCATTGCGACGGGCGTGGCATTCGACCACAAAGGCGAGATTTACGTGGGTGACAGGAGCGGAACCATCTTCCGCGTGAACGAAATCGGCGAGTCGCGCCCGTTCGCTTCGCTCGAAGCGAGCGTCGCGGCGTATCACCTGGCGTTCGGGCCGGATGGAGATTTGTATGTCACGGGGCCAACCGTCTCCTCGTTTGAAAGCGTGATGCGCATTGACGCGATGGGCAACGTCACGACTTTTTACACAGGGCTTGGACGTCCGCAGGGACTGGCGTTCGACGCCACAGGCAATCTATACGTGGCCGCGTCCTTGCGTGGTCATCGCGGCATCGCGCGCATCACGGCTGACGGACGCAACGCCGAAATCGTAGTTTCCGGTTCGGCGCTCGTTGGGCTGGCGTTCGACGACGCCGGCAATATGATTGTCGTCAGCACACAATGCGTTTACCGCGTGCCGATGGGCGTCAGAGGTTATTCCGTTTTTTGATTTTGAACCGGACACTGCGCGACCGCAAAATTCCTGTTCAGACCAGCGCGAAATGAGCTAAGATTGCTGCGCTTCCTTTGCGCCTCCGATAATAGGCAAGTCTGAACCCCACACCCCCAACCAAAGCGTCGAAAGACAGCGCCAAAGAGAAAGCCGGAACCATGATGCAAGCAGGCTCAATAATAGAAAAACCAGCTACGGAAAAATTTGAGAGCGGAAAATCGAGATCAATACAACTGAGTCCGCAAATCCTGGCGAAAGAACAGGAGCTTCGACGCATCCTGCGCGAGATGGAATCGGTCATCATTGCTTTTTCCGGGGGCGTTGACAGCGCGTATCTCGCTTACGCGGCCTCCGCCGCGCTTGGCGACCGCGCTCTGGCCGTGACGGGCGAAAGCCCCAGCTACCCTGACTTTCAACGGCAGGATGCGCTCGACATCGTCAATCAATTCTCGATCTCGCACGAGTTCATCATCACGGACGAGATCAACGATCCAAACTATCAGGCCAACCCGGCGAACCGCTGTTATTTCTGTAAGAACGAATTGTTCACGAAACTTTCATCGCTTGCCGCCGAGCGCGGCTACGCTTTCGTGTGCGACGGGAATAACGCCGATGACGTCGGGGATTATCGTCCAGGAAGGCAGGCGGCAAGAGAATTGAACGTCCGCAGTCCGCTGATCGAAGCCGGGCTAACCAAATCCGAAATTCGAGTCCTGTCGCAAACCGCCGGTTTGCCTGTGTGGGATCGCCCGGCGTCTGCTTGCCTATCTTCGCGCATCCCCTACGGAACGCCAGTGACGATTGAGAAACTTTCGGTGATTGAACGCGGTGAGGCCAGATTGCGCGCTCTGGGATTCAATCAAATGCGCGTTCGCCATCACGGCGATATTGTCAGAATCGAAATTGCTCCTGATGAGATGCCTCGAGCGCTCGACACCGAAATGGCCGGGCGGATGGCGGCGGCGTTCAAACAACTTGGGTTCAAATTTGTCACCCTCGATCTTGAGGGCTATCGCACCGGGGCGCTGAACGAAACCCTGCCGGTAAAGACGATGCCCCAATGGTCAGAAAAGCCGGATGGAAATCTGGATGAAAAAGTGGAAGGCTCATTGAAAAGTTGAACAGTGGAATAATAAGGGCGGGGATGCGGAAATCACCCGCCCTGTTCATTTTTGGCAACTCATAAAATATGGCGCTCTGGCCCGTCTGAGATGAATTCCCTGCCTCTAAACTTTCGATCAGACGAGGCGCGCTAAAATTTGGAGGTGTTTGTGGCAGTAGCATTCGTAGACGATGTCCGACAAATCAAAGAAGAAAATCCCTTCGAGTCCATGATGTCGCGTTTTGATCACGCGGCCCAATTACTGCAACTCGACCCTGACCTGTACAAAGTCCTGCGCGTTCCCAACCGCGAAATCACCATTTACATTCCGGTTTTTATGGATGATGGCCGCATTGAAGTCTTCACCGGTTACCGCGTGCAACACAACTTCGCTCGCGGCCCGGCGAAAGGCGGCATTCGTTACGCGCCCGATGTCACGCTCGACGAGGTGCGCGCGCTGGCGGCCTGGATGACGTGGAAATGCGCCGTCGTCAACATCCCCTTCGGCGGGGCGAAAGGAGGAGTCATTTGCGACCCTTCGCAAATGTCGCAGAGCGAGCTTGAACGGCTGACGCGGCGTTACACCGCCGAGTTGATTGATTTCATCGGCCCCGAACGCGATGTGCCCGCGCCCGACATGAACACCAGCGAACAAACCATGGCCTGGATCATGGATACATATTCGATGCATGCGCGACACACCGTCACAGCCGTCGTCACCGGCAAACCGATTGACCTTTCCGGCTCTCAAGGCCGCCGCGAAGCCACCGGACGCGGCCTGCTTTTCGTCACCGACGAGGCGGTAAAAAAATTAGGGATGAAGGCTGAAAACACCCGCGTCGTAATTCAGGGATCTGGAAACGTGGGAGGGACGGCTGCCCGGCTGATGCATGAAACCGGTTACAAAATCGTGGCGGTTTCGGATATTCATGGCGGGATTTACAACTCGAAGGGATTGAATATTCCCGATCTGATGAATTATCTGGCCAAACACAAAACTCTGGAGAAATACCAGGACGCCGAGCCGGTCTCAAACCACGAACTGCTGGAACTCGATTGCGAAGTGCTGCTGCCCGCCGCGACTGAAAATCAGATCACCAGTCATAACGCTCACAAGATCAAATGCAGGATTCTCGCCGAAGGCGCCAATGGCCCCACTACGGCGGCGGCGGACGACATACTCGAAAGCAACGGAGTTTTCGTCATCCCCGATATTCTGGCGAACGCGGGCGGCGTGACTTGCAGCTATTTCGAGTGGGTTCAGGATCGGATGGGTTATTTCTGGAAAGAGGACATGGTCAACGAACGGTTGAAAGACATTATGGTCGCAAGCTTTCACGACGTAGTTAAGTACGCTGAAAATCATAGCGTCAACAACCGCATAGCGGCCTATATGCTGG
Source organism: Acidobacteriota bacterium (assembly GCA_022072205.1). GTDB lineage: Bacteria > Acidobacteriota > Blastocatellia > RBC074 > RBC074 > JAJVID01. The sequence continues at coordinate 37,345 of JAJVID010000010.1, forward strand.
CGATTGATCGTGTCGCTTATGTTACACGGGTGCGAGGCATTTATGCTTAACAACAAGTGAGAGATGGCGGCTCTAAACTGACAAACGAAAGCAGCAAATCACGCTAAGTCTTTGTCAGGCTTGCAAGATTGGAATTGACACATGGCGCCCTATCGTATAGATTTTGGCGCGAAGTTCTGTCCAGTCTTCATTCAACTGCGCAGTCAGCTTATTGCAATTCGGATTGACCATTCCTGGCGAATTTCATTCGCTGTTGGTTGAATCGTTCTTTGAGTTTTTCGCGCTCGATCCTGATCGGCTTACAGCAAGTTGATCAGACTCGATCTTTTGATTCTCAAACTTTGTCTCTGATGATTTGCGCGAGTGATAGATGAGAGTTTCACTCCCAGGTCGTCGTACAAACTTAAGAAGAAAAACAAAATTGTCACCCAGTTCAGGAGGAGAAATATGAGTTTTGCGAGAAGATTGCTCGGTCTGACGCTCACGCTCCTGCTCATCGGAGTTGTTGCCCAGGCGCAGACCCCACGCTCAACAGATGATCCTCGCAATCTGGCCCCGACCGTCACAGGCGGTACCGGGCTATTCACGGTTTACGACGCTCAGACCTTGCGAAAAGGAGAGTTCAACGTCGGGTTCTTTGCCAACCACTTCCATCGCGACCCAGGCGATCTCGCATGGCAAGTCTACCCGGTCAACTTCCAGGTTGGATTCAACGATTACCTTGAGGTATTCGCCAACTTCGAAGCCCAACGAGTTGTTTCGGTCGGCCAGCCGATTCTTCTCAGCGGCTTCTATCTTCCGGATGTCAGAACCAGAACGCTGCCCGTCGGACGTGTGGTCATCGTCCCCGGACAAAACGTAGCGTCACTCACAATCGGCGATCCTTGCGGCAACGGCGGATTTCCCGGCCCCTGCCGCGCTCCCAACGTTGGGGGACTTGGAGGTTTCGCTTCGGGGCCTTTCGTAGCGCGTCCGAGTGGAAATGACACGGCGGTTTATGTCGGTCTTGGCGCGCCTGTCGGCGGCATTCTGCCGGCTATTGTGCCCAATGACCTGCCGAACTACTATCCGGGCGCGCCCTTCCTGGCGCGCTTCTCCGATCACCACACCGGCGACGTTTGGGTCGGCGGCAAGATTCGGTTCACAGGCCCGAAGAACCCGTTCGGATTTGCTCTAATTCCTTTGTTGAAGATTCCGACCACACGGGAGCTTAACACCGGCCTTGAGCGAGGACGCGGTACCGGCAATTTCGATTATGGTGTGATAGCAGCCTTCGATGGGCGCCTGCACAGATATATCAATCTCAGCACCAATATCGGATTCATCAAGGTGGGCGATCCACGAGCCGAAGATATGAATCTGGGCCCGCTGTGCGTCGGTTGCGGTGTCATTCAGGGCTTCGGTCGCAGCGAGCGCTCACTCGATCTGCCAAACGAACTTCGCGCGGGCATCGCGTTCGATTTCCCGCTGAGTCAATATCTGCAATTCATCACTGAAGTCCGTTCGACACATTACGTAAGTTCACGCACGCCGAGCCTGCTCAGAAACAGCCCGGTTGATTTCATCGGCGGCGCGCGTATCTTCCCGTACCGCTGGCTTTCGATCAGCGCCGCCTACCAACGTCATTTGAACTGGTTCTCGGACCTGGATACGCGCCACGACCCGAACGGGTTCATCTTCGGCGTTTCAGTCGGGCATACAAACAAGCGTGAAGAGCCGATCCTGCCAAATCAACCGCCGACGGTGACTCTTGGCCTGGGCGCAATCTCGCCAGTTTCGTCCGACCTGCTGCGCTCATCGGCCGCCACAGTTTGCGCGGGCGACAAGGTGGCGTTGGCCGCCACAGCTTCCGATCCTGATGGCGACACGCTGCTCTATTCGTGGACAAGCACCGGCGGACGCATCGTCGGTGACGGCGCGAACACGCAATTCGACACGACCGGACTCGCGCCGGGCGATTACACCATCACAGTTGAAGTCAACGACGGATGCGGCTGCGTCGCTTTCGATTCCAAGACGATTCGCGTCGAGGCTTGCCCGCCGCTTACCGTCTGCTTCGGCCCGAACTGCGACCTGAGCGCCAGCGCGTCTTCGGTTGACGCTGGTGAAAAGGTCAATCTCACGTCTTCCGGCGTAACCGGCGGACGCAACTACGGCAACGTCACTTACTCGTGGTCGTCGTCAGCCGGAACAGTCAGCGGCAGCGGCCTGAGCGCCACGCTCGACACGACCGGTGTCACGCCGGGCACGACGATTGAAGTCACGCTCCGCGCTACTTCGGAAGTGGGCAACTGCTCGGCAAGCTGCTCGACTCGCGTCAGCGTGAAAATGGCTGCGCCTCCGCAACCGCCGCCCAAGCCTACGGCTAGCGAGCTTGGCCAGTGCACGAGCTTCAAGCGCAACAATGCGCGTGTTGACAACGCCTGTAAGGAAGTCCTGCAGAACCGGATAATTCCCGCATTGCAGGCCGATCCGAACGCCAGGCTCGTGATTGACGGTTATCGCGGCGAGAAAGAGCGCCCGGCCAATCTCGACCTGCAGCGCGCCAAGAACGTGCGTGATCGCCTGGTTGACGGCAGCCTGGGCACTCAGATTGACGCCAACCGCATCTCGGTGCGTCCGGCGGGCGTTTCGACTTCGGGCGAACAGGTGAGAATCTGGTTCGTTCCGCAGGGAGCCGATGAGCCTCCGGGACCGGCTGCGGTAGACGCAGGCCCGGTCACACCGGAAAGACGAGGCGCAGTACGGCGCAAACGGCGTTAAACATCAATCACAGCCGACGTCAGTCGGCGTCTTAACCCTGGAGGCAGGCGGTCAATTGATCGCCTGCCTCTTTTTACGTCAGGGGTTGGAGTTATTCTCCCGACGCAGTTATCCTTCCACCTCACTTCCAATTCGTAATCATCGTTGAATTATCCCTATGTCGAACAACAAGGCCGTTGAGGTTATCGAAGCCAGGCACGAGAAACTGGTCTGCGCAATCATCTTTATTCTGGCGATCATCGCCGCCGTCTGGCTTCGGTTTGCGCAAATCGGCGTCAAGCCGTTTCATCATGACGAAGGCGTCAATTCATACTTCCTGCTCAATCTCGCGCATCACGGTGAGTACAAATACGATCCGACCAACTATCACGGTCCGACGCTTTATTACTTCGCCCGCGTCGCAATGCTGATCTTCGGCGAAACCGATCTCGCTTTGCGCTTCACGCCTGCGCTGTTCGGAACTCTGGCTGTGCTGATGGTCTGGCTGCTCAGAAAGCGACTGGGGCCAATCGGGACTCCGGTCGCGGCCTTCCTGATGGCTCTCTCGCCGGGCCTGGTTTATTTCTCGCGCGACTTCATCCACGAAATGTCGTTCGGCTGTTTCTCGCTCGGCATCGTTGTGGGCGCGTGGCGTTACGCCGAATCGAAAAAATTCATCTGGCTGGCATTGATGTCATTCTCCGCCGGACTGCTCTTCGCCACCAAAGAAACCGCCATCGTCACCGCCGTCGTGCTGATCGTAGCCGCCATCTGCGCCGCTGTCTGGGACATCACGCGAAGTCTCGTCAAACAAAATCAATTCACTCCGGCGGCTCTCGTTAGCGAACTCTGGCGCAACATCGTAGGCGTCCTGCCTTCGCCCGATCATGCGCTGACGGCGCTCATCATCTTCGTCGCAATCAACATCTTCTTCTACTCGTCATTCTTCACGAACGCGAAAGGATTGTCCGACGCGGTTGAATCGGTCGTGATGTGGACAGGCCGCCGCAGCAGCGAACACGTCAAAGGCTTCTGGTATTACTTCGGCATTCTGATCAAACTCGAACTGCCGCTGCTCGTCGGTTCGTTGCTGGCCGGAATTTTTGTCTTGTGGCGTGGGACGCGGTTCTGGCTCTTCGTCGCCGCATGGACTCTGGGAATGGCTCTGGCTTATTCGATCATCGGATACAAAACGCCCTGGCTGATGATCAGCTTCCTGATTCCGATGACGATTCTCTCAGGCTACGCCGCCGGGCAGATTTACGGCGCGCTGCCTCTCACTTCGCTCCGGCTGGCGTGGACGCTGGCGCTGGTCATAGTTCTGCTCTTCAACGCCCGGCTGGCGTGGAAAGTGAATTTCGTCAAGCACGATGACAACGGCAACAGCAGCGGTTATTTCACCGGCCTCGGACGAAAACTGGAATTTAAACCTTATCTTGATGGGCTGTATGGCTACGCCTACGCGCAAACCGACCGAGACATTCTCCAGCTTGTGCAGACGGTCAAAGACGAAGCCGACAAACTTCCTTCGCGCAACCACACCGGCATTCTGGTGGCTTCGCCGGATTACTGGCCGCTGCCCTGGTACCTGCGCGATTACGATCAAACAGCGTTCGCTGGGAGTCTGCCTGCCAGCGCAGGCGGCCCGCCGAACATTCCGCAACCCATCATCATCGCCAACGTAAGCCAACAGTCGGAAATGGACGGCCTGCCAGGATGGCGCGCCTTGCCGCAGGCTTTTACGCTGAGACCGGGCGTGGAGCTTGTCGTCTATGTCCGTGACGAAACGCAGCAGCAGTAAATCAAAGCCACAGGGTGTGCCTCGGTCAATCGAGGCACGCCCTCCACTCAATCGAAATTTCAACGCAAAATTCGCTTACGCCGTTCTCCTGCTGTCTGCCATAGAGACAATTCCATTTAGTCCCCTGCTTATACGATATGGGTCGTGAACCAAACCGCCGATCCTTCGCTTCAAACTCACCAGAAAATCGTATGTCGTTCGAGATGAATGATTTCAGCTTGCTCCTGAGACTCTTTTTCTGTTTGGTATGCCAGATGCAATATCTCTCGGCGAAAGGAGACCTGGAATCAGTTGCACTCACGCATTCTGATAGATTCAGGGGAAACAGATAAATGAACACTCAAAAATTTAAGAAGTATGCTTTCGCGTTGGCTCTTGCAATCGGCTTTGTGGTCGCTCCTGGTCTATCGAGTCTGTCCACAGTCAATGCGCAGGGTTGGGGTTGGGGCCGGGATCGCCGCGATGACCGCTGGGATGACCGCCGTGACCGCCGCGATGATCGCTGGGATCGGAGGCGGGATCGGTGGGACGATAGATGGGATCGCAGGGATGATCGTTGGGATAACAAGCAAGAGCAGAAGGGCTTTCGTGATGGGCTGAATCGAGGGCGGGAAGACGCTCGCGACCGCAGACGTTTCGATCCCAACAACTCCAGCCATTACCGGGACGGCAACCGTGATTACCGTGAAGGGTTCCGCAGAGGCTATGCTCAGGGCTACCGCCAGTACGCCTATAGCCGAAGATGGTAATCAGCGCATTCAAAAATTAGCAGGTAAGAAAGCCGCCGGCGTAAAGTCGGCGGCTTTTCGTTTGTCATCTTGCGCGCGTGCTGGCAGTATTTGCGGCGATTTCAATCTATACAAACAACAAGCATAGATTTCGCTGTCCCGGAACGGCGCAAATGTGAACCGGGCGCGGCAAGTAAAGATGACCTATCTCTTGATCCTCATCGGTTATGCGGTCTTGATGATTGCGTTCGGCGTGATCCTCTCTCGCCGTGTGCGTGAAACCAGCGATTTTTTCGTCGCTGGCAGGGGGTTAAGCGCGGGCTTGCTCTTTTCGACATTGCTCGCCGCCAACATCGGCGCGGGTTCGACGGTGGGCGCGACCGGGGCGGGCTATCGTGACGGGTTGTCAGCGTGGTGGTGGGTCGGGTCGGCAGGAATCGGATCTCTGATTCTGGCTTTCACAGTCGGGCCGAAAATCTGGCGCGTAGCGCGCGATCAGAATTTTTACACGGTTGGCGACTACCTGGAATTTCGCTACAACCGGGCGGTGCGCGGGTTGGTGGCGTCGCTGCTGTGGATCGGAACGCTCTTTATTCTGGCCGGGCAGTTGATCGCGGTAGCCTGGATATTGAACGTCACCGCAGGCATCAGCAAAACAGTTGGGTGTTTGATCGGTGCGGCGGTGACAACGGCCTACTTCGCATCAGGCGGATTGTTCGGAACGGCGCGCGTCAATGCTTTGCAACTGATCATAAAACTCATCGGCTTCGGAATGGCGCTGGTCTATCTACTCAAATTCAGCAACGCGCTGGGTTGGAAGTTCTATCCCCCCTACGGTGGAGAGGTTGATTGGGACGCCTATTATAGCTACACCGGCATCGGCGCTTCGGGAATCCTCCGCTATTTAGCGTTGCTTGTCCCGTCATTCGTGATTTCTCCTGGATTGTTGCAGAAAATTTTCGGAGCGCGTGATGAGAAGGCTGTGCGCAGTGGCGTCGCGCTCAATGCGCTTTGCCTGCTTTTATTCGCATTCATCCCTGCGATTTTTGGCGTCATCGCGCACGTCCAATTCCCTCACCTTGAGAACCGCGAATTGGCGCTCCCGACCTTGCTGACGCAATTGTTACCGGTTTGGCTCGGAGGACTGCTGCTCGGCGCAATCTTCGCCGCCGAGGTCAGCACGGCGGACGCGGTGCTGTTTATGCTCAGCACTTCGCTCAGCAAGGATTTGTACCAGACGTTCATCAATCCACAGGCCGATGATCGCCGGTTGATGTTTGTCGTGCGAACGACCACTGTCGTTTGCGGAGCGCTCGGCGCGGGATTGGGCATTCTGTTGGAGACTGTGATCCAGGCGCTGACGATCTTTTACACGCTGCTCAGCGCGGCGTTGTTTCTGCCGCTGATCGCAGGACTTTACTCGAAACGTGTCACGGCGCGAGCGGCCATTGCGACGATGCTGGTTTCTGTGGCGGTGACATTTGCGACAGAGCGGATGACCGCAGGACGAGGGTATTTGAATGCGCCGTCATTGCTCTGGGGCGCGTTGGCGGGGTTGGCGGTGATGGCCGTCGTGAGCTTTTTTGATGGAGCCAAGTCTAAATCTGAGATTTGAGATTGAGGACGATGAACTACGAAAAACTGTTTCGACTTGATGGGCGTGTGGCGGTCGTGATCGGCGCGGGATCGGGTATCGGTCAGGCGGCGGCGAAAGGACTGGCCGCGCACGGAGCTTTCGTGGTCTGCGCTGACGCAAAGATCGAATTGGCGCAGACGACGGCTGGCGAAATCGGCGCGAACGCGGAAGCCCGCGTGGCGGATGTAACTGATAGCGAGAGCGTCAGGAACCTGTTTCAATCGGTCAAGAGCGAGCGCGGGCGGGTTGATGTAGCGGTGGTCACGCCAGCGATCAACGTGCGGAAGCCGATTCTCGATTACGCGGACGAGGAGTTCGACCGCGTGATCGAGGTCAGTTTGAAAGGAACATTTCGCGTGTTGCGTGAGGCTGGCCGCGTAATGGCTGAGCAGGGATCGGGGAGCGTCATCGCTTTTTCTTCGATCCGCTCGCTGGTGGTAGAGCCGGGACAGGGAATTTACGCCGCGACAAAATCCGGCATCGTGCAGATGGTTCGCGCGCTGGCGGCGGAATTGGGACCGCGCGGCGTGCGCGTCAACGCCATCGCGCCCGGAGTGGTTGATACGCCGCTCACCCGTCCGATCAAAGATCGCCCCGACTGGTACCAGGCTTACGCGGCCAAAAGCGCCTTTAACCGTTGGGCGCGCGCGGATGAGTTGGCCGGGCCGGTTGTTTATCTAGCCTCCGACGCTTCGAGCTACGTGACCGGTTCCGTGCTTTTCGTTGATGGTGGGTGGACTGCGGTGGATGGGAGGTTTGATCCGCCGCTGTCGTGAGATTGGAAGCCTTCGGATTTGGGATTTGAAAATTCGAGTAAAAAATGAGCCTGCATCTTGTGATGCAGGCTCTTGAAGTTTCCGCCAGTACAAACTCGTTTAAATTGTCATCAAATTTTCGGAGATCATTGGAGAAGCAATTCTCTCTCCCTCTCCTGCTTGATCCGCCTTCCGGTGTTTACTTGCCCGCGACGCTGCCGCCGTTCTCCTGAAGCAACAGAGTGAACTTGCGACCGCGGGGAGTGATGGAGGCGATGGAGCGCGTGCCATCGCCGTTGTCGCGATAGGTCATCTTGTCGGCGTCGGATTCGTTGTTGTTCTGACGCTTGGTGAATTGCGCCGCGACAACCTTCTTCCCGACTTTGATTTCAATCGTGCCCTGCTCCGCTTCGGGAATAACTACCGTGTATGTGCCCTTCTTGACCACCTCGCTGCCAACTTTGCCATCGAGATAGAACGAAACTTTCTGCTCAACACCATTCTGGGCGAGCGCAACCATGCTAAGAACGAGAACCGCAGCCAGAGCCAAAGCGCCGCTTACGACCCTATTCGTCAAACGATTAAACATAATCTCCCTCCTTCTGCTCTAATTCGGGTTATTTTTGAGATTGACTGACCGGGCGGTCAGTTACCCCTTAAAAAATTTACGCAGCTTAGGCGGACTGCCCCGTCTGTGCCTGATCCCGTCCGCCGGTCAGGTAATCAAGCACAATTCTTTCGCAGCGACGGCGATAATCATCAAAAGTGCCCTCGGAAGAGAAGAACCATTGCAACATCAAGCCGTCAACCAAAGCGCGCATCATCGCGCTGGCCTCCTCAATATCAAGCTGACGGAATACCCCGGTCCTGGTGCCGGCTTCTATAACCGCACGGTTGTGGCCGCAGCATCCATCGTAAAACTTCGCATTTAAATCGTGAAAGCGTTTGTTGCGCGTGCCGATGCTGACAAAATCGGAATAAGCCAGGAAGAACTGACGACTCTCCTGCGCGTTTGCAAAGATGTTTCCGATCAAGGCCTTGACCTTTTCAATCGGGTCTTCGACTTTTGCAATAGCCTCACCATGGCGAACGTTACACTCATCAATCATCCATTCGAGCGCGCCCAGAAATAAGTCTTCCTTCGTGGCGAAATAATAGAGCGTTGAACCTTTGCTCACGCCAGCGCGCCTGGCTATGTCCTGAAGAGTGACAGCCGAATAACCTTTCTCGGCAACTTCGTAATAGGTCGCCTTAATCAGCTCTTCGCGTCTTTGGTCTTCATATTCCTGTACAAATTGTTTAGCTGCCATGTGCTCAGTTGCCGGTGACTTGTTGATTAGAATATTTAGTAATCTTGACCGACCGGTCAGTTTATACATTTGCCCTCGGCCTACTGTCAATGATTTTTTTCTTGGCGGGCAAAAAACATTTCAGTCTCTGCGGAACTGATGGGCGCAGTTGGACAATAGCGGATGAATTTTATCGGGCTTCTCCCGTTGGTTCAGTGGTTTGGATCGTATATGATTGCGTTCTGCGCAGGGTCGGCCAATCTTTTCAAACGGCTGATTGTTGTTGATCCCGAATCGCCGGACGAACAGTCGTCGCTTTTTTTGAATGCAGTTGAGGATCGCTGTAGAAAATGAAAAAGACTGTCTCTGAGCGATCACAGTTCTGAACTGCGGAATCGAGAAATACCATAAGGGAGTGACATGGGCATTGACGCAAGACAATCTGATCGGAACGAAGCGTCTACAAACCCGTCCCGCAGCCTGTCCGGATTGGCGTCCGAGCTTAAATCAAAACTGCGATCCGCAATCGGCTTCTTCCGCAATCCGCACTCCGCAATCCCAATAGCGGCTTTTCTGATCATCGCCGTTTCTGCATTGATTGGCGGCCTTTTTTCCGACCCGGCGGTTTCGACAAGACCCAGCAACGAGATGGCGAGCAATCCCGCCGTGCGGGATTTCGCAAAAGCGATTCAATCCATTGAAGACAATTACGCTATCACCCCTGACAAGGAGAGGCTGACTCGCGGCGCGGTATTGGGGATGCTGCATTCCCTCGATCCGCATTCGGGCTTCTACGGCAGGCGCGAATTCAGCGAGATGCAGGACGAACAGAGCAGCCGGTTTTACGGCATCGGCGTGACGATCAACCAGCGCAACGGGCGAATTTATGTGCTCGGCGTCAGTCACGGAATGCCCGCCGAACGCGCGGGATTGCGCTACGGCGACGCGATCATCGCGGTTGACGGTCATTCGACTAAAGACTGGTCGCAGTCGGACGCGCTTAAGTACGTCCGCGGCGAACGCGGAACTGAAGTCAGCGTCACCGTCGAGCGCGCAGGCGAATCCGGCCCGCTGACTGTAAAAATCACTCGTGACGAAGTGCCGTTTCCATCGGTGCGAAACGTTTTCATGATGCGCCCGGGGGTCGGTTACATAGGCTTGACCGGCGGATTCAATCAGGAAACCACCGAGGAATTGCGCGGCGCGATTTCGCAACTCAAAACGCAGGGTATGAATTCGCTGGTTCTGGACCTGCGCCGCAATCCCGGAGGGCTGTTGAAACAGGCGATTCAGGTAGCCGAGATGTTCTTGCCCAAAGGAGTCGAGATTGTTTCGGTGCGCGGGCGTGAGGGGCGGTATCCGAATCAGGTCTACCGATCAGAGAATCAGAATCCGGAAGTCATGCCGATGGTCGTGTTGATCAATGGCGAAACGGCCTCAGCCTCGGAGATCGTTGCTGCGGCGGTGCAGGATCGCCAGCGCGCTCGACTGGTCGGCGAAGAGAGTTTCGGGAAAGGCCTGGTGCAGACGATCTATCCGTTGAGATGGGGAACTGGATTGACGCTGACGACTGCTAAATATTACACGCCCAACGGGCGTTCGATTCAGCGGCCTTACAACAACGTGGGAATCTACGACTATTTCTACGCTGACAGAATCGAGGACGCTCCGGCGAAACGTTCCTCGAAACCGCAATCATCAATAAGAAATAGGAAAAACGGCTCGCTGAATGCTGCCAAGAACGGCAGGCATAGCAACGGGGGAATCAAGCCGGATGTCACGGTCAAAATCCCGGACTCGGACGTTCATTTGCGCGACGCCTGCTTCGAGTTCGCGCGGCTGTTGGTCGCGGGACAGATCGCGGGACTCGCCGAATTTGCAGTGAAGCAGACGGAATATGGCTATCAGCTTCGCGGCGGAGAGTATCATTTGAATGACCAGGTGATCGCGGCCTTTCGGGCTTTCATCCGCGAACGGCGCGAATTGCAGGTGAGTGAAGATCAACTCAATCGGAGTATCGAATACGTCCGCCGCCGCATTCGCGCGGAAGTGATCACCGCCGCTTACGGGATGGAGGTTGGCGAACGATTTTTGATCGAAAGCGATAGTCAGGCGTTGCGGGCCGTCGAAGAAATACCTCGCGCGCAGCGCCAGACGGATCAGGCCCGGTTGTTTGCTCCGACGCCGGAACATCAATAAGTCCGGCCTTTTTATAACTGGTTCATAATTAGAGTATGTCTTGACCTGAGAAACCAAAAACAGCATCATAGACCGTCCGTTCAGCGGCGCGGTTCTCGCAGCGCCGATTTCATTGACTGAACGCGAATCCTATCGAAATACGAATATCGAAATACGAATTCGGACATAGAACGCAAGTGAATCCAAATCCGGCAGACTTCTTCTGATGAATCTGATCATCCGCGGAATTATTCAAGTACAAGAAATTACTCTGCTCATCTGGCGCGTGCTGCGCGGGATTTTTCGGCCACCCTTATATCTGCGCGAGATAATCCGGCAAATGGATGTGCTCGGATTCGGCTCACTGACGATCATTCTGCTGACCGGGTTTTTTACCGGCGCCGTGCTGGCGCTCAACACGGGCAACACGCTTCAGAAATTCGGCGTGCAGAGCGTCTCCGGCCAGCTTGTGGCGACCAGTTTGATCCGCGAGCTTGGACCGGTGCTGACCTGTCTGATGCTGGCGGGCCGTGTCGGATCAGGCATTGCGGCGGAACTCGGCTCAATGCTGGTCAGCGAGCAGATTGACGCGATGCGCGCTCTCGGCTCCGATCCGATCAAAAAGCTGGTCACGCCGCGCATTGTCGCGCTGGTGACGATGGCTCCGGCGCTGACTGTGATCTGCGACATGGTCGGCACGCTCGGCGGGTTGCTCGCGGCGATCTCGTTTCAGGGGCAGGCGTCGTCGGTTTACATGTCTTCAGCGAAAGTGGCCGTGACGTACAATGAAATCCTGGGCGGGTTGATCAAGCCGACCGTCTTCGGATTCGTCATCGCAATCATCGGTTGTTACAAAGGCTTAAGCACGACGGGCGGAACTGTCGGCGTCGGGCGTTCGACCACGCAATCCGTCGTCGTCTCTTCAATCCTGATCATCGCGGTGGATTTTGTGTTGTCGAAGCTGATCCTCTCGCTGCTTCTGGGGCCTTAATCGTGTATGGCAAACAAATTTCACGCTATTGAATTCAGAGATGTTTCGCTCGCGTTCGGCGACCGCGTGGTGCTGGATCGCGTCAGCTTCGCCGTGCGCTACGGCGAATCGAAAATCGTCATGGGCGGGAGCGGCACGGGTAAATCCACGATCCTGCGCCTGACGTTGGGACTGATCAAACCTGATTCGGGCGCCATCCTGATAGATGGCGAAGACATCACCTTTTACACCGAAGAGCAGATGATGAAGGTGCGCCACAAGATCGGAATGGTCTTTCAGGAAGGCGCGCTGTTCGACAGTCTGTCTGTTTACGACAACGTCGCGTACCGATTGCGCGAGCAGAAGGCCCCGGAGTCCGAGATCGAGCCGGTCGTCATGCGGATGCTCAGATTCGTTGATCTGGAAGACGCCGTTGACAAGATGCCGAACGAACTTTCAGGCGGCATGCGCCGGCGCGTGGGCATCGCCCGGGCGCTGGTCGGAAGCCCGAAGATTATCCTGTATGACGAACCGACCGCCGGGCTTGATCCGATCACCGCGCGCACGATCTGCGAATTGGCTCTGAAGCTGCGCGATCTTGAAGAGGTTTCTTCGATCTTCGTCACTCACCGGTTGCAGGACATCGAGGTGCTGGCGAGCGAATACGTCGTGCGCGACGATTTCGGTAATCTGATCTTCGAGCACGAGGGCGACAAGCTGTGTTTGATCAACACGAAGTTCATTATGCTGAAGGACGGAAACGTCATCTTCAGCGGCAGCGACGAAGAGATGCGCGGATCGGGCAATCCTTACATTCGCAAATTCCTCGACAACGAGCGCTGAATTTCCCTGAGAGCGCGCCCCGGCTCGGTCGTAGCGCGCAGGGATACGCGTGATTCCAGCATTTTTGGAGGTATTTATGGCGCAACGCAAACAAACAAGTTTTTCAGAATTGCGTGTGGGCATTCTGGTGATCTCGGCCCTGGCGATTCTGCTCCTTGTCATCTTCGCCATCAGCGGCGACATCAAATTGCCGGGCTTCAGCAAGACGACCATCGTCAAGACCCAGATGGCGAGCGTTGACGGACTGCGCAAAGGCGCGGAGGTGCGGCTTTCGGGTAAGAAAGTGGGCAGCGTTAAGGAGATCAATTTCAGCAATCAGATTCCGACTAACCAGGACGCGCCGAACAACATCGAGATCGTCATGGAAATTGACGGGAAACTCGACGGGCGCCCTGCCATCGAACGCATCCGCACCGATTCAAAAGCCGTGCTCAAGAGCGCGGGCGTGCTCGGCGACAACGTGATTGACATCACGCCCGGCACCAGCGCGGGCAAAGCGATCCAGAGCGGCGCCAGCATTGACAGCATCGCCCAAAAGAGCGTCGGCGACATCATCAACGCCGCGCAAACGGCGGTCACCAATCTAAACGCCATCTCCGCCGACATCCGGGAGATGACAGGAAATATGAAGGCGGGCAGAGGCTCAATCGGAAAATTCCTCTACGATGAATCGTTTTATGTGAACCTCGACACAACGGTGCGCCAGGCTGAAGGACTGATCGCGGACATCAGAGATGGCAAAGGAACACTCGGCCAACTCGCCAACGATCCGGCGCTTTATAAAAATGCGACCGACACCATCACGAAACTGCGCGGCATCGCCGACAATGTCGAAGGTCAACTCAACACCGGCAAAGGCACCATCGGCAAGCTGCTCAAGGATCCAAAGCTGTACGACGACGCCAAATCGCTCGTGTCCAAGCTGAACGATACCTCGGCGCGGCTTGAAGGACTGGTCTCCAAGATCGAGCGCGGCGAAGGCACAGTAGGCAAACTGATCAACGATGAAAAGATGTACGCCGACGCGCGCGACACCATCGAAAAGCTGAATGTGATTATGGCGCGCCTGGAAAAGGGTGAAGGCACCGCGGGAATGCTACTCAAAGACGAGAGACTTTATAACAACGCAAACACGCTGTCGGCTGAAATGACGAAATTGCTTTACGATTTTCGCCAGAATCCGAAGAAGTATTTGTCCGTGAAGGTGACGATCTTTTGAAGATTGCGGATTGCGGATTGCGGATTGAAGAGCTTTATTGCCGCCTTTCAATCCGCAATCCGCAATCCGCAATCCGCAATCCGCAATCCGCAATCC
>JAJVID010000010.1:51611-60105 GCA_022072205.1 Acidobacteriota bacterium
CAATCCGCAATCCGCAATCCGCAATCCGCAATCCGCAATCCGCAATCCCGCTATTCCATCGGATATCCCGCTTCACGCCAAGCCCTGATCCCTCCGGCCATTGACAGCGCGTTCGTGAAACCCATCTTTTGCAGGTTGTCAGCCGCAAGCGCCGAACGGAAACCGCCGCCGCAATAGAGCACTATCTCGGCGTTCTTGTCGGGCGCGACTTTTTCGATGTCGCGTTCGATGATCCCGCGCCCCAGGTGTTCGGCGCCGGCTGCGTGATCCTTCTGCCATTCGTGGTCTTCACGCACGTCAATGAAATGGAAATTTTCGCCTGCGTCGAGTTTCCGTTTGACCTCGGCGGCGGTGATTTCACGAATGCGCGATTTGGCGTCTTCGCAAAGTTTTTCAAAAGCTTCCGAATGCTTCATCATTGTTCCTTTCTCGAATCTCAAATATCAAATTCACCAGGAGAACCCAAATGAACAATCAAGCCGCTCGAATCATTTTTGCCTGCGCTCTCTTGCTCTCTCCCGCGCTGGTTGTAGCGCAATCGAATAAAAGTGACAAGCCGCCCGTCAAACAGCCGCTCGCGCACACTTATTCGATTGTCGCGCGCGACCCGGAAACCGGCCAACTCGGCGTCGCGGTGCAATCGCACTGGTATTCGGTCGGAGCGATTGTGCCCTGGGCTGAAGCTGGAGTCGGCGCCGTCGCCACGCAATCTTTCGTCGAACCCGCTTACGGCCCGCTCGGACTGGCTCTGATGCGCGCGGGAAAGAGCGCCCCCGAAGCCCTGAAGTCATTGCTCGCCAGCGACGCACAGGCCGATGTGCGACAGGTGGCGATGATTGACGCTCAGGGCCGCGTCGCCGCGCACACCGGCGAACATTGCATCATCGCCGCAGGCCATCACACGGGCGCGAACTATTCCGCGCAAGCCAATCTGATGTTGAAAGACACGGTCTGGGGCGCGATGGCCAAAGCTTTTGAGAACGCCAAAGGCGATCTGGCCGACCGTCTGATGGCCGCGCTCGAAGCCGCCGAAGGCGAAGGCGGCGACATTCGCGGCAAACAATCAGCCGCGATCATCGTTGTCAGCGGCAAACCGTCCGGCAAACCCTGGGCCGACCGCCTCTTCGACCTTCGCGTCGAAGATCACCACGCTCCGGTCGCCGAACTGAAACGACTGGTGAAGCTGCAACGCGCTTACACCCGCATGAACACAGGCGATGAGTTGTTCAGCAAAAACGACATCGCCGGCGCGGTGCGCGAATACAGCGCGGCTGAAGCCCTGGTCCCCGACAATATCGAGATGGTCTTCTGGCACGCCGTCACACTGGTCAACGCAAGCAAGATCGAAGAAGCGCTGCCACTTTTCAAACGAGTTTTCTCTGAAGACAGGAATTGGGCCACGCTGGTTCCGCGTCTGCCGAAATCGAAGATGCTGCCGGATGATCAGAAGATCATCGAGCGGATTCTTTCAGTCGCGCCCGCCGGGAAGTGGTGACGCCGTCATAGCCACGTCTTCCAAACGTCTCTTCAACCGGAGGCGCATCATCAGCGCGTTTGCCCTGCGACCTGACGCCTGCGTTCACAGGTTGAGCATCAAAATCAGGCCTGCTACTTCATCGTGTAATCCCACTGCTGCCCGGCGCGTTCGATCAACACGGGCAAGTCTTCCGCCAGCAGATAACCGCCCTTGACCAGTTTCACTCCCGCTTCGGCAACCAGGCCCAGATATTGCGCGCGGCTTGTGTAACGTTCTTCCAGCGACAATCGCGGGTCGCCCGCGCGTTCGCGTTCGGCTTTCGTTTTAGCAAATGGGATGTATGAACCGGCGAAATCAACCAACTGATCCGGCGCTCCGGTCTTCGGGTCGCGCGGGTTCCAGCCGGTGTAGGTCGCAAGCGGGACGGCGACTTCGGGCATTCTGACTCCGCCGAGGTCAATGCCGTCCTGATCAACCTGCGGCGCCATCACCGCGAAAGGCTTGCCGATGCGCGGCGGTTCGTTCGCGATGACGCCTTTGCTCTTGAACTCCGGGCCGTAATCAACGCGCCAGGCTTCGTGAATCGTGCGTGGGAAATTGACGCCGGGGATTTTTGGGAAGTTGATGGCCTTCGGATTGGCGAGCGTGCCATCAGCGATCCGCGCGTACTGACTGGGCGGCGGCGGCGTTCCGTCTTTCGCCCAGGCGTCCAGCGCCAGGAGCAGCGCGCGCATTGACCACGAATAGTCGTTCGGGCTAGTCGAGTTCTGCGTTCGATTCCTGCCCGGCGGGAACTGTCCTGTCCCGTGTTGTCCGCCGACGAAATAATAAATTCGCGCGCTATCCGGCAATTGGATGTCGGTCTTGCCGTCAATCGTAGTGTGGATCAGCGACGCCGCGCGGCCCCAGTATTCATAGGACGAAAATGTGTAGAAGACTTTCGGCGCGACCTTCTGCTTCATCGCCAGCGCCAGAATGCCGTCCCTATCGCCGGTTTCGGGATCGGTCTGCTCAACGTCCGTGAACGGGAAGATGTCGGTCGGATAGAAGAATGTCGAGAACGGGCTGGCGTCGCGCGATGGTTCGGCAAAACGGTGATTGAAGCTGCCGTGGCCGCCACCGGCGACATGCGGGTTGACGGCGTCGAAAACCTGCCGGTCTTTTTCATCGGCGTTGAAGCCCTGATAGAGAAAATGCCGGAGGAAGCGCCCCGATTGCGAAATGCCGAAAGCCAGCGCGCGTTTGACCGGCGCCACGTCGTTCCGCTCGTATTTGAAATATGAAGCCAGATCGCGCACCGCCGCCAGTCCCAAGCCGACGACCGCAGGGTTCTGCGTGCGATAAACGACTTCATAAATCCTGCCCGGCTCGAAACCGCTTTTGAGATAGATGCGAGTCGGATCGGGAACCGCTTGTCCATTGACGAAGCGCGCGAACCGCCACTGATCGCGCGGGATTACTCGCCGTTCGCCCAACACCGTATCGCGCACGGTCAGTTTGTAGCCGGAGTTTTCGAGGTCAATGGCCGGTTGCGCTTTCTGCCCGCGATGGCCGAGCGGGGCGTCGAACGCCTTCTCCGCAAAAACAAAATCCGACCGCGCCCAGCCGGTGATCGGCTTGCCGTTGTCTGTCGCCACCGGCGCGTAAAGCCGCAACATTTTTTCGCCATCCGGCGCGTCGAACTGCCATCCCAGCCAGACCAGCGTGAAGCCTCGGCGCATCAAAAATCCGTCGCCCATTTCGGCCTCTGTCGTCGGATCGGTCGAGCCGCGCGCATGATTGAAAAACCGCACCATCGCCTTGCCGCCGCGATTCGGAATCTCGAACAGCGCCGCGCCGTTGCCGCGATTCAAATCCTTCGGCCTGAGAATGTAGAGATCGGCTGAGAATTCGACCAGCCCCTGCTCGTTGCGCGGCGCCTTGTCGAGATCAGCGATGACCCTGTTGTGCAGATTGTTCGGATCAACGGTGAAGTAGACTTTGGCGATGATCTTTTCGTAAGGGCCGGCCAGGCCGAACTCCTTGCCGTTGAGGAGGTCGGCGCGGGAGATGATTTCAATGCGGGTAACGCCTGCCTGCGCCTGCAGCGCGACGATCCAGATAGACGCGACTGCTATCAAAATGTTGCGTTTCATTTTTTCCATCTTCTCTCCGATGAGTATTGTTTGACTGCGCGCCTATGTTACTCTGACTTCGCGCAACGACATGAATCAAAAGAGGAACTAGCTTTATGCCGGTAATAGAAATCAGGCTAACAACCGATCAATTGATATCCGCTTACACGCAATTGGATCGGCGCGAACGCCGTTCTTTTCTGGAAGGTGTGCTCACACAGCCTGCCAATCAGGAAGTCGCCCTTGAAGTAATGACCGAACTCCAGGCCATCCTGCGACGCAAATTCCCTCCGGACAAGCAACGCTTACTGGACAAGCTGCTGGACGCCAATACCGAAAGAGAATTGCGCCCAGCCGAGCGAAAGCGACTTGAAGAATTGATCGCCGAATATGGCGCGGATATGGTCGAGAAAGCGCGCGCCCGCTACCTGCTGGAACTACCCGACCGCGCTGAACGGTCAGCCGCTGATTAACATGTCTCGCCTATCACGAAAGCTAAGAGAGTCGGTCATTCGCGCGGCTCAAAACCGCTGTGAATATTGCCAAGCTACGCAGGAGATGACTATGGCCGTATTTCATATTGACCATATCATCCCGAAGTCGGCGGACGGGAAAACGGAATTCAAAAATCTCTGCTTGAGCTGTCCGTTTTGTAATCAGTTCAAAGGCCAGCAGCGATTTGCGCGTGATCCACGCACAAGCAAGCGAACGCGCCTCTTTCACCCTCGCCGTGACCGGTGGCGCGAGCATTTTCGATGGAGCGCGGATGGGACGCGAATCATCGGCCTGACTCCACGTGGGCGGGCCACGATCGTCGCAATCAATCTGAACCACCCTTTGGCGCTGCAAGCGCGCAGTTTCTGGGTCGCTAGCGGCATTCACCCGCCAGAGTGAAAGAGGAAAGCGCCTGCCGCTAAGAAACTCCTCTCATCTCCGATGCGCTTGGCAAATTTTCAATCCTTCTAGCTGCTTGCACCGCGCGCACCACCGCCTGCGCCATCGCTTCCGCCGCCAACGCCCCGATCAACGTCACATTCGCCGGCCTCGAAGATCTGCCCGTCGCGAGCGCGAAAATCGTGTCTCCATCTGAAGCCGTGTGGATCGGGTTGATCGCGCGGGCCAATCCGTCGTGAGCCATCTGCGCCACTTTTGTCGCCTGCATTTTGTCGAGCTTCACGTCGGTTGCGACCACGCCGATGGTCGTCGCCGTACCGCCGAGCGATGGCGGCAATTGCTCGCCGCGCAGGATTGCGTTCATCGAACCCAGCAACGCCTTACCGTCTTGCGTGCGAGCGCCAGCGATGACTTTGCCCGCGCTCGGATCAATCACGTCGCCGACTGCATTGACGGCTACGATTGCGCCGACGGTCAAACTCGATTTGCCATCGTTGAGCTTGATTGACGCCGTGCCGACGCCGCCTTTCATCGCGCGTTTCATGCCGAAGAGCTTGCCGACGGTTGCGCCCGCGCCTGCGCCGACGTTGCCTTCTTCCGGAGCCTTCGCCGTCGCGGCCTTGCAGGCTTTGTAACCCGCTTCGGCGTCGGGGCGAATCTTGGGATCGCCGACTCCGAGGTCGAAAAGGATCGCGGCGGGCACAATCGGCACGCGGGCTACTCGAACGTCGAAACCGATGTTGCGCTCTTCAAGATAACGCATTACTCCCGACGCCGTGTCGAGTCCGAACGCGCTGCCACCCGACAAGACCACCGCGTGAACCTGCTGCACGGTGTTGATCGGATTGAGCAGATCGGTTTCGCGCGTGCCCGGCGCCGCGCCGCGAACGTCAACTCCGCCGACTGCGCCCTCTTCGCACAGGATCACGGTGCAACCCGTCGGGCGTCGCGAATCGGTGAAGTGCCCGACTTTGATTCCGGCGACGTCAGTGATCGCGCCGTGTTCGTTTTGAGTGGAAGAATTGAAGCTCATCGCTGATCCATCTTCGTTGATAAACGCGAAAGAGGTCGCGGCCAGACCGTCTCGCAAAATCTCACGTCGCGTTGTTTTCCGCATAAACTTTTTATCAGCCTCCGCGCGTTGGGCCTTTCAGGCTCCCTGCCCCAGCAAACGCATCGCCGCAATCGCCATTGCCTTGCACGATAGAACCAAATGTTCGATCTCGCAATACTCGTCGGGTTGATGCGCCAGATTGAGAATGCCGGGGCCGTAAGCGACGCACTGTTCGATCTCGGCGAGTCGCGCGAAATGTTTCTGGTCGTAAGTGCCCGGACTGGCGATCAACGGCGGATGGCGTCCGATTGAGGCGATGATAGCCTGCGACATTGTTTGAACCAGTTCGGCCTCAGGCGCGGTCATCACGGGATGAACTATCATCAAGTCTTTAAGCTCATAACTCAGATCGCCGTCTTCAGCGCGCAAGGCTTCGATCAACTCGATCATCTCGCCGCGCACTTCTTCAAATTTTTCTTCGAGCAGAAAGCGCCGGTCGAAAATCGCGCGGCACAGATCAGCCACGCAGGGCGTTTGCGGCGTGTCAACCGGCTGCCCGCCCAGGATCGAATTGACGTTGATCGTGGCTGAACGCGCGGCTTCGGGTTCAACGGGCATTCGCGTCCGGCGGCCATTGAGTTTCGGCTTCAACTCCCGCTCGACGCGCTCGACCAGGCGCGCCATCCCGTCAATCGCGCTCGCGCCGAGGAAAGGCATGCTGCCGTGCGCGATGCGCCCGCGCATCACGACTTCAAACCAGTAAACTCCGCGATGACCGAGACAGATTCTGTCGAAATCGAGCGGCTCGGTGATAACTACGTAATCAACCGAGTTGCGGCTGACGTAACCCTGTTGAGCCAGATAAGCCACGCCCGCGAAGCCGCCGCTCTCTTCGTCAACCGTCGCGCTCTGCTCGACCGATCCGTTGAGTTTCGCACCCGCGCGCCGGATCGCCTCGATTGCGAAGATCGAAGCGGCGATGCCTGCTTTCTGATCCGTCACGCCGCGCCCATAAATCTTTCCGTCTCGAATGACGGCGGCGAACGGATCAACCGTCCAGCCTTTGCCCGGAGGCACGACATCCAGATGACCATTGAAATGCAGCGTCGGTCGCGCGCTCCGGCCTTCCATCCGGCCAATCACGTTGACGCGCGGAAATTCGCGCGAGCATTCAGGCAAGCCTTCGGCCTCGACGAATCGGACTTCGTAATCGAACTCTTTCAGCTTTTCTCCGATGAGCGCGGCGCAATCGGCGTAATTCGCGCCGGGAGGATTGATGGTCGGAATTCTGACGAGGCGTTGCAGAAACTCGATCATCTCGTCGGCGAGTTCGTCAACGCGGTTGATGACCGATGTTTCGATTGGGTTGAGCATACCGGAGATCAGAATTGAAAAGGCGGCTCCGGGCCTGTCAGCCCAAACCGCCTTCGCTCTCGGTTTCGTTGATGGTCAACTCACGGCTGACCTAATCGTGAACCGTTCAACCACGGCCTTCCCAGCCGCTCTGTTTGTAAACTCCGTCAACGACGATGACGGGCACCGTCGGGTCGTTGTCGGAGTATGCGAACATCTCCTTGCGGTATTGGCGATTATCCTGCGCGTTGCGCTCCTCGAACGGAACTCCCTGTTGGGTATGCCACGCCATCGCTTTCGCGCAGTGCGGGCAGCCGGGTTTGGTGTAGATCACTACGTTTGCCATACGTCCCTCCTCTCTTCGATGAATCAGCCAGATTATCTTTGGACTATCTCTGGTCAATCGGTGTGTATTTCAAATCCATCTCGCCGGTGTATTCCGAGCGAGGGCGGATCAGTTTGTTGTTGCCGAGTTGTTCAAGCACGTGCGCCGTCCAGCCCGAAATGCGGCTGACGGCGAAAATCGGCGTATAAAGATCAACCGGGATGCCGAGCATGTAATAAGTCGAAGCCGAATAGAAATCCACGTTGGCTCGGATCGGTTTCTGCTTCTTGTTCATCTCTTCGACGACGAGTTCTTCGATGCGATGCGACATGTCGAACCACTTGGTGTCGCCCTGGCGTTTGCCGATCTCCTCGGACATTTTGCGTAAATGCGTGGCGCGCGGGTCTTCAGTGCGGTAAACGGCGTGGCCGATGCCCATGATCTTTTCGCCGGCTTCGAGCTTGTCGTTGACAAACTTGTCAACGTTCGCGGGTGAGCCGATCTTGAGCAGCATCTTCATGACCTGTTCGTTCGCGCCGCCGTGCAGCGGGCCTGACAGCGCGCCGATGGCGGAAGTGATTGAGGCGTACATATCGGCGAGCGTCCCGGCGGTCACGCGCGCGGCGAAGGTCGAGGCGTTGAATTCGTGGTCGGCGTGCAGGATCAACGCGATGTCCAGAGCTTTGGCCTCGACGTCCATCGGCTCCTTGCCGTTGAGCATGTAGAGAAAATTAGCGGCGTGCGAAAGCTCCGGTTTCGGGTCGAGCGGTTCGAGGCCTTTGCGGATGCGATCAATCGCCGCGACGATGGTTGCGAATTGCGCAGTCAGGCGGAGCGCGCGGCGCTGATTGGCTTCGAGAGAATTGTCGCTGCGCT
The DNA here is from genome assembly GCA_022072205.1 of Acidobacteriota bacterium. GTDB lineage: Bacteria > Acidobacteriota > Blastocatellia > RBC074 > RBC074 > JAJVID01. Next base: position 59,705 of record JAJVID010000010.1, read on the forward strand.
CCGGGTCGTAAAACGCGAGCGCGGAGACGGTCGTCCGCAACGCGTCCATCGGTACAGCGCTTTTCGGAAACGCCTTCATCATCGCGATGATCTCGGACGGGAGTTTGCGGTGGGCGACGAGTTGAGCGTTCAGTTCGTCAAGCTCACTGCGCTTCGGCAATCGTCCGTTCCAGAGCAAAAAGACGACTTCTTCGAAGGTCGAATGCCGGGCCAGATCGTGGATGTTGTACCCGCTGTAAACAAGGATGCCCTGTTCTCCGTCAATGAAACAGATGCGGCTCGGCGCGGCGACTACGTCACGCAACCCTGCGCCTGCGGTGGATGCTGGTTTCGTCATAGCTGATTTATTCCTAGCCTTTTAAATTTTGAACATTGAAACCGGTTTCGATCATTTCGCGGCG
>JAJVID010000114.1:0-18111 GCA_022072205.1 Acidobacteriota bacterium
GCCGAACGAGTATTGGCCCGCCATCAATCAGGTGGCTCCGAACCGCCTGCCCGCGCAATAACACGACGAAATTTAAGTCAACTCAAAGAGCTTCACGCTCACGATGTGACTTTTATCTTTTTGCGCGCTTCGGGCCGATCACGCAAATCCATCTTACGAGTTAACGCATGAAAAAATATTCTCACTTGTTCTTACTGGTAGTTTTACTCAACGCAACATCAATCGCTCAAAACACTCAACCCGGCGCCCAAAGCGCAACGGCGACTGAGAGCCTAAGTAAAACCGCCGCTACTGCGCTACAAAGCCTGGGCAAAGCCGCTGTCGCCATGGCGCCGATAGCGGCCATCACGGCCCCAGCGATGCCATCAATCTCGCCAGCGTCAACATTGAAAGTTGGAGCGGAGCTTGTGACAGAGGCCGCGAAAGAAGTGGCTAAACCACGCGATGCTGTAGGCGCGCAAAAACCGACTTCGGGGCGTGGCATCAGGAACTCGGCAAGTCGAAAGCTTAAAGGGCAGTCCACCGGCGATGAGAAAATTGATTCATTTATAGTCTCTGCGGCTACACGACATGGAATCGAGCCGTTGTTGCTTTATTCCGTGATGTGTCAGGAATCGGCTTTTAAGCACCGCGCAGTTTCTCCTAAAGGCGCACGCGGGTTGATGCAACTGATGCCTGCGACCGCAGCCAGATTCGGCGTTAAGGACATCTTCGATCCTGAACAGAATATTGAAGCAGGCGCGCGGTATCTGAGCTTCCTGCTGGATATATTCGATGGGGATGTGAGCCTGGCGCTGGCCGGTTATAACGCTGGTGAAGGCGCAGTCAGGAAATATGGCTACACCGTCCCGCCTTACCGCGAGACGATTAACTATGTGCGAAAGATCAAGCGGCGCTACACAGACTTCCGCGCGATGCCTGATCAAAATGGCGCTCAACCGCAGACATCCGACGCCGAAATCGTCGAATCGGAATCACAGCCTGCCGGGAACAGCCGGTAGCGATGATTCAGGTGGGTGAGGCGCTATAACAATCCAGAGAAAAGTCGGCGGCCTGGTCCATGTGACGGCATGGACCAGGCCGCCGACTTTTCTCCGATCATTCTATCCATTCGCTTTTCCGTTCTGACCGCTCCCGCCCTTCGTCAAGCGTATCCACCCGCAAATTCTGGCCACATTGTTTGACAACTTGAAGCCAAACCGTATAAGAGTCACTTTTCTTCCCCTTGAGAGGACACACGAAGTGAAAGCTTATACGAAGTATCTGGTCTTCAATACCGAGAAGCGGCGCGATTACATCAACATCACGGATGAAATCGCGAGCGCCGTCGCGGAAAGCGCCATCAAAGAAGGCCTCGCGCTGGTTTCCGCAATGCACATCACAGCCGCTGTTTACGTCAACGACGCCGAAGAAGGTTTGATTGAGGATATTGACGAATGGCTGGAGCGGCTCGCGCCGACGCGCCCGGATTACCGCCACCATCTCACGGGTGAAGATAACGGAGACGCGCATTTAAAAAATTTGCTGATGCATCATCAGGTACTGTTGCCCATCACGAACGGACGGCTCGATCTGGGAACCTGGCAACAGGTCTATTATGCTGAGTTCGATGGTCAGCGCCGCAAGCGCGTGATCGTCAAGATTATCGGTGAGTAAGTTCTTTATCTCTCAATCGTCTCGTAACCCTGAAAGCAAATGAAACGACTCCTCTGGCTCATAGTAGCCGCCCTCCTGCCGCTTCCCTGGATATTCCTCGAATTGAGCGGGTTGGGCCATCATCTAGCGCAAACCCATCCGGGTCTTGTTTCTTTCATCTCAGGCATGGCGATTGTCGGAGCCGCCTTCATTTTGAGCTGGGGCGCGGAACTTTCCGAACGCGACATCCCGCGCTCACTGGCGCTGATTGCGCTGGCGCTCATCAGCGTCTTGCCCGAATACGCCGTTGATCTCCATTTCGCCTGGGTCGCCGGAAAAGACCCGGCGTACAAAGCTTACGCCGTAGCCAACATGACCGGAGCCAATCGCGTGTTGATCGGCATCGGCTGGGCGCTGGTCGCCATCGTTTACTACTTCAAACACAGGCGGAAAGAGATTCCGCTCGACAATTCGCAGAGCCTGGAACTGAGCCTGTTGCTGCTGGCGACGATCTATTCGTTCATTCTCCCTCTCAAAGGGACACTGTCATTGATTGATTGCGTGATCTTCTTCGCGATGTTCCTGTACTACGCCAGCCGCGCGGCGAAAGGAGAGAGACACGATGAGGCGCTTGGAGGAATCGCCGGGTACCTGGATGAGAAACTCGGAAATACGGCGCGCCGATTAGCGGTCTTGCTGATGTTCGCTTTCGCGGGCTATGCCATCTGGCTGGCGGCTGAGCCGTTCGCCGAAGGGCTGGTGGCGACCGGTAAAAATTCAGGCATTGACGAATTTCTGCTTGTCCAATGGCTGGCCCCGCTGGCCTCGGAATCGCCCGAAGCGATCATCGCCCTGCTTTTCGCCTGGAGGGGCAAAGGCTCGACCGGCATCGGCGCGCTGATTTCATCGAAGGTCAATCAATGGACGCTGCTGGTCGGCGCGATCCCTCTCGTTTACGCCATCTCCGCCGCGACGTGGGGACCGATGGATTTGGATAGCCGGCAGAAAGAAGAGTTGCTGCTCACTTCGGCTCAATCGCTTTTTGCCGCGATCATCATTTCCGATTTCCGCTTCGCGCTGTGGGAAGCGATGTTGCTGATGGTTCTCTTCGTCGCGCAATTCTTCTTCCCGCAGGAGTCAATCCGTTACATCTTCAGCGGCGTCTACTTCGTCGCTACAATCGGGCTGATCATCAATTCGCCGCTCCGGCGGAGGATGCTGTGGAACGCGTTGCTGCTCAGAGCAAGACCTCCATCCTAGCTCTGACGCCAATCCACGAAAAAAGAGCGCGCATCACGTGTTGAATGCGCGCTCTTTCCATTTGCGTGAATCCGTCACCGGTTTGTCAATCAGGCCTGAATATCCAGGACATCGTGCCGTGTGACGATCCCGACGATCCGGCCGTATTCTTCAACCAGCACAGCCGGAGAATCTTTCAGATACTGCTTGGCTCGCGCGACTTCCACGTTTTCATTGACGACGGGAAATGGCGCGTCCATCACCTTCGTCACTGGCGCCTGCAATAGCTCGCGGTTATCCAGCAACTGCGCCATCACACGATTGTCGCGCACGCTGCCGACAGACTTGCCTTCTTCGATCACCGGCACTTGCGACAATCCGTGCGAATTCATCAAATCCAGCGCTTCGCCGACCGTCGCTTCGGGCGCGACGGAAACCAGTCGCGGCCTGCCGTCGCGCATCTTCAATTCATTGAGCAAGCCGAGCGTCATCCGCTCTTCGCCCAGCAACCGCTTCTCCTTCATCCATTCGTCGGAGAGGAACTTCGACAGATAGCGTTCGCCGGTGTCGCAAACGATGAAGACCAGAATGTCGTTTTCAGTCAGATTCTCGGCGACTTTCAACGCGGCCCAGGCGATGGTGCCCGAACTGCCGCCGCAAAATATCCCTTCTTCGCGTCCCATCCGCCGAGCCGTGTTGAACGAATCGCGGTCGGTCACGTTGATAATCTCGTCAACGTATTTCAGGTGGACGTTTTCCGGGATCAACTCTTGGCCGATGCCTTCGACCAGATAGGGGTTTGTGCCCATCAGCCTTCCGGTTTCCTTGAAAGTTTTGAAGACGGATCCGTAAGGGTCAGCGCCGATTGTCCTGATATTCGGATTCTTCTCTTTCAGAAACCGGGCCGTCCCGCTCATCGTTCCGCCTGTGCCCAACCCGGCGACGAAGTGGGTGATCTTACCGTCGGTCGCTTCCCAGATTTCCGGCCCGGTCGTGCGGTAATGAATTTCGGGATTGGCCGGGTTTGCGTACTGATTGGTCAGTATCGCGTTCGGAGTCTCGCTGGCGATGCGGCGCGCGGTGTTGACGTAATGCTCCGGCGAATCGGGTTTGGCAGCAGCGGGAACCACCAGCACATCAGCGCCGAGAGCTTTCAGATAACGGACCTTCTCCTGGCTGCATTTGTCCGTCATCACGAAGACGCAGCGATAACCGCGAACCGCGCAGGTCAACGCAAGGCCGATCCCGGTGTTGCCGCTCGTCGCTTCGACAATGGTTCCGCCGGGTTTGAGTTCGCCTAACCGCTCGGCGCGATCAATCATCGCCTGGCCGATGCGGTCTTTGACGCTGCCGCCGGGATTGAGCGATTCGATCTTGGCCAGCACCAGCGGCTTCATCCCGCGCGTAAGTTTGTTGAGTTTGACCAGGGGAGTATCGCCTATGAGTTCGAGAATATTGTTTTTGTACTTCATACAACTTCAATCAGATTGTTTAATCGCCAACGACATCCCGTCGCCAACCGCTATCAGGCTCACGAACACGCGTTCGTCATAATGCAATTTTTCATTCAGCGAGCGCAGCGCGACAGTATCGGCGTCCTGAACGCCCGGATCGGCGACCTTGCCGTACCACAGCATATTATCGAAGATTATCAATCCGCCTTTGCGCACGAGGTGCAGCGCGCGCTCGTAGTAATTGTCGTAGTTTTGCTTGTCCGCATCAATAAAGGCGAAATCGAACGTTCCCGCTTGCCCTTCGGCCAATAACGTGTCGAGCGTTTCGACAGCCGGAGCCAGTCTCAGCGTGATCTTGTCGGCGACTCCGGCTTCGGCCCAGTAACGACGCGCTGCCGAAGTCCATTCTTCGCTGACATCGCAAGCCACGATGCGCCCTTGCGGCGGCAGCGCCAGCGCCGTGCAGAGCGAGCTGTAGCCGGTGAAGACGCCGACTTCAAGCGTCTTCACGGCGCCGATCAATTTTATCAGCGACATCATAAACTGACCCTGAATAGGCGAGACGGCCATCACTGCCTGCGGATTGCTTGTGACAGTCTCCTCGCGCAAACGCCGCAGCACGTCGGGTTCGCGCAAGGAATTGTTCATCATGAAATCGTAAATCTGTTCGGTTAGCGCGAGAAAAGTGTTTGACATATTTATTCACCTGGAAGCCGTCGTATTGCGGTAGCCCATCTCCAATCCCTTCGTCGTAGTGTAATACTTCGCCAGCATATTCGGCTTCTCCCACGTGGGCAGCCGCTTCGGATCGCGCAGGTATTCAAAGAATCGCGTCGCCACCTGCCCGAAATGCGCCTCGTGTCCGTCGCGGTATTTGTCCGGGAAAGTCACGCGCAGCTTGTCGCCTTCATCCACAACCGCGACGCCGGGAAATTTGACCTGCAACGAGGCGACCTTCTTCTGCAAGGCCGCCAGCACTTCGGCTTTTAACGACGGTTCGTTCGGGATGACGTGAACGGTGTGCGCCTGCGCCTGCCGAACTTCAACGCGCGATTTCGAGCCTTTGAACCAGGCGACGTGCGTGTCGCCGCCGCCAGCCGGGGCCTCGTAATTCCAGATCACGTCGAGCTTCGCATGAACTCCGCGCAGGGCGTAGGTCATCGAGCCGTTGCAAAAATATTCCAGCTTGTCGCCCTTGACGTTCCCGGCCAGATAAGCCGGGAAGTTCGGCTCGCCAGTCACGCGCTTGAATTCATCTTTCGTCATCACCGTCGGCCAGCGCTTGCCTGCCAGCACGTTCACATCTTTGCGATAATCAATCACCTGTTCGGGGAAAACCATCCACTGGACAAGATCAACCAGATGCGTGCCGACGTCCGAGACGCCTTCGCCCTGCTGCTTCACGTCGAAGAACCACGCCGGGCGAATGTTCACCGAGCCGGAAACCATCTTGAACAGATGATGCAAACTTTCCATGTAAATCGCCGGATCGTTCTCCGAACCTTTCAGAATCGTTCCGAAGACGCCTGCGTCGTTGATCAACTCGCGTTGCAGCATGGTCGTGATCTCTGACCGCTCGGTCATAATGTCGTAAGCGATCAGCCGCTTCGCCTCCGCCGTGTTCAACGTCGCTTCGAGCTTCGAGAAATCCGAGGCGTTGATGATCCAGGGTTTGTCCACCAGCGCGTTGACGCCGCCTTCGACGCTCGCTTTGATGCGGTCAATTTTGCCGGAATTCCGCCCGGCGATGATGACCACATTGCCCGGCTTTTCGCGCAGCATCCGCGCCAGCGAATCATCGCCGGTGTGAACTTCCAGCGCCCACCGAGTTGGATTCTCCTTGCGGTTGTTGAAGCCTGAGATGCGCTTCAGGTGTTCGATCAAATCGAATCCGAGCGGCGCGTAAACGTGAACTTCAGGCGAAACGCCAGCGAGCGTCTCCTTCTGGACGAGAGCGGCGTGAAAATGGCCCGGATCGAGTGTCATCAGGCGAATGTCGGACATAGTTTTACTCTTTGAGTTTTTTTGCTGCGCGAGCGATGAGCGGTGTGACAGAGCGATCAACACGGCAGCAACGACAGCCAGGATTGCGATCAGGTGAACAAATGAGAAGTCGCCGGATTTACGCATGGGATTTTTCAGCCTCATTTCTTTTGAGTAATTTCAGTGAGCGCGACCGGAGCGCCGCCCCGCGCTTTGCTCAAATCAGCCGCTTCCATAAACGCTATCAACTCCAAAGTCTCTTCCGGCTGAATCGGCGGAACGCCGGTTTGGAAGAACTTCACGATCTCGACCAGCAGCGGGCGGTAATCGGTCTTCATCGGCAGCGGCGTGGCGAGCGTGGACTTCATCCCGAAGGCCACCGCGCCGTAATCCTGTTTGCCCGCGCGGATGCCGCGCATTGTTCCAATCCGCCCATCGCGCCATTTGCCGACTACGGCATCGGCGCCGTCAGTTGTCGTCCGCGTTACCGATTCGCAGCCCGCGCCCATCAGCGTGTAAAGCATTTCAACCGCGTGGATGCCGTACCAGAAGAGGTCCGGGTGATGCGGTTCGGTCGGCGCGGGGCCGTATGTGAACGCGCCCGTGATGCCGCCGTGCTTGTCGCTTTGTTTGATCGCCTGCACATCGGCGGCGTAACGCAGACTGGATGAACTGAAAAACGGCGCGCCCGTCTCTTTCGACAATCGCGCGATCTCACGCGCGTCGGCGAAACTGGCCGCGAACGGCTTGTCAATGAAGACGCGTTTGCCCGCTTTGAGGACCGGGCGAACCTGATTCAAATGAGGCCGCCCGTCCACGCTTTCGAGCAGCACGGCGTCAACTTTCCGGCACAACTCTTCGATGGAGCCGACCATCTCGACGCCCCATTTCTCCTGCAACTCGGCGGCGAACTTGTCCACGCGCGTGCGGCTCGATTCGACGTCCGGGCTGCCGCCTTTGAACGCCGCGACGACGCGCGCGCCGGGCACGTGGTTAGGATCGTTCTTGTCGTTGAGCAGTTTGGTGAACGCTGTGACGTGCGAAGTGTCAGTGCCGATGATGCCGACCTTGATCTCCGTGGTTTGCGCCGTTGCCTGCTTTGTCGGCGAAGCAACGTTGGCGAACGCGGCGAAGACGGCAATAAAAGCGAGTATGCGCGGGAAATTTTTCATAGTTTCGTCACCTTGCAATCGTTTGGGGTTTGAGCAGCGATGCGCTCGCATCATCGAGATAAACCGTCGTGTTGTCGTGCGTGCGCAGAATCGAAGCGGGATACTGCGGGCTGATTTCGTTTTCAAAACAATTCTTCACGGCCTGCGCCTTGCGCGCGTCGGGCACGATGCAAACGATCTCTCCGGCGCGAAGAATCTGTTTGACGGTCATCGAAATCGCCTGCTTCGGCACGTCGTTCAGACCGGCGAACCAACCTTCGCCGACCTGTTGGAGGCGGCAGGCTTCGTCGAGGGTGACGACGATGTACGGATCTTCGGTCTCAAAATCCGCCGGCGGATCGTTGAACGCCAGATGGCCGTTTTCGCCAATGCCGACGAAGGCCACGTCAATCGGCGCGGCGCTGATCGCTTTGCTGGCGCGTCGGCAAACTTCGCGCGGATCGGCTTCGCCATCGAGCAGGTGGTAATTCGTCATCCTTGTCGGTTCGATGAAACGCTCCATCAGATATTTGCGGAAGCTCGCCGGATGTGTGATCGGCAAACCGACGTATTCGTCGAGGTGGAACATCTCGACCTTCGACCAGTCAATGCCGGGCGTTCGGGTCAAAGCGTCGAGGAACTCGAACTGCGACGCGCCGGTCGCTGCGATGATGCGCGCCCGCCCGCGTTCGGAGATCGCGCGGTTGATAATGTTCGCGGCTTGCATGGCCGCAGCTTCGCCAAGTTGGATTTTGTCGTTGAAGACCTTTATGATCACAGTCGTCTCACCTGAAATTTATTGATGTGTTTCTGATACAGCGTGGAATCTGTTTCGCCGCGCCGTAGCTTCCCACACACATCAACAACATGGCAAGAAAACTGATGATTCAACACTTTATCTCCGCCGCCGGTTTCCTCGCGTTCGCGGGCATCGCCTGGCTTTTTTCCGCCAGCCGTCGAAAGGTTAAATGGAAGACCATCATCTGGGGAATGGGTTTGCAACTCGTAATCGGACTGTTGATCTTTCGTCTCCCCGGCTCGCAGCGAATCTTTCTCTGGCTCAACGACGCCGTGCTGGCGTTGCTCAATGTCTCGAAGGCCGGTTCATCATTTCTGTTCGGGCCATTGGCCGCCGGGCCGGGCGAGCAGGGATCAATCGGTTTCATTCTCATCTTCCAGGTTCTCCCCGTTGCGATCTTCTTCTCAGCATTCACAGCCGCGCTCTATCATCTGCGCGTGTTGCAGATCGTCGTGCGCGTCTTCGCCCGAATCTTTCATCGCGTGATGGGCGTGAGCGGCGCTGAAAGCCTGTGCGGCGCGGCCAACATCTTCGTCGGCGTTGAGTCGGCTCTGGTGATTCGACCATACCTCGGCAAGATGACCAGGTCGGAATTGCTCACGGTGCTCGGAACCGGAATGGCTACGGTGGCTTCGAGCACGCTCGGAGTTTACGTCGCGTTTCTGACCGGCTTGTTCCCTCAGATAGCCGGGCATCTGTTGTCGGCTTCGATCATCGCGATTCCGGCGGTGATCGTGACGACGAAGCTGTTGCTGCCCGAAACCGAAGTGCCCGAGACGCTCTCTCACGTTCCGCCTGAAGACCCGGCGACGCGGTCGCGCAATTTGATGAGCGCGATCATCGAAGGCGCAATGGACGGCGTGAAGTTGGCGGCGGGCATCTCGGCGTTGCTGATCGCCATGCTCGGACTGGTTGCGCTGGTGGACAAAATTCTCGGCGTGGTGAGCGGATGGTTCGGGATGCCTGAGCCGCTGACGATTGTCAAAATCCTGGGCTGGCTTTTCTATCCGCTGGCGGCGCTGCTCGGAATCGCGCGAGCCGACATCGCCGAAGCATCGCGGTTGTTGGGCGAGCGAGTGATCTTGACCGAGGTAGTTTCTTATCAGGATTTGGCGCAGATGATCACGAGCGGGCAATTGAGCGATCCGCGCACGGTGGTCATTTTGAGTTACGCGCTGTGCGGGTTTGCGCACGTCGCGTCAGTAGCCATCTTCGTCGGCGGCACGGCGGCGCTCGCGCCATCACGCCGCGACGATCTGGCGGCGCTGGGTTTTCGCGCGCTGCTCGCAGCGACGCTGGCGACGCTGATGACCGGATGCGTTGCGGGAATCTTCAGCAGCGGACAGGGAGTATTGATGATGCGCTAAATCGGAACAGCAAAGATTGGTACAACCCACCGCAGAGTGCGCAGAGGGACGCAGGGGAAAGACCTGTCTGGATCGTTCTCTGCGTTCTTCTGCGACCCTCTGCGGTTGGTCTCTCTGTATCAATGCTGCGTGGTCTGATTTAGCTCGACATCATCTCAATTCAGATTTTCAATCGGCACAGGTTCAACCGCATCAGCCAATTCAAAACCAAACACCCGCGAGTAAAAATAGAGTTCGCCGTCGAGCGCGCGTTTGATGTTCGCCGCCTGCCGGAACCCGTGCTGCTCGCCTTCAAAAGTGACGTAGGCGACGGGCAGACCTTTCGCGCGCAATGCGTTGACCATCATCTCGGCCTGATTCGGCGGCACGATCTTGTCTTCCAATCCTTGAAAGAAGATCACCGGCGACGAGAGCTTGTCGGTGTGATTGATCGGCGAGCGGGCAAGGTAAAGATCGCGGCGTTCGGGGTAGGCGCCGACGAGGCCCGCTGTGTAGCGCGATTCAAATTTATGAGTGTCTTCATCGAGCGCGATCAGATCGCTCACGCCGTAATGGCTCGCGCCGGCTTTGAAAGCGTCGCGGAACGTGAGCGCGCACAGCGTGGTGTAGCCGCCCGCGCTGCCTCCGGTAATCGCCAGGCGATTGCCGTCAACCAACCCTTGTTCGGCCAGATACTTCGCTCCGTTCACACAATCATCAACATCAACTACGCCCCAATTGCCATTCAAACGCTCTCGATAAGCTCGCCCGTAGCCGGTGCTGCCGCCATAATTCACGTCGAGCACGGCGACACCGCGACTCGTCCAGTATTGGATACCCAACCGCAGCGTCGGGCTTGTGGCGGCGGTTGGCCCTCCGTGACTCATCACCAGCAGTGGCGGGCGTTCATTTTCGGGCGCGGCGAAATCGCGGTTGTGTGGAGGATAGAAGAAGGCGTGAGCGGTCAATCCGTTTTCGGTAGGGAACTCGACGGCCTGCGGAACTGAGATGTAGCCCGGATCAATCGTCAATTCACTTGAACGGCGAAGCGTCTCAAAACGGCGGTTGTTGAGATCGAAGCGGACAATGCCTGCCGCTTCGGTTGGCGAGGCCGCGATGAATACAGCCTGTCCGGACGTTGCGCGGACGCCTTCGATTTTTGAGAAAGGCGTTTCGATCTTTTCAAATTTACCGGTTGTCGTGTTGAGAAGAGCGAGCTTTGAAAAACCCCGTTCAATGTAAGAGCAGACGATCCTGTCCGCCGACTCGAAGGCGTAAGTTGACATTCCGAAAACCCACTGCGGCAAACCGAATTCCGCTTCCATCGGACACAGGGCTTCGATATCGCCATCACGCTGGCGATAGAGATTCCACCAGCCGCTTCGATCCGAAACAAAATACAGTTCGCCCGCAGGCGACCATTCCGGCTGAAAGATTGATTCGTCAATGCCGCCAGCGACGCGGGTTTGGTTGGATAATGAGCCATCTTCCAAAACATCAGCCACCCACAGTTCCGACGCGTCCCAGGGCATGTTCGGGTGATCCCATTGCAACCAGGCTAACCGCGAGCCGTCGGGATTCAACCGGGGTGACGAATAGAAATCTGCTCCGTTAACAAGCGCGCGTTGCGCTTCCATCCCGCTCAGAGAAATATCAATTATCGCGTTAACAGCTTCGCGCCCCGGAACCGAATGGTCTTCGCGCACGCAGATTATTCGATTGCGCTTGCGATCAATCATTCCGTCGGCATAACGCAATTCGGCTTCCGGTGTGATCACTTGAGGCGCTGCGCCTTCATTGACTCGGTATAAACGCTGGTCAGCGAAGTTCGAGAAATAGACCACGCCATCGCCCGCCGTGAAGCTTCCGCCTCCGTATTCGTGAACGCGAGTGCGGGCGTTGAATGGCATCGGCGTTTCATCAACTGGCTGTCCTCCCGGCGCTAGTTTGACGATGACGTAACGTCCTTTCTCTTGCGGACGAGTTTCAATCCAGTAAATGTCTCCGCCATCAATTACGATCTGCCCTAACCCAATCGTGCTGGAAACGATCAGATCGGAAGTGATCGGTGATTTCCAGGAGCCGTAGCCGGAAACTTCCATTTCAGACATCAATTTATTCCCCCTCTCTACTATCAACCATAAGTGTGGTCATTTTATTGTGTTGTTGTTTGGCTGGATAATACGCAGTAGGGCCACAGGGTAGATGGTATACATGTTCTGAAAATCATGGCGATGGGTAAAAAAGTATTGAATGTGCCCTTCAATGTGTACAACAAACAAAATGGCCATCACTGAGATGGCCATAACTTATTGATTTTGTTGATGCGCCCGGCACGACTCGAACGTGCGACCTTTTGGTTCGTAGCCAAACGCTCTATCCAACTGAGCTACGGGCGCGTTTGAAGAGTGGGCATTTTGCCATCTGACCATGGGGCTGTCAACCGGCGCTCCGGACTTTTGCTATACTGCCTGCGCTCTTCAAACCGCGATGAAATCAAAGGTCGGAAAAGAACGTCTGGACAAGCTGCTCGTGACGCGCGGACTGGCCGAGACTCGCGCCAGGGCGCAGTCGCTGATCCTTGCGGGACAGGTTTTCAGCGATCAACAACGGCTGGACAAAGCCGGACATCTGGTTCCGGTTGACATCGAATTGACGATCAGGGAGCCGATGCCATTCGTCAGCCGGGGTGGGTTGAAGCTGGCCGCTGCGCTCGATCACTTCAAGATCGAAGTAACGAACAAGGTCTGTCTCGACATCGGCGCTTCGACGGGCGGGTTTACCGATTGCCTGTTGCAACGCGGAGCGGCGCGCGTCGTCGCAATTGATGTCGGGCACGGACAGTTGGATTGGAAATTGCGGCAGGACAGCCGCGTCGAAGCGCGCGAGAACGTTAATGCGCGTTACCTCTCGCCGGATGATTTCGCCTGCCGGTTCGATCTTGTCGCCGCTGACGTTGCATTCATCTCTCTGACCAAAATCCTGCCGGTCGTTCCGCCTCTGGTTCAGAATCCTGCTTTCATCATCACGCTCATCAAACCTCAGTTTGAAGTCGGACGCGAAGAGGTCGGGAAGGGCGGTATCGTCCGCGATGAGGCGGCGCAACAGCGCGTCGTCGCAGAGATTGTCGCGTTCGCCACAAGCCTGGGAATGCGCTCAGCGGGCGTGATTGATTCTCCGATCCTCGGAGCGGACGGCAACCGCGAATTCCTGGCTTGTTTCGAGATCGCGTGAGGCCGCGCTATTTCTTTGCTGGATTGATCTGGCTGGCGTGGTTGACGCGCTCGAATCGTTTTGCCGCGTCCTGAGCTTCAATGCGAATTTTTATCGGCCGGCGTTTAGCGCTCGTGGCGTCAACGCCGAGGAAGTAGACCGATTGAATGCGCGCCAGCAGTTTACCCAGCGAAGGTTTTATTTCGTCAGTCGTGCGGCAAAAGATCGCGCTTCCGCCCGAAACAGCCGCGATGCGTTCAAGGCCGCTCTGGTAAGCCAGATTCATCGTGTCGCTGCGTTGTTCGAGGTGGAGGATGAAGATCGGGATTGTGAATTCGGCCTGTGATTCGGCCAGACGGCTCATCCGCTCCTGCACGGCGCGGTCGGAAAAGCGGCGGCTCAAATCTCCCGCGTCGCTGGAATTAATCACGGGGTTGAGATAATCGGCGCGGTAATTCCCAATCGAACTGTCGGTCACGTAAAGCACGCACAAACGCACGCCGGCCTTTTGCAGCATTCCCGTAGCGAGCCGCGAAACCGGTTGCAAAGTGTCGAGCAATCCCGCCTTGCCCGCGACCGGCACGGCTTGAATCTTTTCGACGAGCGATGCGCGGTCCGGTGTGGGTTCCAGAATGACCGACAGTTCGTCCTGCGAGCGCAACAGACCTATCCAGTAATTTTCAGGCAGCGCTTTGATGGCATCGCTCAACTCAGCGCGAGCCTGATCAACACGCGCGAGGCCGGCCACCGTGTCGAAGACCACAAGGATGATCGCCGGATCACGCGGGCCTTGAAAACTCCTGATCGGGACTTCCTTGTCTTCAATGAAGACTTTAAAAGTCTGGCGCTTCGCTTCATTCCAAAACTTTCCTTCGCCCTCTTCGATCCAGACGGGAATCTTGAGCAGCGATTTCGGCGCCGCGCTTTCTGATTTCTCTTTCTGCGCGCGCGCCAGCAGCGCAAACGCGAAAACCAGCAACATCGCCGGCAACATCTTCACAACAAAGTTTTTCATCCGGTTCGGCTAAAACAGAATTCTCAATCCCAGTTGCATAACGCGTCCGCCCGTCGAGCCGATGATCTTTCCAGCGTTCAGATTCGGGCTGGATTCCGGGCCGATGCGTGTGTCCGGATCGTTGAGGTTCGCATGGTTCGTGAAGTTGAACGATTCGGTGACGAATTCAAGTGAGGTGTCGCCGCTCAGTTCGATTCGTTTGGTCAGCGACAGGTGATGAAACTGGTCGCTCGGCCCGCGCAGGTTCGGATGTGTGCGCGACGCGTCGCCGAGCGTGAAATCATCGGGTTGCGCGAACGCGGCGGGATTGAACCATTGCTGCGGCGATTGTTCTTCGGCTGTTGGGTCAACGCCGGGAACGACGTTGACGCGCAGATTGCCGACGATGCCGCCTGTGCGATTGAATAACGGGCGAAGGATGAGCGGCGTACCGTTGCGCCACGTGGTCAATCCGCTCAGGCTCAAACCTCCGAGCAGCGGAGCCATCACGCGCGAGACCACGTCGTCATTGTTGAAAAGCTTCTTGCCCTTGCCGAACGGCAGTTCGTACGTGTAGCTGACCTGCACCGAATGCGTTACGTCCGAAGCCGACAGCGACCATTCGTCGCGCAGGTTGTTCGGGTCTTGCGCCGATCCGGAAGAGTAATTGTCCATGACCTTCGCCAGACGATAGCTGACGCGACCGAACAATCCGCCGGTCAAACGCTGATCCAAAGTCATGGCCAAAGCGTGGCCTTCGACATCGCCGCCCGGAAAGACTCCGCCTAGATCGAGGCTCCGGTATTGTGGAAATGGTCGCAACGAATTTCTGAACGAGTCGTCGTAAAGCTGATCGCGGAATCGAAGATATTCGACCGGCACAGCGTTCAACCGAATGAAGCTGTCCACGAATTGATGCGTTCCGCGCCATCCGGTGTAGCGCGCTTCAACAGCCAGCGAGCGCGGCAGTTCGCGCTGAATGTCGAGGCTCCATTGCTGATTGGCGGGCAGCAGTCCCGAAGGATCAACGTAATCGGCTTCGGTTCCGTTCGCCGCCGCCGCGTCGAGCAATGGCGGCGGTTGGAAATTGCGCGGCATTCCGTCGCGCAGCAAAAACGCCGGTTCCAATTGATCGTTCCGCGAATTGAAAACGGGCGAGGCGTTGAACCCGTTCGTGCCGAAGTGCCGCCCGTAAAGCGGATACTCTCCGTAATTCAAACTGTAATTGAGCCTGACGATTGTGCCGCGATCATTCCAGGGATTGATCGCAAGTCCGACGCTCGGTTCCAATCGCGCAGTCGCCGGTTGCAGCGCGCGTCCAACGCCGTCGCGTCCGGCGAAGACGAGCGCGCCGGGTTTGCCGTTCGCCGGATTGATATGTTCGAGCGAAACGGTTGACTGGCGGTCGTATTTTTCGATGCGCGGCGTGGCGACCTCAAGGCTTAGGCTGAAGTTCAAAGTCAATCCCGGACGCAGGCGGTATTCGTCGCTCGCGTTCACCTCGAAGAAGTTTTTGCTGTAATACGACGGATGCAGCACGATGCCTTCTTCAGCCCGCGTGACCTGTCCGAGCAGGAATTGCGCGAATGCATTGCCGGTGTTCACGACTCCGGGCAATCCGGTAATCGAATTTCCGAAGACGAACAATCCAGCCGGATACGAGGGGCTGAACGAATTGACGCGCGAACGGCTGGCCAGCGCGGTCAAACGCAGCGTGTGCGATTTGCGATTGATCGAAACCGAAGACGAGCCGCTGTAGGAATAGCCCCGATCACGAAACACAGCGGTCGGCGGCCCAATCGAAAGATAAGCCCCGCTGAAGATGAATCGCGGAAAGAAGGTCGAGAAGAGTCCGTTCAATCCGAGTTGGTTCGGGTAATCCTGTCCGGCTCCGCCATTGAGCGAATCGGTTTTGTTGTATGAAGCCGATCCGCGAAACGTCCAGACGACGCGCGGCGAAACCGTGAATGTGTCCGAGAGCGCGAGGCCGCCGTTTTCGTACTCGTAGCTGGGGCTGCCCGAATTGGCCGGCCCCGGAAAGAATTCCGGCGATTTGCGCAGCCCGCCGGAGTGATTGAAATTAGCCGAGAGTTGATGTTTCTCAGTCAATCTGTGATCGAGTTTGGCGATCACGCCATCGGCCAGATTTTCAAATGGCGAATTGACCCAGTAGTTGTTCGACAAAAACGGCCCGACTGAGACGTTGGATTTCGGATACATCCCGACCAGCGCGCGCGCCACCGGGTCAATGCGATTTTCGGGGATAACGTTGTTCGGGAACGGATCGCGCATGTATTGCGGATTGCTGGCCGAAACCGGCTGCGACGGATCGTAATTCGGATTGGGCCGAGTGGTCGCAGGATCGTAAACGAGCACGGGTTGACCGGCGTTGTCCACGAGGTCTGAAAAATCGCCGTCGCGTTGCTTGTCGGTCGGAACGGTGAAGAGCGCGCTGCGGGCCACGCGTTCGCGCGTGCCTTCAAAAGAAAGCGAGAAGAACGTGCGCCCGCGTCCATCATAAATTCGCGGCGCGACGACCGGGCCGCTGACGCTGAACCCGTATTGATTTCGCCGGAGCAGGGATTTCGTTCCGCCGCGCTGTCTGACTTCGTGCGGCACGGCGTCGAGGAAATCGTTGCGGAAATTTTCGTAAACGCGCCCGGTCAGACTGTTCTGCTTGCTCGCGGCTTTCAGTTTGCGCGCGCCGCCAGCGCCGCCAAGATGACCCATCTGGATGCGAAATTCGTTGAGCGCTTTTTGCAACTCGCTCGACTGCGTCTTCCTTGCGGGCGCCGGAGTTGGAGCCGGAGTTGGTTTTGGATTCTGGTCAGGCGCGTTTTGTCCGTTGGCGTTTTGAATTGAAATGAGGGTTGCGAAACAGAGCGCGCAAATCAACGATGCGAACTTACAAGAATGATTTCTATTGGTGAACTTCATCTGCGAAAAAAATGAAAAGAGCCTGCGGCTTACGCGCGACGGCTTTTGACATCACACCCGAAGATCGCTTCGGGTTTTCTCCTGCAAAAGTTATTACGGCAGGCGCCGCCTTCGGGATACGGATTTTGAATTATGGTCAGACCAGATGAAATCTCCAAACGTTTTCGCGTGACGTTTCACGACGCGGCGAATCTTTGACAAAAAATTAAAGCGCAATCTGCGCCGCCAGTCGGTCAAAATCTTGTCATGATCAACCGCGACGATTATGCTTGCCGCTGTCAACGTATCACTACGCAAAACACAATCAAGGAGAGTTTATGTCAAAGGCTTCGTTGCAGCGGCCACGCCGCCGGTTTGCGCTCACGCTATGTCTTATTCTCACGCTCACAAATCTCTTTTCTATATCAACCGCGACAGCGCAGCAACAACGCCGCGCCGTCGGTTCAGCGCCAAACGCCGCGAAACCGGTTCGGCTGGTCGTCGGCATTGTGATTGATCAGTTCCGTTACGATTACCTGACGCGTTTCGCTGATCAGTTCGGCGAAGGCGGATTCAAGCGATTGCTCAATGGCGGGGCTGTTTTCACGAACGCCAATTACATTCACGTGCCGACTTACACCGCCTGCGGCCACGCTACTTTTATGACCGGCTCGATTCCGGGAATGGACGGTATCATCGGCAACGAGTGGTACGACCGCGATTTAGGAAAACGCGTCACGAGTGTCATTGACAGCAAGGTCAAACTGCTCGGCGGACGCGATGGCGCAGCCGGAATGTCTCCGTCAAGGTTGGTCGGTTCGACAATCGGCGATGAATTGAAGTTGGAGAGCGCGGGGCAGGCAAAAGTCGTCGGCGTTTCGCTCAAAGACCGCTCGGCCATCCTGCCTGCGGGCAAACACCCGAACGGCGCTTACTGGTTCGACCTGAACACGGGCAATCTGGTTTCGAGCACATACTATTTCAACGATCTGCCGGAATGGGTGAAGAAGTTCAACCACGACATGCGGCCTGACCGTTTCTTCGGCAAGCGGTGGGAAAAACTTCTGCCCGAATCGTCTTACCGCCGCTCGACCGCCGATGAAATGCCTTACGAAAAATTCTCCGCTGGAAATAAATTCCCCTACACTATCACCGGCGGCGAAGAAACTCCGGGGCCGCGTTTTTATACACAATTCCAGTACACGCCATTTGCCAACGATTATCTGATTGATTTCGCCAAAGCCGCGATTGAAAGCGAACAACTGGGCGCGGATGATGTAACCGACCTGCTGACCGTCAGCTTTTCATCGAACGATCTGGTTGGCCACTCTTACGGCCCGTACAGCCAGGAAGTGCAGGATATGACGCTCAGGACTGATCG
>JAJVID010000114.1:18211-58991 GCA_022072205.1 Acidobacteriota bacterium
GTAGCGCCCGGCGCGTATGTCGCGGTCGCCAGCCCGGCGGACATTGCGCCGACGCTTGCCGCTATGCTCAAGATCGAAATTCCGAGCAACAGCGTCGGGCGGATTTTGAGCGAGGCAATCAGAATATCAGCACTCAAAAGGAACAATCATCAATGATAGCCAGAATGCTTTTTCTCATTGCGCTATTGTCGTATTCAATCGTCGCCCAAGCCCAGTCCAGCGCTCATGCCCCACAACAGTCAGCAGGCGAGATTCGCCTGGAAGTAAAAGACCCTGCGGGCAAGGCTATGGAAGCCTCCGGGAAACTGGAGAACCTTAGCGCCGGCTTGTCGCGCGCTTTTCAAACAGACGCGCAAGGCAAGCATACGTTTGAGGGATTGACTTACGGACGGTACCGCCTGGAGGTTGCCAGGGAGGGATTCGCCACGCAATCGGTTGTAATCAACGTGCAATCAAACGCTTCCCTTACAAAAGTTGTGACGCTGGCTCTCACCAGCCTGGCTTTCAAAATGGATGTGATCGCGACGACGCCGCTTCCCGGTGTAGATCTGGAACCCGATGAAATCCCCACGCCAGCGCAGGCGGCCACACGGCGCGACATCGAGATGAGCGGCGCGCTCGACCTTCCCGATTTTCTGAACCGCCGGTTGGGCGGCGTGTTCGTTAATGAAATACAAAATAATCCTTTTCAGCCCGACGTGAATTATCGTGGCTATACCGCGTCGCCCCTGCTCGGGACACCCCAGGGCCTGTCGGTTTACATGGACGGCGTGCGACTCAATCAGCCATTTGGCGATGTCGTCAGTTGGGACTTGATTCCGCGCGTCGCCATTTCTGAAGTTACGTTGATACCCGGATCGAACCCGCTGTTCGGGTTAAACACGCTGGGAGGCGCGCTTTCAATCCAAACCAAAGACGGGCGTAGCCAACAGGGAACCTCGCTGCAATTGAGTGGCGGAAGCTTCGGGCGCGGAATGGCTGATGTTGAACACGGTGGGTTCAATTCAAAAGGATTGAACTGGTATCTAGGCAGCACGCTTTTTTTTGAAGATGGCTGGCGTAACGATTCTCCGTCGAACGTGCGACAGTTCTTCGGTAAGCTAGGATGGCAGGGAGCGAAAACCACGTTGAGCGCAACCGTGGCGTTCGCCAATAATCTTCTGACCGGTAACGGCCTTCAGGAACAGCGTTTTCTCGACCGCGACTACGCCAGCGTTTACACGAAGCCGGACATCACAGGAAATCGTTCTCCCTTCGTCAATCTGACTGCGCGGCGCAGCCTCACCAACCGGCTCAATATTTCCGGCAACGTTTATTACCGCTACATCCGCACGAACACCTTTAATGGCGACATCAACGAAGAATCACTGGAACAATCGCTCTATCAGCCGAACGCCGCAGAGCGCGCGGCGTTGGCGGCGGCGGGCTTCACAGGTTTTCCATCCAGCGGCGAAAACGCGGCCAACGCGCCCTTTCCATTCTGGCGTTGCCTGGCGAATGTGTTGTTGCGCGATGAACCTTCCGAAAAATGCAACGGCTTGCTCAACCGTACCAGTTCCCAGCAACGGAATTACGGCATCTCAGGCCAGCTCAGTTGGCTGAGTTTGCCTGGCGGCAAGAGGAATCAGTTTACGGCAGGCGCGGCTTTCGACGGCAACAGCGCCGGATTCCAGCAATCCTCGCAACTGGGATACATCAATCCCGACCGCAGCATCACCGGCGTCAACGCCTTTGGCGATGGCGTTACTGGTGGCGATGCGGATGGTGAACCTTATGACACGCGCGTTGATCTGCGCGGGCGGATTCACACGGGCAGCGTTTTCGTCGCTGATACACTGTTTGTAGGCAGGGGCCTGAACTTGTCATTGTCCGGGCGCTACAACCGTACGGTGATTGACAACAAAGACCGCATCCTTCCTGGCGGCGGCCCTGGCTCGCTGGATGGCCATCACGTTTTTGACCGATTCAATCCGGCGGTCGGATTGACCTTCACGCCGTGGCGCGTCTTGAATGCTTACGTCAGCTATACCGAAGGTAGCCGTGCTCCGACTTCCATTGAGCTCGGCTGCGCAGACCCGACGCAGCCCTGCAAACTGCCGAACGCATTAGCAGGCGATCCACCCTTACAGCAGGTCGTAACGCGCACCGTGGAAGCTGGCTTGCGCGGCGGCGTTGAAGGCAAATGGAACTGGAATGCTGGCTGGTTTCGCGCGGATAATCAGCAGGACATTCTGTTTGTCTCGTCTGAACAAACGGGCTTTGGATACTTCAAAAACTTCGGCAAAACGCGACGGCAGGGCATGAAGTTTGACGTGAACGGACAACTCTGGCGCGCTGGATTTGGCGGCAGCTACACCTTTCTTGACGCGACGTTCCAAAGCCCCGAAGAAGTCAACGGTTCCAGCAACAGCGCCAATGAAGAAGCGTTGGAAGGGTTGCGCGGTGTTGAAGGTTCAATCGAAATCAACCCTGGCGCGCGAATTCCACTGACACCTCGGCACATGTTAAAGGCTTTCGCCAATCTCCAGGCGACTTCAAAGCTGTCTGTGGATTTGGGCTTGGTCGCCTTATCGAGTTCCTACGCGCGCGGCAATGAAAACAATCTGCATCAACCGGACGGCGAATTTTATCTGGGTTCGGGCAGGTCGCCAGGGTATGCGGTGGTCAATTGCGGGGCGCGGTATCAGTTGACGCGATGGCTGCAATTTTTCGCGCAGGTCAACAATCTGTTCGACCGGCAATTTTTTACCGCCGCACAACTCGGCCCAACGGGATTCACCGAAACAGGCAATTTCATCGCGCGGCCTTTTGGCGAAGTGGATGATGAATTTCCCGTGCGGCATGCGACCTTCTTTGCGCCGGGCGCGCCGCGTGGAGCCTGGGGCGGAATCCGGATCAAGTTCTGATCATCGCTTCGCTTACAACTTCGGCAATCCGTTCGAGGGAACACATTTCGGCCACCCGCGAATGATGGGCGGGCGCATCAGGATTCAGTTTCGCTGAGGCCGCTTTCGCGTGCGCCTTCTCCGGGTTATCAACCTGATTGAGGATAATAGCGGTTCAGCGATAGAATCAGCCGTAACGAAAGGAGATTGATTATGGCTGCTAGCCAGCCAACTGGATTTGATCGTCAACCAGATCACACTGCTTATAGCGGACTCAGAAATTTAGACAAAAAAACGCGATACTTTAAGGTCGGATAAACCACCACGCGAAAAAGCTACACTCCGGCCTGCAAGGCCAAACTCGCTCTCGAACTGCTCAGCGAAAACAAGTCGCTCACGTAAGTTGGTCGCCGGCCAACAATTGCCGGGAAGCAGTTGGCAAGTTCTCGACCTCGAGTTCAAGTAATTCCTGACGGCCGAGCAAACCATCTTGCGGCGCTTCGTAGAGGCTCGGCCACTGACGGCGAAAGACCGGCGCGCCAGAAAACTCCGGGAATGATGCCAACTGTGGCGTCGTCAGGACGGGGGCGATCAACTCAAAGAGCGCATCGCGCGTTTTTGTCAAACAACCATAAATGGATTGGCGGATAGCCGCCAACTTGCTAAGCTGCGGTTGGGTAGTGTTTTGTTATTCACACCTCAATCGCACTACCTGAGAGCGATTTTGGCAGGCCCATCACCGCTGTCTTCTTTGGCGAAAACGGCTACGATTAGTCCAAACGCGAATAAAGGGCGATGATTGCTCATCGCCCTTTGGTGAATCATGTTTGATCTCGCCTTCTGCGCGCATGTTTAGTAACGGTAACGGCGATCTCTCTGATCATCAACTTTCTTCCTGTGATAGAGGTAACCGCCGGCTCCGCCAACCGCCGCGCCGATCAAAGCGCCTTTCTTGCCACCGATCAAAGCGCCGCCCAATGCGCCGATACCCGCGCCGATTCCTGTGCGCTTGATTGCTTTGCCAGTCGAGTCCTCTCGGTCGTAATAATCATCGTTGTAATCACGATCACGACGGCGACGATCACGCTGGTAACTGCGGTCGCGGTAGTAATCATCGTCCTGGTAATTGTTAGCCACAGAATAATAGTTTCCGCGTTTGCGGCACCTATCCTGCGCCATTGCGCCCGGAGCGGCGGTCACTACCAGTAACCCCAAAACCACCATCAAAATCACGTTCTTTTGCATTGTCTTGGTCATCTTTTCCTCCTCTTAATCGCTCTTGGAGCAGCAGCAAGCCGCCGTTTCAATTCTCAACAACTCAGAAATTAAATCAGGACGCAGCAGGTAATAACAACTTCTGTGCCGCGCTGATCCAAACTCAGTAATGGCTCGAAATCGCCAGAGAGTCAGCTACTTAGCCGTTGAGAAGAGACGGCAGCCGGTGAATTCGGGAAAGCGAGCGACACGTTTCGGTGTATTTTGCCGCACCAAATGGCGCAGCAGGAGGGATACGGGATCATGTTTTGGCGAGCGTTCCGTGTCCTCTATGATTATTTTCCGTTTGCTTCTCATCCCTTTGCGTCCAGCGTTCCGTGTGCGATTATACGTCGCGGTTGGAGATAGAAAAGAAAGGCCTTCACAGCGTGTTTGCCAAAAAGTTGTGTAAGCCCCGATCAGTTTCCTCACTCAAACGATCCCCCGTAACAAACAATAGGCTTCCTGTAGTTCGGAGGTGGGAGTTATGAGATGCCCGAAGTGTCAAACTGAAGTTTCAGAGTGGCATTTTTATTGCCAGAATTGCCACACTCAAGTTCACGATTACAAGCCGGAAGTGGAAAAGCCTCAGCGCGGAAGGATCGAGCGAGCGGGCGCGCGAATGCTTAACGCGATGGTTTGGCTTTCAATCGTCGCAGCGCTGGTACTGACCGGTCGCGCGGTGCAATGGGGAGGGTTTTTCGCCGCCATTCGTGGAGACACAGGCGTTTCCGCTGAGCCGAGGGCAGATTCGAAAGATACACGATCCTTCCGCACACGCCTGGCCAGAGAACGGCGTGGCGATAAGGCTACAACGACTGTGAAAAGCGTTGAAGCCCCTACAAGGGAAAAGAAAGACGCGGTTGAGAGCGTGCGCGCAATGCCGCAAAAGATCGAGGAGCTTTCTTCTGTTGAAGATTCACCGCACTCTCCAAATCCGAAGCCATCATCGGCGCCATCGAGAGTTGAGAAGGTTTCTGCCGCAACCTCGCCTGATTCAATTTCCAAATCGGCGGTTCAGCAAACCAACGTTGATGCCCAATTGGGTGTTGAGCAGATTGACGCAAAAAATAACGGTGAAGCCGGATTGGTGGCGATCAAGAGCTATACGCCAGCGAGGATATACATCAATGGCCAGTTCTCAGGGACTACCCCACGCATAGTCAAACTGACTGCCGGTGATCATCAAATCAGATTGATCGCCGATGGATACGAAGATTGGACACGCCGAGTCAGGCTAAAAACCAAACAGCAGGTAGGAATCATGGCCTCAATGAAAAAGAAAGGCGCGAAGGACTGAAGGAAGAGGCTACCTGGCCGACTCGAAAGTAAAATGCAAAAGGGAACCGACGCCCCCCTCACAAGTCATCGGTTCCCTTTTACGTTTTTGGCGAATAGCCACTCTATAAAATGCGATTGCCAAGGCTTCTGTGAAAGCTGATCTCGTTCCACTTTCAGTCTTGCTCACGCTAGCAGCCGTTGACACGCGCCCGGTTAAAGAAAGTTCCTGAAAGAAACTGATCTTTTGTGTTCCTCAACGCCATCCCACCCAATCACCGTCTGTTCTTTCTTAACCGCACTATGCGAAGCACTTCTCCGGTGTGAATAGGAGTCGCCTTATTGAGCACTGTATGTTGAATCGTGATCAGCAACTGATCGTCCCGGCCTCGGAATCGCCCGGTTAAAGGCTGATCGCCCGTTTGCACAACTACTCCTTCACGAACCATATTCCAGAACTGCTTTTGCGTTATCCAGTATTCTTTGCCGTCGTTGCAGATAATCAAGGCCGTTTTTTTGACTTTCATATTCGTAAAACCGTCAGAGAAATTGCTTGTGTTTGACTCGTTTCGACAAAAAGGAAGCCGCATATGTGTCAACAAGCGGGGGCATTGTGTCACGGCAAACTACACACGGCAAGAAGATATTCCGGAGGCGCTAAGCCATGATGAAGCGCGCAGTCATTGCGCTTCATCATCACCGCTATCAATGCGTAAGCCAGCGCTGCTGTCAATTCGATTCACTTTTACGCAATGTGATGTAAGGCTCGATTTCGTTCATCAACGCGGCGAATTCTTCAAACCGCAACGATTGCGGCCCGTCTGACCAGGCTTCTTCGGGACGAGGATGGACTTCGGTCATCAATCCGTCAGCGCCGACTGCGATGGAAGCTTTCGCCAGCGGGCGAACCAGGCTGCGTTTGCCTGTAGCGTGGCTCGGGTCAACGACCACAGGCAGGTGAGTCAGTTCATTGAGCAGCGGGACGGCCGCGATGTCCAGTGTGTTGCGCGTGGCCGTTTCAAAAGTGCGGATGCCCCGCTCGCACAACATCACGTTCGGATTCCCGTGAGTCACAATGTATTCCGCCGATAGCAGGAATTCCTTGATCGTCGCTGAAAGACCGCGCTTCAACATCACCGGCTTGTTGATTTCGCCCAACTTCTTGAGCAGCGCGAAATTTTGCATGTTGCGCGCGCCGATTTGGAGGATGTCCGCGTACTCGGCCACGACTTCGACGTCCTCGGTATCGAGAACTTCAGTGATGACTTTTAACCCGGTGCGATTGCGGGCTTCGGCCAGAAGCTTCAACCCCTCTTCTGCAAGTCCCTGAAAATCGTAAGGCGAAGTGCGCGGCTTGTAAGCTCCGCCGCGAAGGATCCTGGCGCCTGAAGCCGCCACAGCCTCGGCGGTTGACATCAATTGTTCGTGCCCTTCGACCGAACACGGGCCTGCCATAACGACGAAGCCGCCATCGCCGATGGTTACATCGCCAACCTGAATGACGCTTCTCTGTTTCTTGACTTCTTTGCTGACGAGCTTGAAAGGTTGCAGGATGGGGAAGGCGTCCTCAACGCCATCAGCCGATTTCAGATTCTCGATGTGCTCCTTTTTGTCGCCAGGGCCGATGGCGGCGATGACGGTTCGTTCCGTTCCGCGAATTACGTGTGGCGTATAGCCGAATTCGCGGATGCGGTCGCAGATGTGATTGATCTGATTCTCTGTCGCTTCGGCTTGCATTGCTACGATCATTGTTAATAGCTCCTATGGTGAAGTTGTGATTTAAGGGTGATTTTGAAGACAGGCGCGAAACGCGCGTCAGGCTCAGCTTTCCGAGCGTCATCCTTCGCTCGCGGCTTTAACCGCCTGTTTGTAACAACCTAAAACTTTGACGCTAGTGGCGAACTCGCCCAGGTGCGCCAGCGCGTTGCGAACGCGAGGCTCGTTCAGATTGCCGATGAAATCCAGATAGAAACTGTATTCCCAGGGACGCCCGATCAGCGGGCGCGATTCGATTTTCATCAAATCAATATCGCGCAGCGCGAACACGGCCATCGCCCGATAAAGCGATCCCGTGCGGTTTTCAACTGAAAACACGATTGACATTTTATCGGCTTCAGGCGGCGCCTCAGCGCAGCGGTCTTCGCGCGCGAGCAGCAGAAATCGAGTGAAGTTCGCCTGGTCGTCTTCAATGCCGGGAACCAGAATTTGAGCGCCGTAAACTTCAGCCGCCGCTGCGCTCGCAATTGCCGCCGCTCCATCTTCGCGGCTTTCCATGATCATCTTGACGCTGCCAGCCGTGTCGTAAGCGGCGACCTGTTGTATCTCCGGTCGCCCGGCGAGAAAGCGCAGACACTGCCCCAGCGCCACCGGATGCGAATAGACACGCCGCACGCTTTCAAGCCTCGTTTCCGGCGCGGCGATCAGATTGTGAACAATCCGCAGGCTGGTTTCTCCCACAATCCGCAGATTATGTTTGAGCAGTAAATCGTAGTTCTGATGAACCGAGCCGAAGAGTGAATTTTCAATTGGAGCCAGGCAATAATCGCTCGAACCGCTCTCGACAGAGCCGAATATCTTCTCGAAAGTCTCACAGGGGAGAAGTTCAACTGTGGAGCCAAGCAGCTTGCGAGCGGCCTCACTGCTAAACGCGCCAAGCTCTCCCTGAAACGCGACGCGCGGATTTACTGATCGTGAATTCGTCTCATCTACTTCCAGTATTTCAATCATTCAACAACTCCCTGGGGCGTTCCCCTATAAAACCGAAAGGCCCCTCACTCGGTTTGAATGAGGGGCCTTTCTTCAGGCGTTTCGCTCGTTCTCGCTCAGGCTAACGAACATCCAACCTGCCGGCTCCCTCTGTGGGGGCTAAAGTAAAAATAAAATCCGAAGCTAAAGCCGAACTTAAACGAATAGGGCCGCGCGAGTCTGCGTGCGATGTTTGTGACGATTTGGTTTCTCGTGAGCCTGTTGAGCATAATTTCAGAAATTCCAGCGAAAATCTTTTAGGAAATCTGATAAACAAGATTTATGACGTGGGCATTATCCGCAAGGCTCCATGTTCAGTCAAGAAGATTAGCTCAGCGGATAATTTTTCCTTCTTCCAATGAAGCTGTGGGTGGAATGAAATTCAGATTAAGGTACGCTTTCACTTCCGCAGCCCATTCCCGCACGCCCTGATAATCAATTTTCTCCTGCGTTTTCAGATCTCCCGCCATTCCGACAGCGTCCAGGCCGAGTTGATTGGCGATATAAAGCGCGCGCGACAGGTGAAAACTCTGCGAGACCAATACCGCCTGTTTGAGTCCGAAAACCTCCTTCGCTCGCAGGCAGGTTTCGTAGGTCGAGCGTCCCGATGTATCAACAATCACGTCTTTCGACGCGACGGCGCGATTGACCAGATACTCGTACATCGCTTTCGGTTCATTGTAATTCGAATGGCGAGCGTCGCCGGAAACCAGGATGCGATCCACTTTGCGAGCGCGGTAAAGCTCTATTGCGGTTTCAACACGGTCTTCAAGAATCGGCGAAAGAGCGCCATTGCCGTAAACGCTCGCGCCAAACACAACGGCCACGCGTGGACTGGCCCAGTTGCGCGTATCCAGATCGTTTATGTTTGATATGACGCGGTCGTCATATTTGTGAACCTGGCCATGCACGTACAGAAAGATAAGCGCAATGATCAGGATCACAAAAAGTAAAAACCTAGAGCGACTCATTGTTGCCAGGGCGATAAAAACTCTTCCGAACTGCGATTTCTCAAGCCGGTCGCTATCAAACAATTTCGCAGGCGAGGCTGTCAAGCCACTTGGGGCGCGGTTTTCAAAAGTCGGTCAAAGTAATCAGAAAGAGCCTCCTGAATGATGATGAAGGGAAACCTTTAAGGGATGACTCGGAAATAACCTTGCCATTTCTAGACAACTCCAAATTGAGAGAATCGAAATTCTCTTCCGATGGCGACTTTGCCCAACTGCCCGCAATACTGGCGGGAGACACCAACCGAATATTCCCCTTTTTGGGGATGGCCTGTGTCATCCGCAATTGTCGCTTCGACACCAGCGGGTGCGATGAGCGCAGGCAGGGCCTGCTGAGGCGTGATGTTCAGTAGGGGCATCACACTACGGCGAGTCAGTAATGAACTGTTGTAACGACTGATGCTTGTTTCTGGTATTGTCCGGGGCTACCGCCGCTGCGATTGGTTCTATACTTTTGGGTTCGAGAGGCAACAGCACCACGTGCAGTAATCAAGTAACGGTTCGGTACGATCAGAGTCATCTACAGCTTTTGAGACCAGCGCCAAGTATTGATCGGAACGCTGCTCGCGGGTGGGGTGCGATGGATTATTGATTTTCATCGCGTTACATAAACGTAATTGGCGTGAAAATGCCCGCGGCCTTAACACAGTAGTACTACTTGCAAGCTTTGAATTGAGGCATTCACTTTGGCACAGCCAGTTTTCTTCAGTCCACTTATTGCGCCACAACATTTACAGGGGGGAAGTTTTTTCTTCCCCTAAATAAATCGGGATAGCGGCGGGTTATTTGGAGCGCTGAGGGACACGGGCTTTGGTCCGCTCAATCGCCATCCTGAAAACCCCATCGAGTAGCGTCCTTCGGAAACTGCTCCCACGCTAAAACCCAGCGCGGCTGGAAGACAAACGTCCCTGCGTTTTCATAATCCTCAGGCTTCGGCGCATAGCCATACTTCTTTTTGGAGGCTTCAATCAAGCGGGCGGTAAGCGAGCTATCCTGCGCGCGCAACTCGCTTGCATCGCCGTGCAGGATGACCACGTCCGAGCCGCTTTCCAGATGCACGCAGACTGCCGGGTTCTTCGCCAGATTGCGGTTACGGCGCGTTTGCGGGCTGCCGCCGAAATAGAGCCGGTCGTCGAGCCACAAACCCCAGACCGGTGTTGCGTGTGGCCGCCCCTCCCGGTCAACCGTGCATACCCAATAGTTTTGAGCCTCGGCCATCCGTTCGGTTACGTGAGACCAGGGGAGCAATCCTTTATTGTCTTTCGGGACGCCATAACCCGGCATGTGCGGGCGGCTCGCTGCCGGTCCGGTTTCCTGATTGGCTTGTTTCTTGTTCGATGATCGTTTTGTGGTCGTCATAATGCGCCTCCCAACGCTTCAGTTTTGCGGTTTCAGGTGTGGGAATGATTGCCAGCTTATGCGATCATTCCTGACACCTTCTGTCATATTTCGAAGTTGAACGAAAAAATAATTCTGAAAGCGAGGAAGTCTATGCGCGCCGATCGGCTGCTCTCGATAATGCTGCTGTTACAGGCTCACCAGCGGATGACCGCGAATGATCTGGCTGAGCGGCTGGAAGTCTCCGAACGAACGATTCATCGTGACATGGAGGCGTTGGGCATGGCTGGCATCCCAGTCATTGCGGAACGTGGCGCGGGCGGCGGGTGGTCTTTGCTTGGCGAGTATCGAACCAATCTGACCGGCCTGAACGAAGCCGAAATTCAGGCGCTCTTCCTCGCGCGTTCGCCTCGATTGCTCGACGATCTGGGCTTGGGCAAAGCCGCCGAAATTGCGTTCACCAAACTTTTCGCGGCTGTGCCGTCCAAGTCCCGCCACGACGCCGAATCGGCGAGCCAGCGAATTTACGTTGATGTCACTGGCTGGAACCGGAGTGAAGAATCCGTCCCATTGCTGCCGTTGTTGCAGGAAGCGGTCTGGCAGGAGCGCAAATTGAAATTTACGTACGATCGCGGCAATGATTGCAGCGTCGAGCGCGTGGTTGATCCGCTGGGTCTGGTGGCCAAAGGCAGCGTTTGGTATCTGGTCGCGGCGATTGACGGCGACATTCGCAATTATCGCGTTTCCCGCATGCTCCAGGCTGAACTGACCGATCAGGCGTTCGTTCGTCCCGAATCATTCGATCTCGTCAAGCATTGGCATCAATCTAATGTCGAATTTAAATCCAGATTTCCGCGCTACGCGGTGACGGTTCGTGTTCACCCCGAAGCGGTCAATCGTTTGTACATCATCGGCAGGTTTTCGCGCGTCGAACGAGTTGACCCACCGGATGAGGTGGGCGAAAACGGCTGGGCGCGAGTCTCGATCTGTTTTCAGTTTGAAGATGACGCCTGCGAATGCCTGCTGGGGTTTGGAGATCAACTTGAAATAATCGAGCCGCAGGAATTGCGTCGGAAAATCATCAGCCGCGCCAGGAGCGTTATCGCTTTCTACGACAAGAGGGTAAGCTGAGAATGCTTTCAAGAACGCCCTTTTGACACATCCCGTTGCTCCAATTACACTCACTCATCGAATCATTAGTTTGAAGCGGTTCTTACGCGGCGCACGTCGCCGCGCATTTGCTGGCCGGGTTGGCGAATTAACAACGGCGATAGCGAGGAGTAAAACGGTGGCCTATCTATCTTTTGTCATTATTCTATGCGCGATGGTGGTGATCCACGAATTCGGACACTTCATCGTCGCTAAGATGCTGGGCATTGCGGTCGAAACTTTCTCGGTAGGCTTCGGTCCGCGCCTGTTCGGTTTCAGGATTGGCGAAACCGATTACCGTTTCAGCGCGATCCCGCTCGGCGGTTACGTCAAATTTCGCGGCGAAAATCTGGAGATGATCCAGGGCAAGAGCGATGGTTCGATTGACGAATTTCTCTCGCATCCGAAATGGAAACGCTTTCTGGTGGCCGTCGCCGGGCCTGTTTTCAATATCGTCACCGCATTGCTGATTCCGACAGCCGCAATCCTGGTCGGCTTTCAGGATGACATTTATAACTCGCAGCAGGTCGTGATCGGTGAAGTCACGCCGGGTTCCACCGCTGAACAGTCCGGCCTGCAGAAAGGCGACCGCATCATCGCTTTCGGCGACGAGAAGAATCCGACCTGGGCCACCTGGCGCGACAAAGTCATTACCAATCTGGGCGAAGATATTCCGCTGACCGTTGACCGCCATGGACAAATCGTCAATTTGAAGCTGCGCCCGCGCGTCGAAACCATCGGCAAGGAGCAGATCGGCGTTGTTGATCTTGAACCGCCGCTAACTTACATCGGTGTGGGGCCGGT
The DNA here is from genome assembly GCA_022072205.1 of Acidobacteriota bacterium. Lineage (GTDB taxonomy): Bacteria > Acidobacteriota > Blastocatellia > RBC074 > RBC074 > JAJVID01. The sequence continues at coordinate 30,672 of JAJVID010000114.1, forward strand.
AACGAAAAACTCAGCGGCCGAACGCGCCGGGCTGCAAATGGGCGACAAGATCACCTCGATTAACGGCCTGCCGATCACGGGATGGCATCAGCTTCGCCGCATAATCCAGGAAGGCCGTGAAGTCACGCTGACCGTCCATCGCGGGCAGGAGACTTTGACAATCAAAGGCACGCCGGAAAAGCAGGGCGATGTTTACCTGCTGGGCTTTACTCGCACCTTCGAGAAGAAGCTGCTCAAGACGGATTCGCTGGCGGTAGCGTTGCGCTACGGATGGGACTCCAACATTCGTATCATCAAGCTGACGGGCGAAATCTTCCAACAGATTTTCAGCGGCCAGCGTTCCGCCCGAAACTCCATCGGCGGGCCGATCAGGATCGCCGAACAGACCGTCAACGCCTACGACATCGCGGGCTGGGCCGGCGTGATCGAATTGATGGGATTGCTCAGCCTGAACCTGGGCGTTTTCAATCTCCTGCCAATCCCGGTGCTCGACGGCGGCGTGATCCTGCTGATTTTCATCGAATGGATTCTGGGTCTGGTTGGTTTGACTCTGACGATGAACTTCCGCGAACGGTTCCAGCAGGTCGGTTTCGTGCTGGTGCTTTTGCTAATGGGCTTCGTCATCATTAACGACGTCGTCGGGGTGGGCGAAAAATTTTTCAGTAAACCACCAGCGCAGGAACAACAGAGAAAATAGTCTTCGCTGAAAGACGCGGGCGGTTCGGATTGACGGATCGCCCGTTTTTATTGGGCCGCGAGTGGAGCGGTTACATCCCGGCCCGATCGCATCTCTCCTAACTTCATCTCCTCAACATTTATGACTCAGGAAGAAAAGTTCGTTCGCGGACTCGGCCTGTTCGATTCAACGATGATCGTGGCCGGGGCGATGATCGGGTCAGGCATCTTCATTGTCTCGGCTGAAATCTCGCGGCAAGTCGGCAGTCCCGGATGGTTGCTGGTCGTCTGGCTGATCACGGGATTGCTGACGCTGATCGGCGCAATTAGTTATGGCGAACTCGCGGCGATGATGCCGAAAGCGGGCGGGCAATACGTTTACCTGCGCGAAGCCTTTTCGCCGATGTGGGGATTTCTTTACGGTTGGACGCTATTTCTGGTGATTCAAACCGGAACGATTGCGGCGGTCGCCGTGGGCTTCGCGCGCTATCTGGGCGTGCTGTGGCCGACGATTTCCGAAAACAATTACATCGTTGCGCCGATCCGGTTGAGTTCCGGTTACGCCATCTCGCTTTCGACGGCGCAACTTGTCGGCGTGCTGATGATCGCGCTGTTGACCTGGATGAACACGCGCGGGTTGAAGATCGGCAAACTCGTGCAGAATATTTTCACCGTCACGAAGACCGGCGCATTGATAGCTTTGATCGTGCTGGGAGTGACCGTCGGTTACCAGTCCGTCGCGGCAAACGCCAACTTCGGCGACCTGTGGACAGTGCGCGGCGGTTTGCAGGATGTGGGAGACGGTTTGACTGCGGCGACGGCTTTCGGGCTGTTCGTCGCCATCTGCGTCGCGCAAACAAATTCGCTCTTTTCAGCCGACGCCTGGAACAATATCACCTTCACTGCGGGGGAAGTGAAAGACCCGCGCCGCAACATCCCGCTCTCGCTCGCGCTCGGCACAACGCTGGTCATCGGTCTGTACCTGCTTGCCAACATCGCTTTTCTGGTTACATTGCCGCTCGGCGCAATTCAGCAGGCTCCGAGCGACCGCGTGGCTTCGGCAACGGCGGATGTGATCTTTCCCGGTTATGGCGCGGCGATTATGGCTGTTGCGATCATGATCTCGACCTTCGGCTGCGCCAACGGAATGATTTTGGCAGGCGCGCGCGCATATTACGCGATGGCGAAAGACGAACTGTTCTTCCGTCCCGCCGGCGAATTGAATCGCAGCGCTGTGCCCACGTGGGGATTGGTGATTCAAGGCGTCTGGGCGGCCATTCTGGTTCTGCCGCGCACGGTCAAAGCGGACGGATCGTACGGCAATCTTTACAGCAATCTGCTGGTCTACGTGATTTCGGCGGCGCTGATCTTCTACATTCTGACAATCGCCGGGATTTACGTGCTGCGCTTGAAGCGCCCGGACGCTGAGCGCCCGTATAAAGCTTTCGGCTATCCTGTTGTTCCCGCGCTCTACATCATCGGCGCAGCGGTGATTCTGGTTGTGCTTTTTGTTTATCAAACGGCCACGACGTGGCCTGGGTTGGCGATTGTCTTGTCGGGTGTGCCGGCCTACCTGCTTTGGCGCGCTCAGGCGCGGAAACAAGTGGTCGCCGGCCAAGACTAAAATGGTACGGTACCGCGCGTGAGCAAGCGGTTGACCCTGCACGCAACCGCTTGCTCACGCGCGCGGTACTGACAAAACATCAGGAGAAAATAAATGGCGGACGAGAAAAAAGATTTGGGTGTGGCTGAATTTACCGAAGGCATTCGCGAAAGGGTCGGCGAAAATTCCGGCCTCGACGCCGTGATCAAATTCGCTTTCGATGAAGGCGGCGTGATCTTCATTGACGGCAAATCGGTTCCGAACGTCGTCAGCAACGAAGACCTCCCGGCGGAAGTCACGCTGAAGATGTCTCTCGACACGATGAACAAGCTTTATCGCAAGGAGACCAACGGAATGATGGCTTTTATGTCGGGCAAGATAAAGCTCGATGGGAATATGATGGCGGCAATGAAGCTGGATCAGATTCTGGGATGAAGTGGACGAGCAGGAAAAGCAGAGGGCAAGGCAGGTCAGTGTTTAAGGCGGTGTCGCATACTGCTCCGCGTTAAAGCGGTAGCCGACCCAACGCTTGGTAAGGATATAACGTGGTTTGGCCGGATCAGGCTCGATTTCATCACCGATTGGCGCTGTGAAAACAACGCGCGCCGCCGCTCGTTCCGCTCTTTACCCTGATTCGCCCGCCGTGCGCTTTGACGCCGCCGCGCGCAATCGCCAGGCCCATTCCCATGCCTTTGGGCCGCCCCAGACTTGCAGCGCCTTCATTCGTTGCTTGAAGGAATTTGTTGAAAGCCTGCGCGCAGTTCAGCCGGTATGCCGCGCACCTTGTCCTCCGCCGCAAACAACACCAACAGCAAAAGCCAGCGCCACAGTCGTCGAATTCAAACGTTGCTGAAACGGCGCCATCGCAGCCGTGACGACGGCGACGCCGAACGCGGCGAACAGGTAGCCGTTGACTTTCAGCGCTGAGCTTCTCGTGAGACTGTCGTTCAGGCTCTTTCCTGCGTTGCCGCTCTCTGAAAACTTGTAATGCGAGTTACAGACAAACGGCAAGCCGCGCGGTAAAGTGCGCTGCAAAAATTCAAACCGAGGAGCGACAAATCGTGAAATTACTGATCGCTGTTTCGACACTTCTGTGCGCCGTTCTGGCCTTCGCCGTCTTTACGCCACGACGCGAAAGCTCGCCGTCAACCACAATCGCCGCGACGCTCGAACCGTTCAACGGCAAACGCTCGCCGGTGATCGTCGAGTTGTTCACGTCTGAAGGCTGTTCGAGTTGTCCGCCCGCCGACGCTGTGTTGGCGCAGTTGCAGAAAGACCAGCCCGTCGCCTACGCCGAGGTCATCGCGTTGAGCGAGCACGTTGATTACTGGAATTACATCGGCTGGGCCGATCCGTTCTCGTCCGCCGCGTTCAGCGCGCGCCAGGAATCATACGCGGGCGCGTTCGGCAGCGAACGCATCTACACGCCGCAGATGGTGGTTGACGGACAGCTCGAGTTCGTCGGAAACAGTTTGAGCAAGGCGCGCGAAGCGATCACGACAGCGTCACAAGCGTCAAAAGCCGACGTGCGGATTGAAGCCAGAACGGATGATGTTAAAGACAACCGCGCCATCCTGCTCAGCGTGAGTGTCAAAGGTGTTCCGCAAATCAGCCGGGGAGATGTGGCCGAGACGATTCTGGCTGTTACCGAAGACGATCTTTCATCGAACGTTTCGCGAGGAGAGAATACGGGGCGCAGGCTGGCTCATACGGCAGTCGTGCGTGAAATGCGCGCGCTGGGCAAAGTTGACGGCGCGACCGGCTCATTTGCGGGCGAGACGACGATGATGATCGCCGATGGCTGGAAGCGCGACGATCTGCGCGTCGTCGTCTTTGTGCAGGAACGCGCTCATCGGCGCGTGCTGGGCGCGGCGTCTATAAAATTGGGGAAAGCGGGGAATCGAGCCTGATTCCGATTACGGTTTATCAACCTGGGTTATAACTCTCCCTCCGAGTTTAGCCGTTGTATGTTCAGTCACGCTGGCCGCTGTTCCGAGGTTCGGTTCAGACAGCATCTTTGCAGTCTCTTCCGCCTGTGGCAGGCGCTGTTGCTGCTTCGGTTGAGTAGAGGCTGACTTCTCACGCTCTGATCTCAGATGAACCCAGAGCGGATACAGGACGACCGTGGCCAGAAACAGCAATATTCCGATGCCCGTGAATATGTCTCCTTTCTCAATCATCACCTTGACTATGATGGCCCAGAGCATCAGGCCGCCGAATAAGCCTCCCAGCGCGAGAAGCGCGCGCGCAGCCCATTTTTCAAGCTTGCGCAGCCGGTCGTCGGAATGAGCCGGAGACGACTCTTCGGTTTGATCTTCCGAAATCGTTGTTTGCTCGGCGATCAATTTTGCGACCTTCTCCAGACCGAATCCGCAGGCGCGGCAGAATTTCTGTTCCGAAGGAGCTTTGGTTCCGCAATTCGGGCAATGCATATTGACCTCCATTGATTATCGTCGAATAGAAATACGCACGGATGGTAACTTGAGTTCAGACTCGGAGCCAGAATACTGTCACAGCTTTTGCGGACCTTTTCGCAAAAGAGAGTATCATTCAGCCATCAATCAGGCGCGATTAGAGAGGAGACTCAGTGTGGCTCAGACAAAAAATGCGAAAGCTCTGCTGATCGCGTTCATCATTATCGTCATCGGCGTCGGCTTCCTTTTTCTCCCTGTTCGTCAATGGTTGCTGCAACTCCAGGGGCAGATTGAAAGCCTGGGAGCGATTGGCCCGGTCGTCTTCGCGCTCGCTTACGTCGTTCTGACCGTGCTCCTCGTTCCGGGCAGCGCGTTGACGCTGGGAGCAGGAGCGATTTTCGGTTTGTGGCTGGGCGCGATCACGGTGATCGTCGGCGCGAATCTTGGCGCGCTCTGTTCGTTCCTGCTGGCGCGAACATTCCTGCGTGAGAAGGTCGTGCGATGGGCCGAGGCCAACCCGAAATTCGCCGCGCTGGATCGAGCCATCGGGCGCGAAGGTTTCAAGATGGTTCTGCTCACGCGGCTGAGTCCGGTCTTTCCGTTCACTCTGCTCAACTATTTTTTGGGGCTGACGAATGTGCGAACGGGCGCCTACGTCGCGGCGAATCTGATCGGGATGCTGCCGGGAACTTTTCTTTACGTTTATCTGGGCGCGGCTGCGCGCGAGGCATTGCACGGCGCGAGCGATGCGACAGTGTTCAGACAGATTCTCAAATACGTCGGATTGTTGGCGACAATCGCGGTTGTCACGCTCGTCACGCGCGTGGCGAAGAAGGCTCTGGCGCAGGTCGAGCGGATGAGTTCGGAGGCGAAGTGATGGATACGCCAACCGAAAAACACATCAGCGGCGATGAACATTTCCTGCTGGTTGACGATCAGTACGACCGGCAGGTGATCGAAAATTGTCACCCGCCGAATCACGTCAATCCGATTCCGACCGGCAAATACAATCTGGTTGCGATTGGCGCAGGCGCCGCCGGGTTGGTCAGCGCAGGGGGCGCAGGTGGCCTGGGCGCCAAAGCTGCGATCATCGAACGCGCGTTGATGGGCGGCGATTGTCTGAATGTCGGATGCGTGCCGTCGAAAGCCGTGATCCGCGCGGCGCGCGCCGTTTACGATTTGCGGATCGCGAAACAGTTCGGCGTTCATCTCGCGTCAGAGCCTGAGATCAATTTCGCCGAAGCGATGGAGCGAATGCGGCGGCTGCGCGCCAGAATCAGTCCGAACGATTCGGTCGCGCGATTCCAAAATGAATTCGGCGTGGATGTTTATCTCGGCGATGCGCGATTCGTTGGCTCCGACGCGATTGAGGTTGACGGTAAGCGGTTGGAATTTGACCGCGCCGTAATCGCCACCGGCGGTCGCCCGGCTGAACTACCGATTCCGGGTTTGAAAGAGGCCGGTTATTTCACGAACGAAAACATCTTCAAGCTGACTGAATTGCCTCGGCGATTGGCCGTGATCGGTGGCGGCCCGATTGGCTGCGAACTGGCGCAAGCGTTCGCGCGTTTTGGCAGCCGCGTCACGATCATCAACGATGTCGCGCAAATCCTGCCGCGCGAAGACGCTGACGCCGCTGCGATCATTCATCGCCAGCTTGAACGCGAAGGACTGACGATCATCAACCAGACGAAGATCACGAGCGTTGAGCGGCGCGGTTCCAACAAAACGATTATCTACTTGCGCGGAGGCAAAGAGTCGCGGGTTGAATGCGACGCGATTCTGCTGGCTGCTGGCCGCGCGCCGAATATCGAAGGCCTGGGTTTAGAAGCCGCTGGCGTGAACTATTCGCGCGACGGCGTGATCGTTGACGACCGCTTGCGCACGTCGAACCCGCGAATTTACGCGGCGGGCGATGTTTGCTCGAAATTCAAATTCACGCATGCGGCTGACGCGATGGCTCGCGCGGTCTTGCGCAACGCTCTGTTTTTCGGGCGCGCGAAGATGAGCGCGATGATCATGCCCTGGGTGACTTACACTGACCCGGAAGTCGCGCACACCGGATTTTACGAAGCGGACGCGCGCTCGGCGGACTTCGACGTGGCCACGATCACGGAGAGCTTTGAAGATGTTGATCGCGCGATTCTGGATGGCGAAGAAGAAGGCTTCGCGCGCGTCCATTACGACCGCAAGACAGGCAAAATTCTCGGTGGCGCAATCGTCGCGCGGCACGCGGGCGAAATGATCGGCGAGTTGACGCTGGCGATCACGAACGGATTGAAGATGGGCGCGCTGTCGGCGACAATCCATCCGTATCCGACACAGGCTGAAGTTCTGCGCAAGATCGGTGACGCTTACAATCGCGCGCGGTTGACGCCGACGTTGCGGAAAATTTTTCGGAAGTGGTTCGAGTGGCGCAGGTAAAGGAAGGAGAGAAAAATGGCAAACCCGATGGAGGTTCTTCTGCGCGACCAGTTGGTCGTCCGCCAGCAGAAGCTCGAAACAGCGCTGGTCAAATTAGGCGATTCCGCCAATCTGCGGCAGCTTTTACGGGAAGTTGACGCGGCGCTGGATCGCTTGAACAACGGCGTATATGGTTTGTGCGAAGTCTGCCACGATCCGGTTGAAACCGACCGGTTGCTGGCCGACCCGTTGGAGCGATTCTGTATTGATCACCTGTCACCGCACGAGCAGCAGGCGCTGGAACGAGACCTGGCGATGGCCGCGCGGGTTCAGGCCGAATTGCTGCCGAAACCTGATTTTGTTTTTGGCGGCTGGCAGGTTGCGCGCCATTACGAAGCGGCTGGCGTGGTCAGCGGCGATTATTGCGACCTGATGACGGATGGCGACGGCAACTTCTATTTCATACTGGGCGATGTTTCTGGCAAAGGTGTCGCGGCGGCGATGCTGATGACGCAATTGCACGCGATGTTCCGTTCGCTGATCTCGATCGGTCTTCCGCTCGAACAGTTGATTGAGCGGGCAAGCAGTCTCTTTTGCGAAAGCACGCTGTCCACGCATTACGCCACGCTGGTTTGCGGCAAAGGGAGTCGCGCAGGCGAAGTCGAGATTTGCAACGCCGGCCATCTGCCGGTTCTCTGGCTGCGCCGCGACAAAATCGAGAGCATCGAAGCTACCGGTCTTCCCATCGGCGTTTTCTGCGAAGAGAAGTTTTCTTGTCGTAAAGCGCAACTGGCCCCCGGCGATTCGCTGCTTCTTTACACCGACGGCCTTTCCGAGGCGCGCAACAGTTCGGACGAAGAATACGGGATCGAGCGTTTGGCGAAACTGGCGAGCGAGCGCCATTCGCTTCCGCCTCAATCGCTGCTCAGCGCCTGCCTGGAGGACCTCAAGCGATTCAGCGCCGGAGCGCGACAGGGGGACGACCTGACCGTCATGTCTATTCGCTGGGCCGGGTAGACGGAGAAGTTGAAGCCAACAACTCTGAAACAAGCGGCAGACAAGCTTGTCTTGACAGCCTCAGAAGCATTCGTCACAATGCCGCATCATTTTTCAACGTATTGTTCTTTCGGTTTGTAATCGAGTAGAGGCGCGGCTTTCAAAAGTAACTCGTCCGAGAGCGCGAAGGCTCAAAGAAGATGAGCGAAAGGGGCAAGCCGCCGAAGCCGGTGCGATGTTTCGCAATCGCGCTGGTTGGCTGTCAGGGCTAAATCCCTGAGGTTGTCACCGCACGCGCGGCGGTGAAGAGCTATCTCGGCGACGCGGTCATTTTCGTAGGCGCCCATTATGGCGCGCGATCAGGACAGGGTTAGCGAGCGATGGCTCGCTAACCCTTTTTCGTTTTTGGAACTCGGAACAGCGCCGCGCGCGTAAGCAAACGAGCCATTATCCGCACAGCCGCTTGCTTACGCGCGCGGCGCTGTTCCCAAGGAGCAGGAAAGTAATCAGATGATCGTAATGAAATTCGGCGGGACTTCGGTCGAGGACGCAGTCGCAATCCGCCGCCTTGTATCAATCGTCCGCCGTCAATCGCATCGCCAACCTGTAGTCGTGGTTTCGGCGATGGGCAAGACCACAAACGGATTGCTGGAATGCGGGCGGATGGCCGCCGCAGGCGACATTCAATCGGCGCAAAACAGGCTGGATGAAATCGCCGCGCATCATTTCAAAACTGTTGATCAGCTTGCGCGGCCCGAGGAGATCGAATCGCTGCGCGAGGCTCTGGGCAAACGTTTCATCGCCATCCGCGCGACGCTCGAAGAGATCGACAAAAACGGACAGGTCACGCCTCGCCTGTCCGACGCGATTTCAGCGAATGGCGAATTGCTCTCATCGCTCGTCGTCGCGGCTGCATTCCGCGCCGACGGGATGAACGGCGTCTGGGTTGACGTCCGTCCGATGATGCGAACCAACGACGATTTCACGCGCGCCGCAGTGCAATTCGATATCGCCAATCCGAAATTGAAAGAGGGCTTCACGGCGGCGCTTGCCGGAGGTGGTGCGCCTGTGACCCAAGGCTTCATCGGCTCAACTTCGGACGGCGTGACGACGACAATCGGAAGAGGGGGATCTGATTATTCAGCTTCGATCATCGGCGCGGCCATTGACGCCGAAGAGATTCAAATCTGGACGGACGTTGACGGCATTATGACGACCGACCCGCGCATCGCGCCCGATGCGGCGAAAGTCAAAACCATCTCGTTCGCCGAGGCTTCGGAGCTTGCCTACTTCGGCGCGAAGGTGCTGCATCCGAGCACGCTGCTGCCCGCGATGGCGAAAGACATTCCGGCGCGCGTCTGCAATTCGCGGCGTCCTGAAGCCGATGGCACTGCGATTGTTCGCCACGCGCCGCCCTCGCGCGCGCTGGGCAAAGCTATCGCATTCAAACGCGGCATCACTGTGATCAACGTGGCTTCGGCTCGAATGCTGATGGCTCACGGATTTTTGTCGCGTTTGTTTGCCGTCTTCGACAAACACGAAACCTCAATTGACATGCTCGCCACCTCCGAAGTCAGCGTCTCGATGACGCTCGACGATACTCGCCATCTCGATGCGATAGTCGCCGATTTGCAGTCGCTCGGCGAAGTTTCGGTCGAACGCGATCAGGCGTTGATCTGTCTTGTCGGCGAAAATTTGAAGTTCACGCCGGGCGTCGCCGCGCGCATCTTTTCGAGCATCGAGCAGATCAACGTCTCGATGATTTCGCACGGCGCTTCGGCCATCAACGTCAGCTTCATTGTTGATGGCGCCGCCGTTGAAAACGCTGTCAGAGCGTTGCACCGCGAGTTTTTCAGCGAACTGGACGAGGAAACATTCGAGGCTCCTGCTTTGGCTCAGGCCGTAGGGTGAGGTGGAGGAAATGAAAATCGCAATTGTCGGTTACGGCAAAATGGGAAAGATGATCGAGCGCGTCGCGGCCTCGCGCGGCCACGAAACCGTCGCGCGCTTCGATGTTGACAACAACCTGCGCGGCGAAGGCTTGATTGCCGAAAACCTGAAAGGCGTCGAAGTCGCCATCGAATTTTCGACGCCCGACTCGGCGCTCGGAAACATCAAGCGTCTGGCCGAGCTTCGCATCCCGACAGTCGTCGGCACAACCGGCTGGTACGAGCATCTCGACGAAGTGAAGCGAGCGGTCACCGAACACGCCGGCGCGCTCGTTTACGGCGCAAACTTTTCAATCGGCATGAACCTGTTCTTCAAGATCGCGCGTGACGCGGCCGCGATGTTCGCGCGTTATGGCGAATACGATCCGTTTCTGGTCGAGGCGCATCACAAATTCAAAAAAGACGCGCCTTCGGGAACGGCTCTGGCGCTGGAACGCTTGATGCAGGAGAGTTACGGCGAACGCGCGCCGGAAGCCGTGGCGATTCGCGCCGGTCACATTCCCGGCACGCACGAAGTCGGATTCGACTCGGAAGCCGACACGATCACGCTGACGCACACGGCGCGCAACCGCGAAGGCTTCGCCGCTGGCGCAGTATTGGCGGCGGAAAAGATCATCGGCAAACAAGGCGTTTACGAATTCTCTGAACTGCTTTTTGAATAATGAAAGGAAAGACACAATGACAAATATTGATCGGTTGAGAGGCTGCGGGACGGCTATCGTCACGCCATTTCGGAAAGATGAATCAATTGACGAAGTGGCCTTCCGACGCCTGGTAAATTTCCAACTCGACAACGGCGTTGATTTCATCGTCGCCTGCGGCACCACCGGCGAGAGCGTGACGATGAGCGACGACGAACAGGCCCGTGTCGTCGAATTGACGATTGAAGAATCGAAAGGCCGCGCGCCCGTCGTCGCTGGCGCTGGCGGATACAACACACGCGAAGTGCTCGAGAAAGTTCGCCGCTACGAACATCTGGGCGCGGACGCGATCCTCTCGGTCACGCCATATTACAACAAACCGACGCAGGAAGGCCTGTACCAGCATTACCGCGCCATCGCCGACTCGACGAAGCTGCCGATCATTTTGTACAGCGTTCAGAGCCGCACGGCTTGCAACATCGAACCGGCGACCGTCGCGCGTCTGGCCGGGATCGAAAACATCGCCGGCATCAAAGAGGCTTCGGGAAACATCTCGCAGATAGCCGAGATCGCGTCGTTGGTGGACGAGAGCTTCAAGATTTTCGCGGGCGACGACATGGTCGCGCTGCCGGTGGCGGCGCTCGGCGGAGTCGGCGTTGTCTCGGTGGCGTCGAACCTGCTGCCGCGACAAGTCAGCGATCTTTGTCACGCATCGGTCGAAGGCCGTCTGGATGAGGCGCGCCAGTTGAACCGCCAGCTCACGCCGGTCATCAAGGCGCTGTTCATCGAAAGCAATCCGATTCCGGTGAAAGCCGCGCTGGCGATGACGGGAATGATCGAGGAAATTTACCGCCTGCCGCTCACGCCGATGAATCCGTCGAATCGCGCGAAGCTTGAGCAGGTTTTGACCGAGGCTGGCGTGTTGACGCGGGCGTCGAAGCAGGCGACAAGCTGACCTCAGGCGAAAGCGATTGCGGCGACTTGCTGAGATGGCTATGATGGCCAGGTCGAAAGGAGCGCAAGCAATGCAAATCGTCAACATCGCCGAATTGAAGAACAACCTCTCTCATTACCTGCGCCAGGTGCGCCAGGGCAATGAAATCACGATCAAGGATCGCAACCGCATCATCGCGCGAATCGTGCCTGCCGCGCCCTCCGCCGATTACGACGAGGAGTTGCTGGAACTGGCGGCGCAGGGCAAGGTAAAGCTGCCTGAAATACCGCTGACAGATGAAGACTTGGCCAGAGAACTCAAACGCAAACTGCCGCGGCTGAAAAGCAAGGGCAAAAAGGCGGAAGAGGTCATGAAGCGGATATGGGAAGAAGAGCGGGGTGAATACTAATGCCGGCGTCTGCGAGAAAGAAAACTGCCGCCAACTCCCAGCCGGCTTTCTGGGACGCGAGCGCAATAGTGCCTTTATGTTGTCAGCAACCGCAGACCAAAGCCGCGCGCCAGACGCGCCGACTCTTCCCGCGAATTGTCGTATGGTGGGCGACCAGCGTCGAATGCAATTCGGCGCTTCGACGGTTGGAACGTAATCAGGAACTGACGGTGCGCGAAACGCAATCAGGTATTCAGGAATTGGATAGACTTCGCCTGCGCTGGACGGAGGTTGCGCCTCTTCAAGAGGCGCGATCACTGGCCGAGCGACTGCTCGGAGCCTATCCTCTGCGCGCCGCCGATGCCTTGCAACTCGCTGCGGCGCTGACCTGGTGCAATCGCTATCCGCGCGGCAAGACATTCATCAGCGGCGATGACAGATTGCTCGAAGCGGCGGAAAAAGAGGGCTTCGACATAATCAAGGTTTAAAACTCGCTTGCCTCAACGATCAGCAAGCCTCGAACAATCCAGCCATCCCCTGCCCGCCGCCAATGCACATCGTCACGACGCCATATTTCGCTTTGCGACGTTGCATTTCATTCGCAATCGTTCCGACAAGACGCGAGCCGGTCATTCCGAACGGGTGGCCGATGGCAATCGAGCCGCCGTTGACGTTGAGCTTCGCCGGATCAATGCCCATGCGGTCGCGGCAATAAACCACTTGCACCGCGAAGGCTTCGTTCAATTCCCACAGATCAATATCGTCAACTTTCAGCCCGTGCCGCTTGAGTAATTTCGGAATCGCGAAGACCGGGCCGATGCCCATCTCGTCAGGCTCGCATCCGGCGACTGCGAATCCGCGAAAGATCATCAACGGTTTGACGCCGAGCTTTTCGGCTCGTTCGCGCGACATCAACAATGTCGCCGAAGCCCCGTCGGAGAGTTGCGATGAGTTGCCAGCGGTGACAGTGCCTTGTCCGCTGTTCGGATCGAAGTGCGGCTTGAGCGCAAGCAGGCCTTCGAGCGTAGTGTCGGGGCGGTTGCATTCGTCGCCTTCCAGAAAATGCTCTTCCTGCCCGGTGATCTCGCCGGTCTTTTTGTCAACGATGCCGCGTGTGACTTGCATTGGCGCGATCTCGCCTTTGAAGAATCCCTCGGCCTGGGCGCGCGCGGTTCGCTGCTGGCTCGACAGCGCGTACTCGTCCTGAGTCTCGCGGCTGATCTTGTACCTCTTGGCGACGACTTCGGCGGTGTCGCCCATCACCATATAAATTCCCGGATAATGCTCCTGAATCCACGGATTGGGTTTGTTGTCGCGCCCCATCATCGTGATGCTCTCGACGCCGCTGCCAATGGCCACTTCAGCGCCTTCGTTGATGATCTGGTGCGCGGCCATCGCCACAGCCTGCAATCCCGAAGAGCAGAAACGATTGACCGTGACTCCGGCGACCGTGACCGGCAAGCCGGCGAGCAGAGCGGCGACGCGCGCAATGTTCGATCCCTGCGCGCCCGCCGGGTAACCGCAGCCGGTGATCACGTCTTCGACTTCCGAGTGGTCAACCTGCGGCGTTTTGCGCAAAACGTCCTTGATGCAATGCGCAAGTTGATCGTCCGGACGTGTGATGTTGAGCGAGCCGCGAAACGATTTCGCCAGCGGCGTGCGTGAACTTGCGACAACAACTGCTTCCCTCATCTTTGATCCTCTCTTTCACCAAGCCACACGAAGAAGCGCGAAAAAATTCGCGAATCTTCGCGCGCCTTCGTGGATGTCTATTTCTGTTTGTCGAAATCGGCGAACGTCCTACCCTCTTCCGCCAATCGCTTCAGTAGCGGCGCAGGCTCCCACAATTCGCCGTGCTCTTCGTGAAATTGTTTGACGCGCTCGTAGACCTTCTTCAATCCGACCGTGTCGGCGTACCACATCGGCCCGCCGCGCCACGCCGGGTAGCCGTAGCCGTTGATGTAGATGATGTCTATGTCAACCGCCCGCAGCGCGATGCCTTCTTCGAGAATTTTCGCGCCTTCGTTGATCAGCGCGTACTGCGTGCGTTCGATGATCTCTTCCTCAGTAATCGCGCGGCGCTTGATGCCCTGCTCGGCTGCGGCCTGCTCGATCAGTTTGTCAACTTCGGGATCGGGAATGCGGTTGCGGTTCTCGTCGTATTTGTACCAGCCCGCGCCGGTCTTCTGCCCGTAACGGCCCATCTCGCAGAGTTGGTCGGCGACTTTCGGATGACGCACGCCGGGCTTTTGCAGATGCGCGTGCTCCTTGCGAATGCGCCAGCCGACGTCAAGACCGGCGAGGTCTCCGACGGCGAGCGGCCCCATCGCCATTCCGAATTTGTACAAAGCCCCGTCAACATCCTGCGGCGCGGCGCCTTCTTCGACCAGGAACTGCGCCTCGCGCCCGTACTGGTGCAGCATCCGGTTGCCGACGAAGCCGTAGCAGTTGCCGACGAGCGCGCCGACTTTCTTCAGCCGTTTCGACAGCGACATCGAAGTCGCAATGACTTCTTTGCTCGTCGCACGCCCTCGAACGATTTCGAGCAATCGCATCACGTTCGCCGGGCTGAAGTAGTGATGGCCGATGACGAACTCCGGCCTTGAAGTCGCCGAAGCGATTTCGTCAATGTTGAGCGTCGAAGTGTTTGAAGCTAGAACCGCGCCAGGTTTGGCGATTTTGTCGAGTTCGCCGAAGACCTGCTTCTTCAGTTCCATTCCTTCAAACACCGCTTCAGTGATGATGTCCGCTTCTTCAAAACCGTCGTAGCTGAGTTGCGGCGTGATCAACGCCAACCGTTTGTCCATCACCTCTTGCGAGAAACGGCCTTTCTTCACGGAGTTTTCGTAGTTCTTGCGGATTGTCGCCATCCCGCGATCCAGCGCTTCCTGCGTCGTTTCCTTCACGATCACCGGGATGCCTGCGTTGGCGTAATTCATCGCGATGCCGCCACCCATTGTGCCCGCGCCGATGACTGCGGCTTTTTTGATTTCAATCAGTTTGGTGTCTTTCGGCACATCGGGAATCTTCTGGACCTCGCGCTCGCCGAAGAAGACGTGGATCATCGCTTTTGATTGATCGGAGAAGAGGCATTGTTTGAATAGTTCGGCTTCGCGCGCGCAGCCTTCGTCAAATGAAAGCTTCGTCGCGGCTTCGACCGCGTCAATCGCAGCGAGCGGCGCCATCATCCCGCGCGCAGTCTTTTTCGCCTGCGCGCGAGCCGCTTCAAAGATCGCGGCGTTCGTCGCTTCGTCCCCGAGTTTGTCGTTGCGTTCGCGCGTCTTCGGTGGCTTTTCTCCGCTCGCGATCTTTTCACGCAGGAAAGCGATTGCGCCCTGCAATAGATCGCCTTCGACAACGCGGTCAACAACGCTAAGCGACGCGGCTTCTTTCGCGCCAATCGGATTGCCGTCGGCGCACATCTGTGTGGCTTTGGCGACGCCCGCCAATCGCGGCAGACGTTGCGTTCCAGCCGCGCCGGGAATCAAACCGAGTTTGACTTCAGGCTGGCCGACTTGGGCTGAAGGGACCGCGACGCGGTAATGAAAGCCCATCGCGACTTCAAGTCCGCCGCCAAACGCCGTGCCGTGAATCGCGGCGACCGTCGGCTTTGGGCAATCTTCAATCGCTTTGATCACGTCCAGAAAGTTGATACCTTCCTTGCGTTGGCCGGAAGTGATCTTGCCGAACTCTTTGATGTCGGCGCCGGCGATGAAAGTCTGGCCCGCGCCGATCATCACAGCGCCCCGGATCGAATCGTCGTTTTTGACCTGCTCGATGGCCGCCGCGATGCCTTCGGGCACGCCGGGGCTGAGCGCGTTGACGGGAGGGTTGTTGACAGTGATGACGCCGATTTCGCCATCGCGGGTTAAAGACACAAGCTCGCTCATTTCGCTGATGCTCCTCTCGATAAAATGATTGCTCGATGTTTTGGGAAAGATTTACTGACCGCTCGGTAGGCTACGATCAATCCGGCGTCGCGTCAAGATTTGTGGTGAATCAGGCCTGTTGGTTGATGCTGTTTTTCTTTCATCCGTTCGATCATCATCTGGTTGAATTGTTCCGACTGGCCGCGCGGCACGCTGAGCGTCTTCCATTCGGCTGATTTCAGATGCTTGGCCAGAAAAACGATCTGGCCGACGTGCGTCGCGTAATGCGACAACTGGCGGCTGATCGCCTGCGCGACGGTGTGCGGCTCCTGGCGGATCATCACGGTTCGCGTCACATCTTCCGGCTTCAAAGCTTCGACCGCGTCGAACACATATTTCCAGCCCTGCTCCCACCATTGCGTCAGATCATCGCGCGTCGTGTTCGCGTCAATGATGAACTCCTGGTCGCGATGTCGGTCGGGTTTTTCGCCGTCGCTGGTCAGAAAATTCACCCAGCGCGAACGCATGTTGCCGGCCAGATGTTTGACGATGACGGCAACGCTGTTGCTTTCGGGATCGAGCGCGATGAAGAACTGTTCACTATCGAGCTGTTCCATCGCGCGGTCGCCCAGCTTTTTCAAATTGCGGAATTCAGCGATGGCCGTTTCCAGATAATGCGGCGCCAGATTTTCAGGCATAACGGTGTCCCCCTATTCTCGAATGATGGCGTAGATGAATTCATCCATCACCTGATTCTCTTTGACGATGGCTTTTCGCAACCGGCCTTCAAACTGGTAGCCGGCTTTTTCGAGCACGCGCATTGACGCGGGATTCCATTCCAGCACGCCCGCGTAAATCCGGCTCAGGTCGAACTTCTCGAATCCCCATCGGGTCAGCGCGCGCACGGCTTCGGTCACAATACCGCGTCCCCAATAAGCTTCACCCAGCCAATAACCGATCTCCGCCGTGCATCGGTAAATGTCGTCTTTCAAAACCAGTCCTATTCCGCCCGCAGCTTCTCCCTCAACGACGATGGCGAAATTGGTTTGTGGGTATTCCTCGCCGGCCAGGCGAATCCACTCGCGCGCGTCTTCCAGCGTGTACGGGTGAGGGAAGCGGTCGCGCACGTTGCGCCAGATGTTGCGATTGTTCGCGTGCATAACCAGCGACTCTTCATCGCCGGATCGCCACGGGCGGATCACGCAATTTTTCAGTCTGAGTTCCATAGTTGGTGGTTGGTGGTTGGTGGTTGGTGGTTGGTGGTTGGTTTTGCTTTTACCAACCACCAATCACCAACCATTGACCACCATCAGAAACCGCGCGGCGGCATATCGGGCGAGCGGCGCAGCCAGTTTCCCGCCGGGTATTCGCACGCGCCGTCAATAACGTGCAGCGTGTAAGCATGGCGCGATTTGGGCGAACGGTTGGCGTAGCTCAAATGCGGCAATAGCCCGTGCAGAATAATCAGCGCGCCCTGCCTGGCTTCGAGCGGCGCAAGCATAAAATCGGGCCACGGCGAATCGTCGAGCGTTTCAAATTTCGTTCCGCCTACGGGGGCGCGAACGAAGCGTTTCTTCAATCCGAGTTTGTGTCCGCCTGGAATCGCCCACATACAGCCGTTCTCCTGCGTCGCGTCTTCGAGCGCGAACCAGAATCCGGTGACGCTCATCGGCTCGGTGTAAAGAAACGTCGCATCCTGATGGCAGACGACCTCTCCGCCGATATGCGGTTGTTTGAAAATGTACATTGATTGAAGCGGCAGCGGCTGTTTGTAGTTCAGATCGGCGCAGATCGCCGCCAGCCGAGGCTCCCGCGAAAAACTGTCAAACACCGGGTCGAGATCGTGCAGCGCGTGGCCGATCTTGTTGATCGAGCGCTCCTTGTTCTGCTTTAGATCGCCGTCTGGCGTGAAAGCGTCTTCTTCAAAGAAGAAACGAATTTTGTCGCCAGAATCAAGAAAGTAATCGTCGCTCACGCGAGTCTGTTCGCGCGTCGAAAAGATCGAGATCACCCCCTGCGGATCGAAATCGCGGACAAGCTCTTCAGCGCGCCTTTTCAACCGTTCGCACTCTTCGTGACTCGCAAAATTTTCGATTACGAGGAACCCGTCGCGCAGGTAAGAAGCAAGTTGTCGTTCGGTGAGTCCCGGCATGATCATTTGAAAATGAAAGGCAGTTCGCGCGAAATCACCCATTGCAGCAACCCGCAGCCCAGAACGATGACGATGGGATTGAGTTTCGCGCGCAGCATCAACAGACAGGAGAGCGTCGCGACGCCGAACCCCGTGGCGCCGCTCACGCCCGATTTGGCCAGGGTCACGCCCGCCGCCGCCAGCATCCCGACCACCGCCGGAGCGACCCCGGCCAGAAAAGCCTGGACGTGGAAATTTGTTCGGAAGCGATTGATCGAAGTCCCGGCGATCACGGTCATCACGAAAGACGGCAGGAACGCCGCTATCGTCGTCGCAATCGCGCCGGTGACGCCCGCGACTTTGTACCCGATGAAGGTCGCCGTGATCAGCACCGGGCCTGGTGTGATCTGGCCGAACGCCACCCCGTCGGCGAACGTCTGATGATCCATCCACTGATGCACCTGAACGATGTCGGTTTCAATCTGCGGGATTATGACATAGCCTCCGCCGAAGGTGACCGTGCCGATGCGCAGAAAGATCGTTATCAAATGCCAGACCGTAACCATCTTTCCCAGAAAGGGCCAGGTGAGCAACAGAACCAGGGGAAGCAGCGAGAAGGATCGTAACTTGCTCGGCGCTCCCTTTTTTTCCGCGAGAGGAACCGCAGGAGTTTCTTCGCCCGCATCTTTGCCAGCGCGCCGCCGTTCCGGTTCTTCGCCATCGGTTTTGTCGCCAGCGTCATCATCAGCCCTGCTCGCGCCTGGTCCGTCGCTGGTCTCCTTTGAGGTTTTCTTTTCGGGCAGCGAAACCTCGACTTTGTAATCCTCACCGAGGTCGTCGGTGTGTTCGATGGCGTGTTCGATCATTTCGGCGGCGTGTTGCCGCGCTTGTTGCTCGACGGCGATGCTGCGTGCGCTGGCCTGATGCTCTTTTCGCCACCGGTGGCGGACTTGCTGGCGCGCGCGCGTCTTGTAGGAGCGAATCAGAATTCCGATGATTCCGGCCAGCAGTACGACTTCGGCTACGGTGGTCTGAGTGAAGATGAGCATGAATCCAGCGGCCACGCCGACCTCCAAATGCCATTGTTGTTGCATGGCAGTCTGACCCAGCCGCACCGTGGTCGCTGCAATCAGACCGACCACCGCCGCGTTGAAACCTTGAAAGACGCGCTGCGCGTCGGGGAAATGGATCAGATAACTATGCGCCACAGTCAGCCCGATCATCGCCAGAAACGACGGCAGCACGAAGCCCGTGACCGACGCCAGCGCGCCGCGAATTCCTCCCAGCTTCAGACCGATGTAGGTGATGGCGTTGACGGCATTGGCGCCAGGCAGACTTTGCGCCAGCGAAACCGCATCCAGGAATTCCTCTTCCGAGAGCCATCGGTGTTCGTAGGCCACGACGCGGCGAACGTGCGCAATCACCGCGAGGCCGCCGCCGAATCCGGTCGCGCCCAGCTTCAGGAAAGTTTGGGCAAGCGCCCGCCATTCGACCCTCTCCTCTTGCGGGGCGAATTGCCTGACGATCCATTCGCGCCACCTGCCGCGCATCTGGCTGCGGAACTGAAGGCCGAGATTGATCAGCATTGTGACCAATGCTGATTTGTATCTGGTTCTTTCGACTGTCTCACTCACCTTCTCTTACCCACTTGTTTTCTTTTACTGTCTTGACCGCCTCTCCACTGGCGGTTTCGATCCGGGCGCGCCATCTGTTCTGACCGCAACGCCGATAGAATAGTTTGTAATGCGTCTGGATGCTACAATCCGAATATATGTCGAATCAACGAATAGCTATTATCGGCGGGACGGGCGATCAGGGCAAAGGGCTTGCTCTCCGCTGGGCGCGCGCCGGGTTTGAAATCATCATCGGATCGCGCGACGCGGAACGCGCAAAGATCGCCGCCTCCTCGATGCGCGCAACTCTGGCTGATTTCGATTCAACCAATGCAGGCATTGAAGGAGCGGCGAACGCGGACGCGGCGGCCGGCGCTTCGATCATCGCGCTGACCGTTCCGTTCGCAGCGCACATTATCACGCTCAAGGAGATTCACGGCAAAATTCAACCCGGTTCATTGCTCATTGACGTCACTGTCCCACTCGAACCTGCCATCGGCGGCAAACCGACGCGCGTGCTGGGCGTGTGGGCGGGATCGGCGGCGGAGCAGTGTCGGGAACTCGCGCCGAAGGATGTTCAAGTAGTTTCAGCTTTCCAAAACGCCGGGGCCGACGCCCTGGCCGATCTCGCTCACGAAGTGGAATGCGACATCATCGTTTGCGGCGACGACAAAGAAGCTAAACAGCGCGCCCGCCCGTTGGTCGAAGCCGTTCCCGGTTGCCGTTACGTTGATGGCGGCCCACTCGCCAATTCGCGCACGGTCGAGGCGGTCACGGCCCTGCTGATCGGGTTCAATATCCGATACAAAACTCACACTGGATTGCGAATCACTGGAATTTAGTGGTGGCTGGTGATTAACAAAATCGCTTATTACCGCCAGCCGCCAATCACCAACCGCCAGCCGCAACTTTTATGCCCCTCTCACCCTACATTGATTTAACCCGCGACGAATGGAGCCGGTTGCGCAACTCCACTCCGCTGACGCTGACCGAAGACAATCTGGCCGACTTGCGCGGCATCAACGAACAGCTTTCGCTGCGCGATGTCGAAGAGATTTATCTGCCGTTGTCGCGATTGCTGAACCTTTACGTTGACGCGACGCAGAAACTGCACAAGGCCACGCACACCTTCCTCGGCAATTCGACGGAGAAAGTTCCGTATGTCATAGGCGTCGCGGGCAGCGTGGCCGTCGGCAAGAGCACTACGGCGCGCATCCTTCAGGCGCTGCTTGCGCGATGGCCCAACCATCCGAAGGTTGATCTGGTCACGACTGACGGGTTTCTGTTCTCCAACGCTGTTCTGGAAGCGCGCGGCCTGATGAAGCGCAAAGGATTTCCCGAAAGTTATGACCGCCGCCGCCTGGTCAAATTCGTCGCCGACGTGAAGTCGGGAGCCTGTGAAATCAGCGCTCCCGTTTATTCGCATCTGGCTTATGACATCGTGCCTGGCCAGGAGCAGGTTGTCAGAAAGCCTGACATCATGATTCTGGAAGGATTGAACGTATTGCAGACCGGTGTTGGCAGCGCCGAGAATTATTCGCCGATTTTCGTCTCGGATTATTTCGATTTTTCGATCTACGTTGACGCCGACGAAGATTATGTCAGACATTGGTACGTCGAACGTTTTCTCACCCTTCGTCGCACGGCGTTCCTCGACCCAGCTTCGTATTTCCGTCGTTACGCGGGTTTGTCCGATGAGGAGGCGCGCGAAAAAGCTCTGTCAATCTGGAACGAGATCAACGGCGTGAACTTGAGGGAAAACATTCTGCCGACGCGCTCGCGCGCCCATCTGATTCTGGAAAAAGGCGCGGATCATTCGGTGCAGAATGTGAAGCTGAGGAAGCTCTAGCTTGTGGCTTACCGCAGCGGCTTATAGAGCCGGCCCAGAAAATTCGGATTCACGCCAACCCAGTACAGAGCCTGCATCAAAGACCACAGCGCGAATGTGCGAATAAATCTTCCCTCGAACCGCCGCGAAGAAGTCGTGACGCAGGCGTTCAACCGCACGAATTTTCCCGCACGCCGCATCCTGCGATACAGGTCAATGTCTTCAAAAATCGGATAGTCGCGGTAACCGCCCAAAGTCTTAAACACTCCGCGCCTGATATAAATCGCCGAATCGCCGTAACACATCCCGCCAAATCGCAGCAAAGGATAAATCCTGGTCAACGCGCGCGATTCCCGCGCCCCGCCGTCAAAAATCAGGCTGAAGTTTCCACCGCAAACTTTTTCGTCGGCCAGAGCGCTGGCAATTAATGCCGGCGCATTCTCCGGCAATCTGGTGTCCGCGTGCAGGAAAAGCAGCGCGTCGCCTTTCGCCAGGTTCGCGCCAGCGTTCATCTGGCGCCCGCGCCCGCGCGGAGCCGTGATCACGCGCAACCCGCATTGGCGCGCTATCTCGACAGTCGCGTCCGCGCTGCCGCCGTCGCAGACGATGACTTCAAATGCGCCCCGCAAGCGACTGAGCGACGTGGCCAATTCGCGCAATGTCGTCGCTTCGTTGAGTGTTGGAATGATGATTGAGATGAGCACGGTTTTCGTAACGTAGTCTGCCTTACACTAAAATCGCGTGGCCGGAATTATAGTCCGCGACGAAGTCATCACTAGCGCATGGAGGCTGACAAAATGAGAAACAAACCGATTTTCTTCGCCGCGTTGTCGCTGTTTGTCTGCGTTGTAGCGAGCGCCGCATCCGCGCAGGAGATCAGTTACTCGGAGTACGACCGGTTGACGCGCAAATACGTTGACGCGCGCGGACTGGTCAACTACAACGGGCTGAAGGGCGAACTGAGCGCGCTGAAAAGTTTCATAGACCAGATTTCCGAAGTCAGCCCGCACAGTCACCCGCAGCAGTTCAAAGACGGCGGCGAGCAGTTGCGTTACTGGATGACGGCTTACAACGCCTGGGTCTTGTACATCGCCGCTTCGGAATATCCGTCAAAGAGTTCTCTCTGGAACTTCGTCGGTCTCTTCCGCAACCGCACGATCAAACTCGGCGGCAAACAACTCGGCCTTGAAGACCTCGAACACAAGATTATTCGCCCAGGCTACAAAGAGCCTCGCATCCATTTCTACATCAACTGCGCGGCGACGAGTTGCCCGGCGCTGTGGCAAGGCGCAATTCCGGAAGGCAAAACCTGGGACGTGCTGGATCAATCGGCCAAACGCTTCATCAACGACACCAAACACGTCAAATACGACGCGGCGGCGAAGAAACTTTATTTGTCGAAAATCTTCGACTGGTTCGACGACGATTTCCTGAACTACCTGAAAGAGAAGAAAAACATCCAGCAACCGCACATCGCGCAATACATCCTGATGTACCTCGACGGCCCGGCGCGCGAGACTTTATCGAAAACACCGCTCAATGAAATCAGCGTCAGTTACTTCAGCTACAACAAGAGCCTGAATGAACAGCGGTAAATCAAATCGCCAGCCAGAAGTTACAACTGAACCGCGCGTTGGAATCCAGCCACCCGGGCGCAGGCTTGAATCCTGTCCGTTCAGCCAACGCCGCGAGCATTTCAAGGTCGTACTTATATGAATTTTCGGTGTGGATCGTCTCGCCTTCCTGAAACTCGACAACTATTTCCAGGCCGCGAATGTTGACTTGCTGCCGCGTAAGACTGACCAGATGCATCTCGACGCGGCTGCGCTCATCGTTGAAGACGGCTCGATGTTTGAACCGCCGGATGTCGAAGTCGGCGTCAAGTTCGCGGTTGATGCGCGACAACAGATTTAAGTTGAACGCCGCCGTCACGCCGAGCGCGTCGTCGTAAGCAGGCTCAAGCGCGCCACGCGACTTCTTTAAATCAGCGCCGAGCAGCAAACCGTCTCCGGGCCGCAACGCGCCGCGAATCTGGCGGAGCAATTCCCGCGCTTCATCCGGCGTGTAATTGCCGATGTTCGATCCGAGAAAAAGCGCCAGGATTTTCTCGCCGTCTTCCCGCGCGATTGAACCCACGCCGCGCGTGTAATCGGCGGCGTGGGCCGTGATGCGCAGGCCCGGATAATCTTCCAGCAATTGTTTCGCGCTCTGTTCCAGAATCGTTTCGGAAATATCAATCGGCTGGTAACAAAGCTCGGATTGGCGCGCCAGTATCGCTTCGATCAGCAGCCGCGTTTTGACCGAACTGCCGCTGCCCAATTCAACCACCGTGATCGGAGACGGTAGTTGCGCGACGATCTCGGCAGCGCGCTGCTCGAAAATCTCAGTCTCGGCGCGCGTCAAATAATATTCGGGCAGATGGCAGATCGCTTCAAAAAGCAGCGATCCCAGAGCGTCATAAAAATATTTAGGCTTGAGCGTTTTCGGCGCCGCCGTCAATCCGGCTCGCACATCTTCGGCGAAACTCCCATCATCCTGCGGCGAAGCCATTTGATGAATGACAAGCCGCTGCGAAACAGCAACCATAATGATGATCCTCCCTCGCCGAACATAACCGAAAAGCGGGGGCTGACCAAGTCCCATCAATCTGCGCGCTCAGTCCGCTCCGGCGAACTGATCCAGAAGACCGCCAGGCCGAGCAATCCGACCGCGCCCGCGACGCGCAGCGGCAATTGCGGCGAGCGCGTCCACAACAATCCTCCGATCACGCCCGCCGGGACAATCAGCAAATTGCGAATCGTGTAATAGACGCCGACCACCCGCGCGCGCTGCGAAGCTTCGGCCAGATCAACGATGAACGCCTTCCGCGCCGGTTCGCCCATCTCCTTCAATCCGCCGATGACGAACGCCGCGACGAGCGCCGTGAAGCCGTGCGCCCACTGCACCGCCAGCGGAAAGAGCGCGAAGAAGAAAAACGTCAGCGCGATTAACGGACGCCTCCCGCTCAAGTCGGCCAGCTTGCCCGACGGCAGATACAGCGCCAGCGACACCGTCTGCTGCAACGCGTAGAGCGTTCCGTAAACCAGCGCGGAGTGATTCAACACACTCGTGACGTAGAGCACGATGAAAGCGGCGGCGATGGCTTCGCCGAATCGCACCAGACATTCGGCCAGGAGCAGTCGCTTCAACCTGGCAGGCATTCGCGCGAAGATTTGTCCAGCCCGAACTCTTTCAAAATTTTGAGCGGAAGCGGCCTGTTCGCGATATCCGCGTTGCTGAGCGAAAAGGACGGCGAGAGCCAGCAGCAATGTGATCACAGCCGCGACGCGCACGCCGGGCGCCACTCCGAACGATGCGATCAGCAATCCTCCCAGCGGCGCGCCGATCACACGCGGCAGCCGCACCAGCATTGATTGCACGCTGAAGGCCATCGCCCGCCGCCCCTGCGGCAATGCGTCGCCGATCACCGCGAACGTGACAGGGAACGCCCCGGCCTTCCACGCCATCACCAAAACCAACCCGGCGAAGACAATCGCCCAATGCCACGCCAGCGCATAAAGCGCGTAGCCGCACATCGCCATAATCGTGAACAGCATCAGCGCGCGCTTGCGCCCGAAACGATCTCCGATCCATCCGCCCGGATATTGATACAAGCCGTCGAGCAAATCCTTGAGCGAGGAGAACAGCCCAACAATCACGCCGCCCGCGCCGAGCGCCGTCAGATACTTCGGCAAATAGCTCTGCCATAATTCCTCGCCCAGCCCCAGAACGAAGATGCTCAACGCCAGCGTCGCTACGTTGCGGTTCAGACCGAAGTAATCGCGCGCTGCTGTCAGTAATCCCGACTTCACTTCATTAAGTCCCCATCAGGATTTCATCAGCGTCGCCATCTTCACTGCGCGAGTGAAACGCCGGTTGACCTCTTCCCAATTGACGTTCTGCATAAAAGCGTCAACGTATTTCCCCGCCGCCGCGCCGTAATCCATCTGATATGAATGCTCGTACATATCCATCGCCAGCAGCGGCGTCCCGGTCGGCGCGTTGTGCATGTGATCCCACGACCAGTAATTATGCAGCCCGCCAGTGTGAAAGTTCAGCGCGAAAATCACCCAACCAGAACCGCCGCCGAGCGCATTGCCGGTCTTTTTGAATTCGGCTTCCCACTGCTCGTAACCGCCCCAGCCTTGCTTAATCGCGTTCAGAACATCGCCCGCCGCCTTGCCGTCGCCGCCCAGATTGCCGAAATAGAATTCGTGCAAGACCACCGAGCCTGTGCGGACAAGTTCTTCACGCTTCAAATCGCCGTAGACGTAAGCCGGCAAATCCTTCTCGTTGAGCATCGCGGCCAGCCGTTGCTCAACGGCATTCAACGCCTTCACTGCGCCGCTGTAATTGTTCTCGTGATGCGAGCGGATCAGTTTTTCGGAAATACCTTTGAGCTTCGCCGGATCGAACGGCAGCGGTTTGAGCTGATGCTGTCCGGCGAAGGCTTTGGCCATTGCCGGTTGTGTTTGGGCTTCGGCGAAGCCAGCCAGCGTCAACCCGACGCCGCCTGCCGCCAGTGTCTCTATCGCTTTACGTCTCGAAATCATCACTTGCCTCCCTGTGATTGTTTGATGGTTACTTTTGTTCCTGCGCGCAGTTCATCGGTTCCGCGAGCGGCTATCTGATCGCCCGGCGCAAGGTCGCCGAAGACTTCGACCAAGTCAACTCCCTGATGATTCATCGAAGCGCCACGTTTGACGTCCACCCATTCCACCACGCCATCGCGGATGCGAATAACGAATGATCGTTCGGTCGTAGTCGCAATTGCCGTCGGAGGAACGAAGAGCGACGGGCGTGACCGGCTCGTGGGCCAGATCGCTTCGGGGAACATCCCCGGCGCAAGCCGCCCACGCGCATTATCAACATCGAGTTCGACGGGCATCGTGCGGGTCTTTGCGTCCAGCGAACGGCTTGAACGCTCGATGACGCCGCTGAAAGTTTCACCGGGAAAGGCCGGAAGCGTAAAGCTGATCTTTGCGCCGGGCTTGACGCTTGCGACTTCGGCTTCGGGAACGGAAACGACCAGCCGAAGCCGCGAGACCTGCTGCAAACGCAGCATCGGCGTTCCCGTCGGAGAAGCCAGGCTGCCCTGATGCGCATTGCGTTCGGTGATCACGCCGTCGAACGGCGCCGTGATGCGCAGATAACTTTCGATGTTCCGCATCGAACGCGCGGCTTCGTTGAGCGCCCGCTCGCCTTCTTCCAACGCTTTGACCTGCGCCTGCGCCGCCTTTTCGTTCTCCTGCCACAATTGAATTCTGGCCCTGCCCGCTTCGACCGAACGCTCGGCGACTTCAACATCGTTGCCCGCGACGACGCCCGGCGTAGCCGAAGCCGATTTCAAACGCTGATAAGTCGCTTCGTCGGCGGCAAGCTTCGCTTCAGCTTCGAGCCGTTGCGCGCGGATGCCGCTCACGCGAGCCAGCGCTTCGACGCGTTGCGATTGCGCCGCGCGGACTTTGGCTTCGGCCTCGCCGCGCTGCGTGTCGAGTTCAGGCGCGCGCAAACGGGCGAGCAGTTGGCCGCGCTTCACGACCGATCCGCGATCAACACGAATCTCTTCGACGAAGCTCTGGACTTTGGCGTAAATGGCCGTGTCCTGCCACGCCTGCAATTCGCCGGGCAATCGAAGCTGCCGGTTGAGTTCGAGTGATTGCACGGTTGTGACGTTGACCGCCGGCGTTTGCGGCGCGGGCGGCGATGATGTTTGAGTTTGCGGTTTTTGCGAACCGCCGCAAGCGGCGACAATGAAAACCGCAAAAGCGAGACTAAGGCCGATGACGAATTTACGCATTTCAATTTCTCTCCATCGCTCAACGTTTGACAAGCATCGTTGTTGGCGAATTGCCGGCAGTGCTATGATCTGAGCGTCATAACTTCTAAAGTCGTTGTGGAAACTCTCGTGAGGGGACAAATGATGATTGCGCAAGCCATTCCAAAAATCTCTGCCCTTGATGCCGAAGCCGCGGCAAGTCATTTCCTGTTCGATCATTTGCCGGATCGGCTGACCGCCGGTGAACCGCAGTTCAATGCGCAAGGCGATGTCTGGATCGTGCCGGTACTGCTTGCTTACCCTCGCATTGGCCCCGTCGGGCAAGTTGGAGAAATCCTTGTCAGCGGCCAGGCAAAGACTATCGTCTCGCACACGCCGGTGGACAAAATGCTTAACAACGCCCGCACAGTCTACGATCAGAACAGAGAAAAAATTGAAACTGCCGTTTTATAAACAGGAAACTCGCTTCTCCTGTGTCCCGGCCTGCTTGCGAATGATCTTCAGCCATTTTGGTCTTCACGTGCCTGAAGAGGAATTGCGGCGCGCTTGTGATAGCACGGACTTCGGAACCAGCGCGTTGAACGCTCTTGACGCCGCGCGCCGTTATGGTTTTGCCCAAACCGGCAAGTACACATTGACCATCGAAGAACTGGCGGAAGTCGCCGCTACTGACAAATATCCGATTGTCTTCGTCAATCTCTGGCCCATTGATCAAATCCGGGAAAACCACGCTCTTATCATTATCGCCATCACCGGCGCAGAAGTCTCAGCAATTGATCCTGCGCAAGGCGAACGGCTCATCCCACGTCCGCTTTTCGACGCTGGCTGGGCGATGCGCGACCACCTGGCCATAATCATTGATCGTTAAGCTGAGCCTGTTCATTTGAATCTTCTGGGTGCAACGATGCCGAAGCGCGACTCGCTCTGCGCTGCGCCATCGCAAACACCAGCGGCAGAACCAGTAATACCGCAATCGTCGAAGTCGCCAGTCCGCCGATCACCGCGCGTCCAAGCGGCGCGGTCTGTTCGCCGCCTTCGCCAATGGCCAGAGCCATCGG
>JAJVID010000017.1:0-7769 GCA_022072205.1 Acidobacteriota bacterium
ACCTACGTCGCCAACGTGGTTGACGCGAACCTGCGCGCCGCCGAAGCGCCGGAAGCGATCGGACAGGTCATGAACCTGGGGATAGGCGAACGAGTCACGCTCAATCAGTTGCTCGCTGAATTGCAGAAGATTATCGGCGCGAATCTCCCCGCCCGCTACGAAGAGTTTCGGACCGGCGACGTTCGTCATTCGCTGGCAGACATTTCGCGCGCCAAAGAGTTGATCGGCTATCGTCCACTCGTCGGACTGACAGAAGGTTTGGAACAAACCGTCACGTGGTACCGGGAAAACCAGTGAGATTGCGGATTGCGGATTGCGGATTGAAGAGATACTCCAATTACATTCTCCGCGTTTTGCGATTTCAGATTGCCGATTGCGATTCAAAAATCCGCAATCCGCAATCCGCAATCCGCAATCCGCAATCCGCAATCCGCAATCCGCAATCCGCAATCCCATGCGCTACATCCTGATCCCCGTTAAAGACCTCGCTCGCGCGAAACAGCGGCTCGCCCCGTTGATGACGCAGGAGGAACGAACCCGCCTGGCGTGGGCGATGCTCGAAAACACATTCGCCGCCGCTGCCGCCGCGCGCAATGTTGATCGAGTCGCTGTCGTCACTCTTTACACGCCCGCCATCGAACTCGCTGGAAAATACGGAATGGAATTGATCGCTGAAACCGAACAGATTTCAGAAAGCGTCTCGGTGGATTTCGGATCGAAGGAAGCGAAGAAGCGCGGCGCAACAGCGGTCCTGAGATTGCCGATTGACCTGCCTTTGATCACTTCCAGCGACATCGAAATGATTCTTGAACACGACCAGGGGAAACCTTCGGTCGTGATTGTTCCTTCGCGCGATGGCGCGGGGACGAACGCGATTCTGCGCCGCCCGCCCGATCTTTTTTCTTCGCATTTCGGCCCCGGCAGTCTGGCCAAACATCTGGCTGAGGCCGCAGCGTTAAAAGCGGATTGCAGGGCGCTCGAACTCCCGCGCGTCGCGCTCGATATTGATGACCCGAATGACGTATCGGAATTCCTGCGGAGCGGACAAAACACAGCAGTCTACGAACTGCTCGCCTCGATGAACATTCATCAGCGGCTCCGTTCGATAAAAGCATTCGAGCAACCCGGCTTCGACGAAACTCATTAAGCGCCCGCCCTCTGATTAAATCCTGAAGATGCTCTGGTGAGCGGCGCTGAAATAGGGCATGATGTGCCCATTCCAAAAGACGACTGCTGGGACTGTTAAAGCAATTTCCCCCTCCATAAACCATCTTCACGTAAGAAGGAGGCTCTTCTATATGAAATACGGCACACCGGCTCTGCCTGCTCCCACAGAACTGCGAACGCGGCTGTGCGAAGGCATAGAATTAACGGGCGAGGTGAAATTCACCGAGGTGATGAGAGTGGAGACCAAAATCGCGGGCAAGGTGTTTTCAGACTCCGGCAGTCTGGTGGTTAGCGAGAAAGGATACGTTCAGGCGACGATTGAAGCGGGTTTCGTCGAAGTCTTCGGCACGGTGGAAGGAACCATCACGGCAAAGTACAAAGTGGAAATCCATTCCGGAGGTCGAGTCACTGGCGACATCTACACGCCCAACCTGAACATCGAGCACGGGGCGTTCTTCGACGGCAAATGCCATATGACAACCTGAGCAGGCTCGCGCGAGATTGCGGCGACGGCTTCCAGCATTGATCTGCATAATGACGAAGCCATCGCCGCAAATTCTTTTCATCAATCACCCGTTTGCTACTTCCATTCCCCGCTTCGCCGACCAGCCGCCGTCTCACAATTTCGCATCGTGATGATCTTCAGCTCTTGCTGACGCGCGGGCTACTGTCGCTATTCTCAGCCCATCGAGCTGACGCGCTCCGGTTTGATTTTGTAAAGCACGCGCTGCTCGCCGGGCTGCCGGAACGGGTAAATGTCCTTGCCCAGATATTTCTTCGCCAGCTTATTGATGTGATCGTCCGCGCCTTCCTGAGTGCGTTCGGCGACGGCGCCGCGAACTTCCAGGTAGCGGTAAGGATTGTCGGGATCAACCAGCATCAACGCCACGCGCTTGTCGCGTTGCAGGTTTTTGTCTTTCTGACGGCCCACTGCGGTATTGAACAGAACGTGCTGGCCGTCGTAATCAATCCAGACCGGCGTGACCTGCGGCGAACCGTCAGGCATTAACGTAGTCAGTCCGGCGAAAACTTTCTTGTCAAAAAGGTCTCGATATTTGTTGGGTATAACCTCTGCCATATTCACTCTCCTTGTTGTTAATCAATCACAGCGCCAACTCGGCCATCACGCGTAATGCGTTGATGTCCGACACGCCGCAAATCAATGTTGTAATCCCGCACTCTTTCCACGCCGCGAGCCGCTCCGCGATTCTCTCTTTCGGCCCGCAAAGCGCGACTTCATCAACCAGTTCATCGGGCACAGCCATTACCGCCTCCATCTTTTTGCCTGCCAGATAAAGGTCTTGAATCTTGTTCGCGGCCTCTTCGTAACCGTAGCGGCAGGCTATGTTGAAGTAGAAGTTTTTTTCGCGCGCGCCCATCCCGCCGATGTAAAGAGCCAGATGCGGTTTGATCATATTTCGGCAGTTATCAACATCATCGCCCATTTGAACCGTCACTGTCGGCGCTATATCGAACGAAGACAAATCTTTTCCGCCGCCCGCTTTGGCGAAGCCTTCGTCGAGCCATTCGCGGTAAACGTTCATGCGATGTGGCGAGAAGAATATCGGCAGCCAGCCGTCGGCGATTTCGGCCGCAAGCGCGACGTTCTTCGGCCCGACGGCGGCCAGGTAAATCGGAATGTTCGACCGCAGCGGATGAATGATCAGCTTGAGCGGTTTGCCGAGACCCGATCCGGATCTGGTCGGGATGTCGTAATGTTCGCCGTGATGTTCCAGCGGTTTCTCGCGCTTCAGAATTTTGCGGATGATCTCGACGTATTCGCGCGCGCGAGTGACGGGCTTTCCGTAAGGCACGCCGTGCCATCCTTCGACCACCTGCGGCCCCGACGCGCCGATGCCGAGCAACATCCGCCCGCCTGTGAGCAGATCGAGCGTCGCCGCCGTCATCGCCGTCATCGCGGGAACGCGCGCAGTCATCTGCATAATCGCTGTGCCGACGTTGATCCTTTCGGTTTTCGCCGCCAGCCACGTCAAAGTCGTCACCGCGTCCGAACCGTAAGCTTCCGCCGTCCAGACCGAGTGAAAGCCCAAACGATCAGCCTCCTGCGCCAACGCCACATTGTCTTCCGGGTTCGCGCCCCAATAACCCAGGTTCAATCCGAGCCGCATTGTTTTTCTCCTCTCTTACTTTTCGATCTTCGCAACGATTAAACGTCCGCGATGATAGCAGAATGATTATTGAAGAGTCGAAAGCCAGACGCGATTGGCGTTGTGCCAAAGAATGCGGACGCTCCCAGGGTTATTGATTACCTGACCACAAACCTCGTCGGCGCAATCGTCACTCGCGCTTCCGGGTTGTAATAATCGTAAAGCGCCGAAGATGATGTCTGCGCCTTGACGCCGTAACGCGGTTTGAATTTGAACGAGAACTTCACACCGCCCGCGCGCGGCCACAGATAAACGATCACACGGTCGGGCAATATGTCGAAATGATTCAAAGCCCAACCGGAGGCTTTCGCCGCCGCTTCGAGCGACGCGCGGTCAACATCCGCGCCCGGCGGCAGGCCGATTTCCGCCAACATCATTCCGAACATTTGGCCGTCCCCTTGATGACCAATGCGTTCAGCGGCGACGTTACACGTCACTTCTTCGCCGATCTGCGCCTGTGGCTTGTCGTAACTCACCGCCAGCCGCAGCGCGCTCGAATTGCGCAGCCTGAAGTTTTCGCGCCGCCCCGCCGCGCCTTGCTCCCACAGTTCGTAATGCGTCTCGACCAACTGCGCCGACGCCCGAGCCGCATTGCCCGGACGCCGGATTTCGACGCGGTTGGTTCCCCGGCTGAGGAACGATGAAAGATCAACTGTGATGGGATTGCCCAACTGACCACCCGGCGGCATCGTGACCGAAGCCGCCCGTTTGCCGTTGACAATAATTTCAGCGTCGCCTGCCGCGTCAGGTTCGACGACATCCGCCTCGTTCAAGCTGATCAGCGTATCGAGCACATTGATCGTCGCCTGAGTCGAAAGCCATACGCCGTAACGATCCTTGTTGCGCAGCAAAAAGAGCAGTCCGCGATTGACGAGTTCTTCATTCTTCGCCCCGTCGCGCTTCAGCGCATTGACCGCCAGCGCCGTCGTCTCAATCCTCCCCGCCAACCCCCAACCGTAAAATGGCGTATTCGATTCCAGATGCCAGTAGCTTGTTCCGGCGTCTTCGCGCGCCAGCGTTCGCAATGTCGCGACGGCCTTCCCGGCTCGCGCGTTCTCGCCCGCGTCCAGCGCGGCCAGCGCGTAAGAGGCGATCAGGTAAGGCTCGTCAATTTCTTCGCTGCGTTTAGCCAGATAATCGAGCGCGCGGCTCAATGCGGCGGCGAAGATTTTGTCATTGACCATCGCTTTCTTCTCCGCCGCCAACACGCGCGCGATAAAGGCGGTGTTGAGAGCCGTGCGCTTCGCATCTTCTTTGCCGCCCCAGGAGCGCGCGATCCAGCGCCCATCGAATTGTTGCCGGCTGAGAATAAATTTGCGCGCGCCGGCCATCACTTCTTCGTCAACTGCGGTGAAATCGCGGACGTCGTTCAGGAAGCGCAGCGCGTAAGCCGTCAACGCCAGATCCGCCTCGCCGCGTCCCCAGTAGCTGAAGCCTCCGCTCTCAGCGCGATAACCGAGCAACCGCTCGTAACCGGCTTGCGCGTAGCGGCGCGCTTTCTCGGCGACCTTGCGCATCGGCGCGGAGAGTTTTTCGCTCTGAGGTTCGAGGTAGCGCAGGATCATCACGTTCGGATAGGTCGAAGAGATCGTCTGTTCGCCGCAACCGTAAGGCCGTTGCAGGATGCCTTCGACGCCTTCCAGCGCGTGCGCCATCAGGTTCGGATAAATCTTCAACTCAGCGCGCATCGAGCCTTTGATGGCATCCATCGGCACGTTGATGTCGAGCGATCCCGCGCTGGTGAAAACGCCGCTCGTGGTCGCGGCAATCTCTTCCCCGTCGGGATGAACGTTGACTGGCTTTTCAACCGCATCGCTCGCGTCGGAGCCGAAAGCCGTGACGCGCTGCCTGCCGTCTTTGACCGAAGCGACGGCGCGAAAGTCGAAGATCACCTGACCGGCGTCTCCGGCTTTGACTTCAACGCGTTTGCGCGCCGCGCTGAGCAGTTCAAACCAGCTTTCAGGTTTGATCTCGGCGTTGACGGTTTGAGTTTTGTCGAGGTAGTTGCGCAGCGTGACCGGCAGCGCGATCTCGTCGCCTTCGGTCAAAACCTTCGGCGGATCGTGTTCGGCGAAGAACGGTTGGAAGGCGCGGAACTCTTTTTCGGCAATCCCGATCTCGCCGTCAGCAGTCGAACCAACAACCGACATCTTCCACGTCGTGATGTTGTCGGCGAGCTTGAATTTCAACTGCGCGCGGCCCTGTTTGTCGGTTTCGATCTGTGGTTGCCAGAGCAGCGTTTCGGGGAAGTATTCGCGCAGGCGGGGAGTGGCGATCTGCGGCGCGCCTGGCATCGTCGCGCCTGAGCGGGTGGCGACACTGATGGAAGCGTTTTGCGTTTGAACCAGATTCGCCGCGCCCGCTGTGACTGCGACGACTTCCGACACCGTTCCGACATCGAGCGTCGCATCAACCCTGGTCAGCTTCGACGAATAAACCGCCGCATCCGTGATGACCAGAGATTTAAACCCCATCGCATCGAAACGGACTTCGTAAATTCCAGGCGCGAGATTGCTCAACAGATAAGCGCCATCGTTGTTGGTCTTCGCCGTCCAGACCGATCCGCTGCTCGTGTGTTTCGCCGTCACAGTCACGTTTGTGATGATCGCGCCTTGAGCGTCAGTGACCGTTCCGGCGATTACACCGCCTTCGCCTGAAAAGCTGATGGTCTTGGGCTTCGTCTGCGCGACGGCCTTCTCGGCGATTTGTTTGGCCGACTCTTCGGCGACGATCTGCGAAAAGTCGGTCACGTTGAAGTCGTCGTAAGTTCCCTCTTTGCCATCAGCGCCGAGGCTGCGGATTGTGACGTGCGCGATTTGCCGCGTGACCGGGGTGATTTCAGTCTTCGGCTTCGGTTGCTCGCCATGCCGCGCCTGATCGAGTTGCGTAACGCGGTCAGAAAAGCGCGAGGTAACTTTGAAAGTCGCGTAGTAGCGATTGCCCCAGCCGTCGCGCAGTTCGTCGAAATCAAGGCCGGATTGTTTCAGGGCTTCGCGCAACTCGGCGTCGCTTCGCGGGATCAGGTTCGTCTTCCTGAAATGCGCCATCAGCGCGCGGTTGATCCGCGCTCCAGTTTCGGAGGTGTAATCAATCAAGCAGGCCGAAAGTGTGAAATCATCCGACTGCCATCTCTCCCGCTCATCCTCGAATCGCCCATTTGGCCCGCCGCTTCTGACGCGTATGGAAAAGCTGCGTTGCTCAATTCCGAACTCGATCCGATAAGGATTGCCCCAGCGGTCGCCGAGCGCGTCAAGGTCAACGGCTTCGCGCGCCATCAATTCGCGCTTCAACGTTTCGCGGTCGCGGATGAAGCCGCCGGTTCGCGCGTGGAAATTTTCGACGGTTCGCGCAATCGCCGCAGCCGTGTGGCGAAAGTACTGCCACGATTTTCTTAGCGCGATGAAATCGTCGTCCGTGTCGAAGCGTTTGTCCGGCCCCGCTGAGATCAGTTCAAACACATAGTTGATCGTCTCGATTGAAAATTTCGCGCGGTAAGTCGCGTCCCACGGATCGCGCAGTTCATCAAGCTCGACTCCGGCCAGCAGCATTTGTCTCTGCAACGTCGCATCGTCAATCGGATAGATTGACTTCAATCCGTATTGCGAATCGAGCGCGTCCTCGATGGGTTTGAGTTGCGCTGTGATCGCGCGGCTGAAGACTTCTTCAGCGTCGGTGATAAATTCGTCGCCGCCGAAAAACTCCGGGCGGTAATAACCGTAGCCCTGCTGATTGAGCAGAATCTCCGCGACCAGTTCCAGTCCGTCAGGCAGAGGTTTTGTCAGATCGAGACGGTCGAGGTCGCGTCGCGTGACGCCGGCGAGACTTTGTCCCAAACCGAGCAGGCCGCGAAAAGAATCATAAAAGCCGAAGCCGCGTCCGCCGAATTCCTGATCGGTTCGCGCGCGTTCTTCGATAGCCTTGTCGAAGATCACCGCGCCGAGCGCGCTTTCCGCCGCGCGGCCTTGCGGCGTCAAGACACGCAGATCGGCGCGAGCCTCTTCGCCCGGACGGTACGAAGCCTGATCGAACTTCACGTCCAGCTTCAGTTCACGATCGCGCGGATAGAGAATTCTTGCCGCGCCTGACGAGTTGTAGCTATCGTAATCGTCGCTGAAAGCCGGGTAAGCGATGATCATCAACTCGCCGCTGAACTCCCGATTAAACGGGAAGGCGATTTCAGCGCGGCCATCTTTCAATTGAACCGCGCGAGTGGCGAGCAGCCGGGAGCCACGCATCAGATCAACGATCCAGTTTACGCGCGGCGAATTGGAAGTCAGGCGCGCTTTAATCGGTTCGCCCATCCGATGGAGTGTCTTGTCAGTCTCGACGCGCATCGCGGCTGAATGCCGATCCCAGTGTTCATGAACATCGCGCCCTGACCTGCCCTGAGCGTCGCGCGCGGTGAGTTTCACACGCAGGTCGTCGTTTCTTTCG
>JAJVID010000017.1:7869-47674 GCA_022072205.1 Acidobacteriota bacterium
GAGTGTCTTGTCAGTCTCGACGCGCATCGCGGCTGAATGCCGATCCCAGTGTTCATGAACATCGCGCCCTGACCTGCCCTGAGCGTCGCGCGCGGTGAGTTTCACACGCAGGTCGTCGTTTCTTTCGGTTTTGCCGACATCGAGCGAAGCGACTTTGGCGACGCCGTATCGGTTGGTTTTGACAGTCGCCAGCGCCCGCTCAGCGTCATCGCGCTTCGCCTTGCTGTCATCCTCGTCATCGAAAGTTTGACTGATCGCCACTTCGCATTGCGCCGGAGAGCCATCGGCGTAAAAAGTCGAAACGTAAAACTGAAGCGGCAACCCCTCACTGTTTCTACCGCGTTCGATCAGGTAGACGTGAATCGGCTCTGCGGTGATGCGCAGGTCGAAGCGGCGCTGTTCGGTGCGGCCCGTTGTCAAGTCGGTCAGGTAGGCCGCAAAACGCAAATCGCGGAAACGCGAATACGAATCGGGTTTGAAATCTTCGTGTTCTTCCGCGAGATTGACGCGGGCGATGAAACGGCCTTCGTCATCGAGCGCGCCTTCGTACCTGGCGCCCTCTTCGGTCTCCCATTTCTGCTCGCGGTAATTCCAGCGGCGTTCGGTTTCGCGGACGACGCGCGCGCGGCCTCGTTTGACAGGCTGGCCGAAAAGATAATCGGCGCGAACCTCGACTTCGGCGTTCTGGCCCGGCAGATAATAGCCGCGATCAGGTTTGACGTTGACAACAAAATTGGGCAGGTCGTAGCGGCTGATTTTGAATGACACTCCGCCGGGCGCATTGCGCGCGCTTTCTTCGCCCAGCCAGGCTTCGATGTAATATTCGCCGAGTCGCGCGTTGTCAGCGATGGGCCAATCAATGCTGGCGGCGCCGAAGCGCGAAGTCTTGAATCCGGCGCGGAAGATGTAGCTGCCTTCAGGATCGCGGATTTTCAGCGTCCCTTCTACGTTCGCCCATGCTTTCCGGTCACGATCAAAACCGAGAATGCGCGCGTGCAACACCTGCCCCGGTTGATAAAGCGGTTTGTCCGCGCTGACCAGAACCTGATTCGGATAGAGAAGGCTGATCTCCTCTTCGGCCTCCTGGTAAAAACCATCGCGCCGCGCGACGACTTTGATCTCGGCGTCTTCGGCTTTGAGCGGCCCCGGCAATTTAAATTCCAGCAGCGATTCACCGATGGAGTTCGTCACACCGGACGTTCTCAATTTGCGCTCGTCGCCGCCTTCTTCGTAAGACATCCATGCTTCCACATTCACGCCAGCGATTGGATGGCCGGTCAGCGGATGCAGCGTGCGGACGCGAATTGTGTACTTCGGCTCCTTCCCTGCTTCCTGCGGCGCTGAAACGAGCAATCTGAAAATGTCAGGAGTGATTTCGGAGAGCGAGATGACGCCGGAGACGGGGCTGGATTCTTCGCCGGACGGATCAGCCGCCACGATCTGGTAACGCAGCCGGTACCAGAGCAATTCCTTGTCGTCGTAATCGCCGCTCCCCAATTTGATCAGCGGAGTTGTGAAGACGCTGGAGCCGGGGGGAACAGAGATTTCGCGCATCGCTGTAGCGCGAACCACGTCACCCGGGTTTATCAATTCCAAATTGATCCGCGCGAGCGAGGCTGTGGCGCGCGGGTTTTCGAACGCG
Organism: Acidobacteriota bacterium; assembly: GCA_022072205.1. Classification (GTDB taxonomy): domain Bacteria; phylum Acidobacteriota; class Blastocatellia; order RBC074; family RBC074; genus JAJVID01. Next base: position 9,512 of record JAJVID010000017.1, read on the forward strand.
AGCGCGACAACCGCTCCTTCTTTCCTGATTGAAAATTTCGTAGCGGATTCGTTGACGCGGAAGCCAGCGACGTTCGCCGAAAACTTCGCGGCGAAGATTGAAGCGGAAAAAAGGCAGACCGATGCCAGGCCGATCAGACGGTAACGCATGGTGGAACTCTCCTGATTGTTGATTGTTCGATTCCCAGCGTTCGCCCGGAGACAATGAGCGAAAGGCCGCGCCGTCGCTAAGTTTGACGATGAGTATCCGTGATCGTTGGCGGCCTGCTGCTGGGTAGAACGGCGACCTTCACGGCGCTTGCAGCAAAAGCCGAAGCGGATCGGAGTAATCTTGACCGGAGGCTTGACGGCCACAATCCAGCGGCATAGGCTACGCCTCTTAGTCGTTATCTGTGTCGGCTATCATCGTTATCCTGTCGTTCCCTACCCCGACGACAATTTATTAACTAAACAACTTGGAAGGAGAAAGTCATGGCATTGCGTATTGGTGAGGTAGTTCCTGATTTCAGCGCGGAGACGACCGAAGGTCCGATCAATAGTTTCCACGAATGGATTGGCGATAACTGGACCGTTCTGTTTTCACATCCGAAGGATTTCACGCCTGTTTGCACGACCGAACTGGGCGAGGCCGCGCGGCTGAAACCCGAATTTGATAAACGCGGCGTGAAGATTCTGGGTCTGAGCGTTGACCCGGTTGATTCGCACAAGAAATGGGCCGAGGACATCAAGGAAACTCAAGGTCACGCGCTCAACTTCCCCGTCATCGCGGACAAGGATCAGAAGGTCGCCAAACTTTACGACATGATCCACCCGGAAGTGAGCGACATCTTCACCGTCCGTTCAGTCTTCGTCATCGGGCCGGACAAGAAAGTCAAAGCGATGTTGACGTATCCGGCGAGCAGCGGGCGCAACTTCGTCGAAATTCTGCGCCTGGTTGATTCGTGCCAACTGACCGCCAAATACAGCGTGGCGACGCCAGTCAACTGGAACCAGGGCGACGATTGCATCATTCTCACATCGGTTTCGGACGAGGCCGCCAAAGAGAAATTCCCCGGCGGATGGAAGACACTCAAGCCTTATCTGAGAGTCGTCCCGCAACCGGGCAAATAAGAAGACAAGGGGACAAGGAGAAGAGGGGACAAGGAAACCGGGATACAGAAAAATCCATTGCCCCCTCTTCCCCTTGTCCCCTTGTCCTCTTCACACCGTCTTCGTCACCTTCGACAACGATCTCGGCTGGTCGGGACTCAGGCCTTTCGCTTCGGCCAGCAACGCCGCGAAGAGTTGGGCGGGAATGATGTATGGAATCGGCGACAGCAGTTCGCTGATCGGTTGGGGGATCGCTATTTTGCGCGAGGCGAGTTTGAGCGCGGCTGATTCGCTTGAGATTGCAATCGTCTCCGCGCCTAAGCCTTTCAACTTTTCCAGCAGTTCTTTCGTCCCTTTCAGAGTCGGCCCCGGCGGCGCGAAGACAAACACGGGAAACCCACCGTCAACCATCGCAATCGGCCCGTGCAGGAAGTCGGCGCCAGAAAATCTCTCGGCCACCACGTAACAGGTTTCCATCAGCTTGATCGCAAATTCAAAAGCGTTGGCGTAATTCAAACTCCGCCCGACGACGACGCATTGCTCCATGAAGGCGTATCGTTCGACCATCTCGGCGACGCGCGGCTGAAGCGTGAGCGCGCTTGCGGCCAGTTCGGGCAATCGCTCGATCTCAGGCCGATGCCCGTTTCCGCTGATCGCGCTCGCCAGCAGATGAAAGATCAGCAACTGGCCGGTGTAGGTTTTCGTCGCGGCCACGCTGCGTTCGCGCCCGGCGTGAATCAGAAAAGTTTCGTCGGCGAGTTTCGCCATCGAGGATTCGGCTTCGTTCGTAATCGCCAGCGTCGTCGCGCCGCAGCGTTTGGAATTTTCCAGCGTCAGGTTGATGTCAACGCCCTCGCCGGATTGCGAAATGCCGATGACCAGCGCATCGCGCAAATCCATCTTCGTTTTGTAAAGCGTGTGAATCGCCGGCGCCGCCAGCGAAACCGGAATGCCCGTCGTCATTTCGATCAGGTAACGCCCGAACAGCGCGGCGTTGTCGGAACTGCCGCGCGCGACAAGCACGATCAGGCGCGGGCGATTGGCTTTCAATTTCGCCGCGAAGCTTTCGATCTTTTTCGATTCGCGTTTGATCGTTCGTTCAATCGCGGCGGGCTGTTGGTGAATTTCATCCAGCATCAAAGACATAAATTCTGATCGTTTCTCCTTGAAAATTCCTGGGAGCAAATCGCTCCCAGATCATTGCTGTGCATTGCCAATGTAAACCAGGTAAGCGGCGGGGCTGATTTCGGCCTCCGAAATCTTTTGCGAGGGCAGGCGCAATCGCAAGGTCTGCAAAAAACGCAGTTCAAATTGAGCGCGCTCACCGCTCTTCAACAAAATCGCGTGAAGGTGATCTTTAAATTGATCCCTGAAAAGTTCGTTAGCGATAACTCTGACCTCGCTCTGCGCGAAATCTTCGGCGCGCTCGGTGTCGCCTCCGAGTTTATTCGGATCGGCTTTCAACTGATCTCGGACGAACGTCTCCAGCTTCGGGCGAACATCGAGCGCATAGGCCCAGTCGCTCAGATAACTGGCCAAAAGCAAATTGACGTGCGCGCGGTCAATGCGCTTGACGCGGTCAACGTCGTCACGCAGAAATCTGATCGCCGTCAGCAGCGCCGAACTATGCGCCAACACCCGCGCGGTCGCCTGCGCTTTATCGGAAACGTCCGCCGCCACATCCGACGAGGCATAAGCGATGATTTGATCGAGCAGGTTGCGGATGCGCAACTCCGCCAGCAACGCCTGCTTGCCCGTTTTCGATTCGGATAGATCGAGCAGCGCGACGCGATAGTTTTTGTTGATGGCGGCATCAAGCGATTCGACGAGCGTGGCGCGTTGTTGATCATTCGTCTGCGGCGCGTGGATGAAGACCAGAATGCTTACTGCGCGCGCGGCTTCGTTGATCGAAGACAGTTCGTCGCCGCCGACAAGTTTGATTCTGTCGCTGATCGTTTTGTGAATCTCATCCCGTCCGGAAGCGGATGAATAGAGCGGCAGAAATTTGGGCGTGAATCCGAATTGTTGATTGAGCAGCCGCGCCACCAGCGTGACGCTCGCCGCGTCCGGCTCCGATTCGGAAGAGTTGAAACTGTAGATCGGAACGCCGGGATGCGTTTTGCGAATCCATTCGATCAATTCAACCCGCTGCCCGGTTGAATCGCCGATTGAATCGCCAGTTGAGCCAGGCGATGCGATCACGCCCTTCACTCCGGAATAATCAAGTCCCTTGACCCATGCGGTCAGTTTTTCGGCGTCGCCCATCGCGCTCGCCGGAGGCGCGATCAGATCGTGGTCGGCGACTTGCGCGACCATTCGCGGCTGTCGCAATGACGGCGGACGGTCATCGCGCGGGATCAGAATGATTTTCCCGGCGAAGTAATCCCGCGCGGCTGTACGCAAAAGCGGGCGATGGCGTTGAGCGAATGATGAAGCGATGGGAAGAGCGGCGAGCGCCAGAATCAAAAGCGGTATGAAAAGGCGGGGCCGGGCGAAAATGCGAATGGATGGCGAATGGATTTTCTTCGCCGCGCGCTTGAACCGCCGTGTCGCCCCGCCTTCAACCATCATCTTCAGCCTTTCAGTTCCTGGGCCTCACTTTGCGCGGCGGCTTCGAGCTTGCGGGCGCGCTCGGTTTCACGCGCTCAAATTCGCTGGAGTCGCGCTCGCCTCTCTGGTCGGAACCGCGCAAGTGTTCGCTGATTTCACGTCGAGTATTCGCGGCGCGCTCGCTGGCGGGCGGGTGGCTGGCCAGAATCGAGCCGAGCGCGTTGGGCGAGCTTTGACTGACCCGCTGTAAAATCTCGAACATCTCGACCATTCCGCCAGTGTTGTAACCGGCGTCTCTGAGATTGTAGAGGCCCAGGAAATCAGCTTCACGTTCAGCGTCGCGGCTGTGTTTCATCAGATAACCGCCAGCGATCATGTTGCCCGCAAGTTCGCCGATGCCCGCGCCAGTCTGCCCGCCGAGAATCGCGCCCGCGACCGTCGCAATTCCGGCCAGCGTGCCGTATTTCTGCGAGCGTTTGACGTTCTCCAATCCGTGACGCCCGACGATGTGGCCGATTTCATGGCCAAGCACGCTGGCCAGTTGCGCCTCACTCCTGGTCGCGGCAAGCAACCCCGTATGCACGTATACGCGCCCGCCGAGCGTCGCAAAAGCGTTGATTGATTTGTCGTCAACGACGTAAAAACGCCAGGGAAGGTTCGGCCTCTGAGAACGGCGGGCGATGCGCTGGCCGAGCGAGTTGATGTAATTGTTGAGCGAGCGGTCTTCGACCAGGCGAAACTGTTTGAGAAGCTCCTGATGAACCTGTTCGGCCAGTTTCAGTTCGTCGGCTTCGGACAGATAGCCCTTGTTCGAGTATTCGCGATTGCGGAATTTGTCGTAAGGATTCGATTGAGCAAGAGCAGTGATGGAAAGAGCGCCGATAATCGCGACAGCTAGCATTCTGGGCAGGCCAGATATTCTATTCATTTTTCATTCTCCCTTCGTTCAAGCGCCGGAGCGGCGCCATTTATTCCGTGAGCAGTGAAATTGCATGCGGCAATGTGCGGGCAATCGCCTGCAGGTTTTCGCGCGCGCCGCGCACGCTGCCCGGCAAATTGACAATCAACGTCCGGCCACGAGCGCCGCACACCGAGCGCGACAACGCGGCCAGTGGCGTGATCTTCAGGCTTTCAGCCCGCATCAATTCAGCCAGCCCCGGAGCTTCGCGTTCGATCACATCGCGGGTGGCTTCGGGTGTCACGTCGCGCGGAGCCAGCCCCGTCCCGCCCGTCGTCACGATCAAGTTCGCCGCGCCTGCGTCGGAGTATTGCCGCAACCGCGCCGCAATCTGTTCGCGCTCATCGGGTAGAATTTCGGCCGCCACGATCTCGGCTTTGAGCGATTGCAACTCGGCCACAACCGCCGGGCCTGACAAATCTTCGCGCTCACCGCGCGAAGCCGAATCGCTGATAGTCAACACTACCGCCTTGATTGTCTGATTGTTTGTTACTGCCATAGGGGTGACGAAAGTGTAATTGTTGAGGCGAGTTGATTCAACCTGTATCTACTGACGCTCGATCTCTGAAAGGCTGTTGAGCGTGACGCCTGAACGCAGACTCTCGATCATTCGCTGAGTGACGATGAACAGCGGCTGCGGCAGATCATCGAGGTCGTACCACGCCCAGCCGTCGCACTTTTCCGGCTCCATCAACTGCGGTTCGCCCGCTGGCGCTTCACAAACGAAATCAACGTCAACGTAATGCCGCGCGCCATCTTCACGATGAAAGATGTAATTGCCGACCGACAGCAATCTCAAATCCGCAATATCCAGTCCGGTCTCTTCGCGGACTTCGCGGCGCGCGGTCTGTTCAAAACTCTCGCCGAATTCGATGTGGCCGCCCGGCGCGGCGTAATAGCCCTCGCCGTGCGAGCCGCGGCGGCGGCCCAGCAACACTCGCCCGCGCCGCATCACCAGGACGCCCATTCCGACTTGTGGTTTTTGATTCGTCATCTGTTTTTGCCGGCCCAATCAATCACGCGTTCATAAAGTTTCTCGTATTGCGGAATCACAATCTCGGTGTTGAATCGTTCGACCGCCCACGCGCGGCCTCGCGCGCCCATCCGCCGCCATTTGTTTTCGTCCGACAGAATTTCGACGGCGCGCTCGGCCATCGCCTGCGTGTCTCCGACTTCGACCAGATAACCCGTTTCGCCGTCGAGCACGACTTCCGGCAATCCACCCGCGCGAGTGGCGATCACCGGCGTTTCGCAGGCCATCGCTTCCAACGCGGCCAGCCCGAACGATTCAGTGTCGCTCGGCATCAACAACAGGTCGGAGGCCGAAAGATAGTCGGCGATATTCGGAACCTGTCCTGCAAAGATCACGTCATCGGCGATGCCGTAATCCCGCGCCAGTTTCTCTGCGCCCTCTCGCTCCGGCCCGTCTCCGCACATCACCAGCCGCGCGCTCAAGCGTTCGCGCAATCTGGCCAGCGTGTGAATGCAATCGTTGATGCGTTTGACCGGACGGAAATTCGAGACGTGGATCAGCAGCTTTTCGCCGTTGGGCGTGAGCCTGCTGCGCAGCGCCTGGTTTTCGCGCCGCGCGTATTCTTTCGCGTTGATGAAGTTCGGGATCACCTCGACCGCGCAATTGCCGAACGTCCGGCAGGTTTCGCCCGCCAGATACCGCGAGATCGCCGTCAACGCGTCGGATTGCGCAATCGAAAACCGCGTGATCGGCAGGAAGCTTTTGCGCGACCCGACCAGCGTGATGTCCGTGCCGTGCAGCGTCGTGACGAACGGCAGGTAGCGCGTTGATTTGTACATCTCGCGCGCCAGAAATCCGGCGGTCGCGTGCGGGATCGCGTAATGCATGTGCAGCACGTCCAGCTTTTCATTCCCGGCGACCTCGACGATCTTCGACGCCAGCGCCAGATCGTAAGGCGGAAATTCAAACAGCGGATAATCGAACAGATCAACCTGATGGAATCGCATCCGCTCGTCCAGCCTGCACAGCCGCGTCGGCAGCGCGTAGCTGATGAAATGGACATTGTGGCCGCGTTCGGCCAGTTCGCGCCCCAATTCGGAGCCGACAATTCCGCTGCCGCCGTAGGTGGGGAAGACTGTGATGCCGATGTTCATAAAGAGTAGGGAGTGGGGAGTAGGGAGTGGGGAATGGGGAACAGGACTGATTCCCCACTCTCTACTCCCCGCTCCTTCAAGAGTACATATTCATTCGTCTGGTCAATAGCGCGACGGGGTCTTCGACGTTCAACGCTTCGCGTACGAAGAACGCTTCGCCGTTTTCGACGCCGATCATCGCGCCGAAGTATCGGTCGCGCGATTCTATCTCCCGCAGGAACGCCTGCGTGCTGACGCGCGATTGCGGCTCCGTGGCTTGCGGGTTGAAAAATTGCGAGGCGTGCGCGCGGATCGCTTCCCACTTCGGCTGGGAAGTTTCGCTGATGTCAACGATGAAGCTCGGCGCGACTGTGCGCGGGAAAAGAAAGTACGCGATGCACGAAGGCCGCCATCGCTCCTGTCCCGCTTCCCTGTCGTATTTCGCCAGACCGGAGACGTGGCAGGCTTCGCGCACGAGTTGCGAGGTATGCGCGTGGTCTGGGTGCGGGTCTTCCCAGAATTGAGTGAAAACGAGGCGAGGCCGCAGCCGCCGCAACACTCGAACCAGCTTCACGCGCGATTCTTCATTTGCCCAGATGCGAGCGTCGCCCAGATCGAGATTTTCGCGGACGGACAAGCCAAGCAATTCCGCCGCGCGTTCCGCTTCCGCAGCGCGAATCTCAGGCGTTCCGCGTGTGCCCGCTTCGCCGCGAGTCAAATCGAGCACGCCGGTCTTGTAGCCCAGCCGCCCAAGCTTGATGAGCGTCCCACCGACGGAGAGTTCGACATCGTCCGGGTGCGCGGCGATTGCGAGAATGTCGAGTTGTAAACTTTGCGCTGCCTCCATGCCGGTGAGAGAGTAGCACAGAGTGAAGCTGTTTAAACGTCAAGCAGATTACTGATCAGGCGTCACGGCTGGCGATGTAATGTGGATTTGGGAGTGAATGATTTCAGGCAGGCGCGCCAACGGCTTACGTTCTTCGGTAGCGCGGCCTGCCTGATTTTCGGCGAGAGTGAGTGATAAAAGCTCGGTCACTTTGCAGGAGGTTGAGCGCCTGTTCCCGCAGCGGGGGCGGCGGGGCCTGAGCCAACGCCCGAAAGCGGTGTGCCTTCACCGTGGGCGACCGGGCTGGGCGTTTTCGTTTCAACCCAGCGGATGGTGCCATCTTCGATCACGTTGAAATCTCTCGAAGCGGTGGACGCGGCTTGTCGAGTCGCCTGGACGCAATATTGATCCTGAGTGGTTTCCGCCGAGGAATTATAAATATAGCCACTCACCGCGCCGCCGCCGGCGTAATTTGAATCAATGTAGCCCGCTTCGCTGAGTTCTTTCAGCGTGCCGAACCTGCCCTTTGTCGCGTTGTATTGAGCCTGGTTGTTGTGAACCGTTCTGAGGGTCTGAATCGCGGCGGATTCACGACCGGTTTCCAGATTCTTGAGCAATTTAGGCACAGCCACGGCGGCCAGAATCCCGACGATCGCAACCACGATCAGCAATTCGATAAGCGAGAAGCCCGCCTGCGCGCGGCGGGAAGAATTCTTCCTCTTCATAACTCTTTCAAACTCCTTCCTTGGGTCAAACGTTTGAGGGTCTTCAGGGTAGTTAATCGCCTTTTTGAAACGACGGACTATCGAGCAGGTTCCAAATATTACTACACGTGCGGCGGCGTGAGAAAGCCGTCATAGGCGGCAGGCGCAGGCTAATCCACGCGGCTCACTTTGCCCGGCGTGGAAATTAACCCCAGATGTTGAGCGTAAATCTTGAGCGCCATTATCAGGGCCATGGCCGAAAGAACTATCCAGAACAACGCCCAGATGGTCGCGGGGATCATCGTCGCCTCCTGCATATTGACCGCGTCGCTGTGAAGGTTGGTCGTCGCCGAAATCAGGAACAACGTCTTCAAATCATAAAACGCGTTCAAACAGCATTGCACTGCAAGGAAGCTCAGGAAGAAATGCGCCCAGCGCGCGCTCCATGCGATTGCAACCCAGATCAACAAGCCGGTGAGCACGATGCCGATGAAAAGGCTGAACCTGTCGGCGGCGAAAAAACCAGTCAGAGCCAGAATCAACGCGGCGGTGACAGTCAGCACGGCTTTCGCCCTGCCGCCGTCGTGAAGCAGCATCAGCAGACCGGCTCCGTAAGCAGTGCTGGCCAGATAACCCGCGCTGGCGATCAACAGCGACAGGCCTCCGACGGTGTATGTCTCGCCGCTGGCGTTGGCGTAAATGATCAGCTTCTGTACCTCCCCGAACGTCAGCAACGCCGCGAGCGCGTGTCCGCCTTCGTGAATGAAAGTCACGAACAGGCGCAGCGGATAGACCACCACAAACCCAAACGGCGCGTATGAAACCACGATGGACAGTATCGTCGCGCCGACCAGAAACCCGATGGACTCTTTATGCTGTTTGCGTAGCTTTTTTGGCATACACCTCAATACGACGGAACCGTCCCGCCGGACAAAACATTTCAAAAGAAAAATACCAGCCGTCGGAAAAATCCGGCGCCAAATGATCCGCCCGGCGTCGCCATTAATCAACCCGGAAAGACTAAACGCAACGCTGCCAGAGATTTTCGCAAACAGGCGGCGCAGGCACGCCGATTGAAAAACGAAGAGCGCGCAAACAATTTAAGGAGGCCTTATGTCGCCGAATCTGATCACGTTAATCCGCGTCTGTCTGGCTTTCGTCTCAATCGCGCTATTCCGCGCCGGTTCGTATGCGAGCGCAGCCGGCTTGATTTTACTGGTTGTCGCACTCGCGCTCGACGCGGTTGACGGTTACATCGCGCGGCGCGAAGACTGCGCGAGCGACGCCGGGGCGGCTTTCGACATTGCGGCGGATCGAATTGTCGAGAGCGTCTTCTGGATTTATTTCGCCTCGGCGGGGCTGGTCACGTTCTGGATTCCGGTGATCGTCATCGCGCGAGGCGGGTTCACCGACTTTCTGCGCGCCATCGCGCTGGCGCAGGGCCAGACCGCCTTCGGCGAAAAGACGATGATGCGAACGTGGTGGGGCAAATTGCTGGTGGGTTCGCGCGCCAGCCGCGCCGCTTACGGCGTGATCAAATGCGCGGCGTTCTTCGCGCTCGGTCTGTGGCTGACGCTTGCGAACGTTCCAGAATGGCAGGCGCTGATTACAGGCCAGGCTGCTGTTTTGATGAGCGGCGTGCGCATCGGCGCGATTGCGCTGGCCGTCTCCACCGTCGTTTTCTGCGTGGCGCGCGGAGTCCCTGTGATCATCGAAGGCCTCAGATTTTTCCGCGAAGACCTGGCGCTGCCGAAACTTTGGTAGCTTTAAAATCCGGCCAAAACGATTTTGAGAAATGAACGACCAACGGATCGCCGCAATCTTCGACGTTGACGGCACACTCATCACTGACACGACGCTCGAACGAATCTTCATCAGATTTCTCTGGCGGCGCGGCGAATTGGGCTGGCGAGAGATGATCAACTGGATCGGCTCGTTGGCAAAAGCCGCCTTCCTGGGTCGCCCGCGATTGAAGGCGGTAAAAACTTACCTGCGCGGCAAAGACGCCGCACGCGTTCGGCGTCTGGCGCGAGAATGTTTCGAGAACGAAATCGAGCCGCGTCTTTCGTCAGAAGCCATCAACCGGCTGCGCTGGCATCAGAGCGCGGGCCATTTCGTGATTCTACTTTCGGGCACGCTTGACCTGCTGCTGGAACCGCTGGCCGAACATCTTGGCGTTTACGCGCGTGTTGGCTCGGAACTTGAGGTCGAAAACAAACGCTTCACGGGACGAATCGCGGGCGCGCATCCGTTTGGTGAGGTGAAGGTCGAATGCCTGAGGACGATTAATCGCGCTACGGGCTTCGACCTGAAACGGTCATTCGCTTACGCAGACAGTTTCGCAGATCGCCACGTGCTGGCGATGGTGGGCAGTCCGGTGGCGGCCAATGCTGACGCGCGTTTGCGCAGGATCGCGGAAAACAGAGGCTGGATGATTGAAGATTTCGCCGGAGGCAGGAGGCGGAATTTACAGGAGAGAATTTATGGTCGAGTTTGATCGAGATGCTCTGGCGGCGCCATGCGTTCTTTCGCATCCGCGATCAACAAAGCTGCTGGCTGACGCGATTGCGACGATCAACGCCGCAGACCGGCTCACGCTCGCGTACCTCATTTACTCAACTGCGCTGATCGTCATCTGCCGCCGGAACATCCCGCTATGGGCGACGCTCTTGCCGATTCATCTGGGCCTGACCGTGATGATCTTCGGCCTGGCGCATGCGCGCGCGAAAAAAGTAAAAGTCCTCAGCTTTCTCAGCCACTGGTATCCGACGCTGCTCTTTCTGTTTTTCTTTGAAGAGATTGGGCTGATCGTCCACGCCATCTTCCCCGGCTGGTTTGACGAATATTTGATCAAAGCCGATTACGCGATGTTCGGCGCGCATCCGACGGTCTGGATCGAGCAGTTCAGCAATTACTGGCTGAACGAATACATGCAGCTTGTCTACACGAGCTATTTTCTGCTGACTATCGGACTCGGCGCGTATTTGTGGATTCGCAACCGGCGTGAGGAATTCGCTGTGTTCATCGCTTCGACCTGCGCGGCGTATTACCTCTGCTATGTTGTTTTCGTTCTCTTCCCAATCGAAAGCCCACACCACACGCTGCGCCATTTGCAGCAGGTAGAACTGGCCGGCGGGCCGTTCACAGCGTTCATCAATCTGATCGAGAAGCACGGGCGGGTTCACGGCGGCGCGTTTCCGAGCGCGCACGTGGCGGGTTCGGTGGTCGTGTTGATCTCGGCCTGGCGTTTCGCGCGGCGAATTGGATATTGGCTTACGCCGATTGTGATCAGCATTTGTGTGGCGACTGTGTACGGGCGGTACCATTACGCGGTGGACGTTTTCGCCGGGATATTGATGGGCGCGATTGGATGCCAGATCGCGTCCTGGATTGGCCCGCGCCTCTGTTCTGGGATAGGATGCGGCGCCAAACCATCAATCAAACACGAAAGAGAGTGACCCGCGAAAACATGCCGAGCAAGTTATTCGAGACGCTGCATCCGATGTCGTCAAACAATCCTTTTTTGAAATTCATGGGTATTGAGTTGCTGGACGCTGGCGAAGGCTGGGTGAAGATGAAGATCGCGTTTCGCCCCGAATTCCTCCAGCCGTTCACAATTCACGGGGGCGCGATTTACAGTCTGGCTGATTCGGCGGCGGCGCACGCGCTGATGACATTGATCCTGCCCGATCAAATTGCCACGACCGTCGAACAACGCATCAATTTTCTGAAAGCGGTTAAAGATCAGGACATTTACTGCGAGGCCCGGATCATCCATCTGGGCAAGACGCTGGCTTACGCCGAAGTGTCAATGACAACCGAGGACGGCGCGCTGGTGGCAAAAAGCGCGGCGACCTTGATGCGGCTGGATGCGGCGAGAGTGAAGATAGATTGAGAGGCAGCCGCCGCATCAAGCCTGATTGAAATCGCAAATCACCAACCGAAATGCTCCGTTGGCGCTGTGTAATCGGCCTTTTCAAAACCGCCCACCATGCAAAAAGGCCCTCCGGCGGTGAACGAGCCGTCGTCTGATCTGGTGTCGGGGTAGAGCTTTGTGATCTTCGGATTCTTCACGATTTCGTAATAATACTGAAAATGTTTGGGATCAATCGCCTGAGCGGCATTGGTGATCTTCACTTCGTAATCTTTATTCGCACTGAAGACGAAACCGCCGCCGCTTTCGGCGAAATAGAGAACCGCATAGCCGTTGGACGGCACATTCACTTCGATTCCGGCGTTGTCCGCATAATTCCTGACGCCGAAATCTTTTCTCTCCGCGCCGGTTTTCAGATCAAAGATCGCCGCGTTGGCAACAATCCCCTGCGCATACAATTCGCCATGACGGAAATAGAGCCGCGCATGGCATTCCTTCGGCTTGACTCTCAGGTTCTGTCCGGGATGCAGCCGCGTTTCGATGTCGAGGATGTCATTGAACGGGAGTTTCCCCTTTCTGGGACCGTTGTATTTTCTGAGCGGATCGGATTTGGGAAAGACATCGAAAAAGATGTCTCCGCTGACTTCGGCGACTCCTTTGTATTCCTTGACGATAGCTCCCCCACGTTCGCTGATAGTGATGTGCGGTTGGTGAACTTCCGCCGGGTCGGAACTGTTGTTATGAATCAGCCCGACCATCAATTTGTGTTGGCGCAGCTTGCTGGTAAAGAAGGCGCAGAGATCGCTGAATTTGATATTTATCTTTCCCACCTTTTTCTCCTCTCTTCCGTCCCGAAGGGGTTGGTTTCAGATTGCGCGCAATCGGCTCAAAGCATCATGCCATCAGTCCGTTACCGGAAAGACTGAACGCCGCCCAGTGAAGCGGATGGCGCCATTCCTTTTTCGCCGACCTGATCATTTTCAACTGCGCCTGGCGCAGCGCGTCGCCGAAAGTCCGCCGCTCGACGCGGTAAGAATAATGAAAACTCTTCATCAACTCGGCGGCGCTTTCATCATCAACTTCCCACAGGCTGGCGAGGACTGCCGGAACGCCTGCGCTGAAAAATGCCTGCGCCAATCCGCCGAACCCGCCTCGCCCCAGGCCGGCATTGACTCCTGAGCGGCAACTGGAAAGGATGACAAGTCTTGTGCGCGGGGCCTTGATGCCGAAAATCTCGTAGGCCCGCAGGTTTTCGTCGCCTGAACTCTCCGGTTTCATGTCTTCCGGCGCGCCGACTGAGAGCACAATGCTTGAAAGCAGCGGGTTGCGCTCGTTGATCAAACTGTGCGTGGCCAGATGCGCGATCTCGAAGACGCCGATTCTCGGCAGCAGCAACCGCTTGGTTGCGCGCCCACGGCTCAAATGCAGCCTGACCGGGTATAGCGACATCGCGCTTTCGATCTCACGCTCCGTTTCGGGCAAAGGCTTGAGCGATGGATGCAGCCGGTAATCAAACTCCGGATGGCTGAGGCCTAGCAGCGACGGCGTTTTACCACCGGGCTTCGCTCGCCCGTTCTCAATCGTCCTCGCCAGAACGCTGGCGCTGGGACTGGTCATCAGCGTGAAATCCTCGATCAAATAGCGTTGCGAAGCGGGCGAAACCAGCGCGGGAAAGCAAAGCGCGCCGAGAATATCATCGGGCACAATCACCACCGCTCGTCCGGCATCGAGGTCGTTTAAAATCGGCTCGATCAGAATTCGATACAGCCCCGCAGCCTTCGCGTTCAACGCCGCAACTTCGCCTTCTGAGGTCAACTCCTGCAGATATTCGCTCACCCGCCGCCGTAACTCCTCCTGACTGATCCCTACCTGCGCCTGCTTGACCTTATCCGCAGTCACCGTCCAGATCAGGAGATTACCTTCAGTCACCGCATACTCGACGAGTTGCGCATTGCGCGGCATCGCGCGTTGAACCTGCTGGAGCGTCAACGGCGGCGCCGAAGACGAATATTCAAGCACCGCACGGCTCGGTCTCCATTTGAATTCGTCAGCCCCGGAGATGGCGTCGAGCAGCTCGCGGTTGCGGCAGATTTCCGCGTAATCAAACGCTCTTTCCACGGATTTTCTGGCAAACCACTGAAAGCCAATCATCGTTCGATAAACGCTCAGCTTGCTGCCGGAATATAGGCTCCGCGCGGAGAGGTCGTTGATGTTCTCTCTGGCCTGTTCAATCAATCTGATGCCGGCTTGCAATTCCGACTCGGCCTCTTCGGCGCGGCCCAGTTTCAGCAACGCCGTAGCGACTCCGGAGTGAATAACTGCCGATTGATAACTGTAGCCGCTGGCGGACTCGATCGTTTTCATCGCCTTGCGGTAAGCCGACACCGCTTCTTCCAGGCGGTTCTGTTTCAACAGCGCCTGTCCCAGCAAGGTTTGCATATCCATCAGCATGACGTTGCGCCCAATCTTGTCTTCGTATTTTTCGGATCCGGTAATCGCCTCGCGCAGGAAGCGGGCGGCCTTTTCGTCCTGGCCAGTCATCAGATAGTGAAAGCCGATTCTCCCCTGAAGCAAGGCGGCAAAGTCCTTGCGCGGAAGACGTTCGCAATAGCTCAAAGCTTCGAGTTGATAATCGAGCGCGGGTTGGTATCGTCCTACCACAGAGAGGGTGTCAGCTACCTGGTAATAAGCCTGACAGACCCGGAAGGTGGACGCGGCGCGGTCCTGGATCAACCGGACTGCGGCGAATGTGTTTTGGAGAGCCAGGTCATCCTCTCCCATCAGCAGATATGCATTCCCGGCGAACCGCAGGGCGTTGACGGTCGTGTCCGTGTCATCCACAGACTGAGCAATTTCATACGCCTTCAGGCTGGCGCTCAAATTCGCCGAAAATCGCTGCGCTGATCCGTAGGCGTTGGCGAGCGCCAGCAAGGCTCTGGCCTGCAATCGCCGGTGGCGATGGCGAGATGTTTCGGCGACCAGACGCTCGCGCATCTTCAACCGATCGCGAGTTTCAGCCCCAGGGATGTGCGCCCTCGCCAATCCATACTCAGCCTCCTCTCTGTCGCAAACGTCTCCGATCTGTCGCGCCGACTGGCTGGCGGCGGCGTAAAGCGACAAAGACTGTTCGTATTGCCCTTGCACATGGCTCTCTTCCGCTTGCCGCAGCCTCGCGCGAATCTCCTGCATCCGCTTGACCACGCCTGGCTCCGCGTTTTCGGCGAAGCCCAGCAAGTCAGCCGGATAATTTTCGCCCTTCGCGTCTCTGGCAAAATCGGCAATACGTTTGAGAACCGCACGGCGCTTTTCGGCGGCGATTTCATCGCCCGCCGCCCTCGCGGCCAGAAACTCATCTACGAAGCGGCCACTGACCGCCTCTCCCGACGCTTCATCAAAACGGCTTGCCAGCAACGCGCGGAGCCTGTTTTCATCGTTGGCGGCGGCGATAGCCAGCAACTCATCGAACAGCGTCGAAGGTGGAACAGCCTCTGACCTCAGCCGAAGCTTTTGTAACCGCGCCCTGGCTTCATCCGCCCAGGGCGACGACGAGTCAATTTTCAAATAGTTTTCCCAGTCGGATTGGGCTTCCTCCACCAGCATCATCTGCTCGTGGCACAAGGCCAGATTGAATCTGGCCTCTGGATTCGACGGCTCTATCGCCAGCGCGTTTTTGCAATGATCAGCGGCCCGAGTGAGCAATGTTAAGGACTGCTCCCTCGATCCGCGCTCGTAATAGAGCGCCGCCAGATCAACGAGAATTGAAACGTTTCGCGGTGATTCTTTCAGCGCGGATTCGAGATACCTCTCCGCCTCGTCGTAATCGGATTCGAGCAGGAAAAGCCTGCCCAGAGCCTGACGCGCCTGAACGGCCTGAGCGGTCGGCTTTGCCGTGACCTCTCGCGTCAATTCCGCTTTGGCCGCCAGCAATTGATCGTGATTGGCTGAAGTGGAATCTTTCTGGCCGCGAGTCGGCTTGTACGGCAGATACGGGAAGTCGCCAGCCACCCGCGCTTCAACGGGACGCTGTTTAAGCCACGCGCTGTTGATGTTGGTCAAAGCGCCGTCAATCTTCGATTTCGGGGAACAGATGCGCCACCCTGCTAAGCCCAAACCCACAATCAACGCGGCGAATATGGCGATCTTCCAGCGCGGAAAAAACAGCGCGCGGAACCATCTTCCTGCTCCGACAGCTTCGCTTTCGATGCTTTCAACTCGATCCGAATCGGATTTGGCATATTCGACCAGCGCTTTTGCGGCGGCGAGTTTATTCAATCGTTTCGGCGTGGCCAGGAATTGGCGCTCAAACAGCCTGAGTTCGAGCGCCGGCAATGCGCCGCGCGCGTAATCGTCAATCAATTCATCTTCGATCATCCGCAGCAGCTCGACGTATTCATTGTCGCGGAGCAGTCGCTCCTCGACCCGCCGTTGTTCTTCTTCATTCGCCTGGCCGAGCAGATATAGTCTGATCAGATTCTCTTCTTCTGTGTGCATTGTCATAACGAATCTCCCCTCTGAGGAACGAGTCTGGCCTATGGGGGATGGCTTTGCCCTCACTCTATATCGCGCCGAGGCTCGAAACGTTTCATCTTTTGTCCTGGCGACCTAAACAATCCAGGACACAGCCATAAAGTTCCGCCCGCAGCCGGTGCATCCTGATCCGCAGCGCGTTGGGCGAATAACCGAACTTTTCGGCCAGCGCTTTCCGGCGATCTATCTTCGCCTGCTTGTCTTCCTGGTAGTACTGAATGACCAGTTCACGATCCTCCGGCGCAAGTTTTTGCAGGCACCGGTCCAGACAATCGAACTTCACCTCTTTTTCCTTTTCTTCTCCGGCTGCGGCCAGAGTTTCAGGCACAGGCCCGCCGTCCCGTTTGACTTGCTTCTTCAGATATTCGAGATAAACGTAGTGAGCGATGGTATAGAAATAACGCGCCGGTTCGCCGTCAAACGTGGCTGTCAGCGAATGGATTTGTCGAATGACGCGGTTGATGGTTTCGTCAGCGAGGTCTTCGGAGGCGGCGCATTTGCGGCAGTCGAAAAAAGCGATCAGGCGGCGGCGAATGGCCTCGTGCTCCAGTCCGGCTTGCTCGCGATCCGCGCTCAGCCAACTCAGGAATAATTCGAAGGACTCGGCGGTCAGATGGCTCTCACTCATAAGGACAATACGGGGGAGAGATATTTCCTATGGTTTACCGTTCAGCTTGATTCCGCCGTCGAGTTTTACGACCGCGTCAGTGATTGATCCCGCATCACTGAGCGAGAACGAGTGTTTATACCATCAGGTTGGAGACGCCGCGAATTATAAGCGGCGCCCGCGAAATGGTAAATGTCGCGGCCTCGAATCTGGCGCTTTTCACTCCCAATGGCTCTCGTAGTTTCTTAATTCAGAGAAAAATTTTGCTGCGCTATGAAATGTTTCTCCGTGTTTGGACATATTAAGGTAGACGCCGAGCAGTGCCTTGCCCCTGAATTGCTCGTGTCCTGCCCTCGAATGATTTGAGAAACGTGTTCCGAACAGGCAAGCGCCGCTATCACACGCGCTGGAAGACCTAATGAGAAAATAACTGAATGAGACCGCCGCGCTATTAGATCTGAGAGAGGCGAGAGGATTTAAGGAAGGAATATTCAAGAGCGCCTCAGCCCGGAATGCGCCCGCTGCCGAATTTGGCCGGGCGCATTCCTTTTATCAGGCGCCGCTTCGCAAACTCAGGCCTTCGGATACTCCCAGGCCCCGCGATATTTACGGCTCAGGTGTCTGTTGGCTTCAGCGTCGCCGACGACCTGCTCTTTCGCGCCATCCCACTGAAGGCTGCGGCCCAGCTTGAGCGAGAGCATTCCAAGTAGCGCGACGTTGGTCGAGTAGTGAACCTGTTCGATGTCGCTGATGGGTTTGCGTCCGGTCTTGATTGCGTCAAGGAAGTCAGCCCAATTCTCTTTGATGTTTTGCGAATCGGGTTGATTGAGCTTCGCGTCTTCGTGGATCACCGGGTCTTTCGCGTTCGTAGGATAAAAAGTCCAGCCGTCAACCCAGCCCATGTGAAACGTCCCGTTCGTGCCGTAGAAGTAACAACCGACGGCCTGTTGCGGATGCGTCTTTTCGGCGTTGTTGCCTGCGAAGCGCCGGTGCTCCCAACTGACCGTGAACTGATCGAATTCGTAAACGGCCACCTGATGATCGGGCGCGTCGGTCGTTTGAGCCTCTTTCGTGTTCACGACTGGGCCGACTATCGGGCGGCCTCCGGTTGAAAAAATCCGCTTCGGGTATTTCTCGTCCGTCACCCACAGAATCTGATCCAGCCAGTGAATGCCCCAATCCCCGAGCGTGCCGTTGGCGTAATCGAGGAAATTGCGGAAACCGCGCGTGTGAATCTTCTTGTTGAAGGGCCTGAGCGGCGCAGGGCCGCACCACATATCCCAATCCAGACCTTTCGGCGGTTCGGTGTTCGCTTCCGGCTTTTCAGCGCCGCCGCCGTAATGCACGAAGGCGCGAACCATGCCGATCTTGCCCAGCTTGCCCGACCTGATGAATTCGCGGCCCGAAATGTTATGAGGCGAGACGCGGCGGTGAGTGCCGACCTGCACAACGCGATTGGCGGCGCGGGCGGCGTTGACCATAGCGCGGCCTTCGCGGACAGTGTGGCCGATTGGCTTTTCGACGTAAACGTGAGCGCCCGCATTGACGGCTGCGATCATACAGAGCGCGTGCCAGTGGTCAGGCGTCCCGACAATCACAATCTCCGGCTTCTCTTTCTGAAGCATCTCGCGGTAGTCCTTGTATTTCTTCGGCTGGTCGCCGGAGAGACTTTCGACTTTGGCCGCAGCCGGGTTCAACTGATTCTCGTCAACGTCGCACATTGCGACGACAGTTGATTCGCGCGCGGCCATCGCCTCGTTCAGAATGTTCATCCCCCACCAGCCGCAACCGACAAGCGCGGTGCGGTATTTTTTGTCTTTCGATTGAGCGCCGATGATGGGAACTGGGAACAGCGCGGCGGCAGCCGAAACTTTGAGAAAATCACGACGGTCGGTCTTCATAAGCTTCACCAAAAGTTTTTGACGAATTGTCGGTTGATTGGAACAGTGGTTGAAACGCGAACGGCCGCATTGTTGACACCACTGAGGCTTTAGTCAAGACAACGCTCCGACCTCACACGATTTTGTATGAGCCGCATGCCATATCGTGTAGAATTGCGCTCGCGATAACCGGCATAGCAGGCAAAGTCCCTGAGAATCAATCGCGTTGAGTTCAAGATTGATTGCGTGAAATGGGCACAATGGTTGCTCCAAACTCATACCAGTCCCCTGAAGTTTTATCTTGCCGACAACGTCAGAAATAATCACTTCGGGCCAAAGCAAAGAGCCTGAAACTGCGCGGAGGTAAATATGACGATCTTTGCACAAGCTCCCGGCGCTCTCACCCGCCGCGCCAAACGAATAGCGACGGTAACCTTGTTCCTGCTCGCGCTCTCGGCGCTGGCGCTGGCCGATGGCCGCACCTTTCGCGTCGCTCGCATCAGCCTGATCGAAGGCGAAGTCAGTTATCAGCGAGCCAACGATTCAAAGAAAGATTGGTTCGACGCGACGCTCAATCTGCCGCTCGACGAAAGCGATCAGCTTTACAGCGGCCCGGATGGCAGAGCCGAAATCCAGCTCAGCGGGCGCAACATCGTCCGCATTGACCGCGACACCAACCTGCGATTCACTCAATTCAACACCGGCACGGTTCAGATGGCGCTACCCATCGGCGTGGCATATTTCCGCGTTGATAGCCTGGACAAACGCCAGTTCGACGTCGTTGACGCGAACGACCTCGGCGCCAACGATCCGGTCTACTTTGAAGTTGACACGCCGACTGTCGCCGTGACTTTCGCCAAAGAAGGCATTTACCGCATCAACGTGCGCGACGACGGTTCGACCGAAGTCATCGTCCGGCAGGGACAGGCCGAAGTTTACAGCCAGGAGATCGGCGCGGTGGTTGTCAAAAAAGGCCGTCGAATCATCGTTGAAGGCCACGACGATAATTACCAGATCACCAGGCTCGAAGATAAAGACAATTGGGATCGGTGGAACGACCGCCGCGATGACGACCTGTTCGCCCGCGCCGATTCGTATCGCAGCGCGCGTTACGTGCCTGTGGCGATTCCCGGCGTTTACGATCTGGACACTTATGGCGAGTGGTACGACACGCCGGATTACGGCTGGGTCTGGTCGCCGCGCGGAGTCGCTTCCGGCTGGGCGCCGTATCGTCAGGGTTACTGGCGATGGTATCCGGCCTACGGCTGGACGTGGATTTCGTATGAGCCGTGGGGCTGGGCGCCGTACCATTACGGGCGATGGGCTTATTACCGCAACCGATGGTGCTGGACGCCTCGCGTGAACTTAAGCTTCGATTGGGGCTGGCGCCCGCATCTGGTCGCCTTCTTCGGATGGGGCGGGCGTTACAGTCGCGGCTACCGCGATGGATATTATGACGGCTACTGGGACGGCTTCCGCGATGGCCGCTACGGATACCTGGGATGGTGCCCGCTCTCACCGCGCGACCGGCATTACGGTCCGGGAACAATCGCCGGAGGCTCGCCTCGCACGATTGACTCGCTCGGAAATTACAACTCGCCTGGTGGCGTGAGCGGGATGGACGCAGGCAGATTCACCAGTGGCCGCGTTCTGGTATCGCAGGACGTTTTGAACGCGCCAGCGCCGCCACGCGGCATCGTCACTGCGCCTTCGCGCGGAGCCAGAGACGATGCGGCGCCGGCTTTCGTGCGAACTGACGACCTGAAACCGATGCGGGCGATCACGCCGACGCGCAACGACACAGTCTCACGCAGCGAAATCGTGCGCAGGATCGAAGCGCCCGTCGTGATGCGCCGGACTGCGATTGACGCGGGCGGCGCGGCGCGTTCGCCCTCAGGCCGGTTGGAAGGCGTAGCGGCGCCGAGACGAAGCGGCGATTCGAATGCGTCGTCTCCCACGCGCATCTCAAACGGACAGATCGAACGTCCGTCACGCACGCCCGATTACAAGCCGGTCGAGCGATCTACGGCGCCAATCTGGCGTTCGACGGATCGTGATCGCAGTATGCCTGAGCGCAGCAATGAGAACGCCAGGCCATCGCGCGACGAATCGCCTTCCCGTGGTGAAAAGAGAAATGGGGAAGCGCCTCGACGCTATGATCCTCCGCGCCCACAACCGGAGCGGCGCGAATCAGCCCCGCCGCGCGAGATTCGACGCGCCGATCCTTCGCCATCGCGCGATAGCTCACCGCCGCGCCATGTCGAACGTCCGTCATCGCCTCCGCGTGAAAGCGCTCCTCCGCCACCGCGCCACGTCGAGCGTCCGTCATCGCCACCTCCCGCGCGCGAAAGCGCTCCGTCACGTCCGGCTGAGCGCTCGCCGGAACGATCAATGCCTTCGCGCAGGCCCGATTCGCAATAACAGCGAACGGCAAACCGTTGAATTCATCGCTCGCTAAAACGAACAGGCCAACCATTGACGGTTGGCCTGTTCGCATTTGAGCTGGACTTTCGCCGAAGCGGTTATTTCTGCTTGGCGATCACCTTCGCTGAAAACTTCTTGTATGCGGCTGCGGTAACGATCTTCTTGCTGACCAGTTCGTTCTTCGCCTTGTAAGGACGGCCCGCAATGATCTTGTCGGCGTAAGCGTCACCCACGCCTGGCAAAGCGACTAACTGCTCTCTCGTGCAGGTGTTCAGATCCAGCAATTCCACCGCCGCTTTCGGCGCATGCTTAGCCTTGTCAGCGGACTTGGCGGTGGCGGGTTTCGCCTTTTCAGCGGTCTTGCCCTGCGCCAGCGAGACCGCAGTCAATCCCAGAACTAAAGCGATCATCATCGAAATTTTGGCAACGGTTATGCTTTTCATTTGTTTTCCTCTCAGTTGTTGATTGGTTTGTGTTTTCAGCCTTCGGCTTTTCAACGAAGACTGCGACGTAATTCACTATTGCTTCATCGAGATAATTTTTTCGCCGGGCAGCGACGGTTCGAACAACGTCAACTTTTCGTCCTCGACCATCGGCCCGGTGATTTTGAATATATCCTGCAATCGCGGATCGGACGCAAGCTTACGCCATTTCTCGTCAAACTCCGAGATCGAATCGAACTCCCACAATTCCAGATATTCCTGAGCCTCGCCAACGACGCTGCGCCAGATGCCCCAGAATCGGAAGCCGTGCTCGCGGATCAACGGCAGCGTGCGCTCGGCGAATGTGCGGTCGTATTCGGCCACGTGATGCGCGCGCAACCGGTATGAAATTTTCAGTAAAACCATACGCTCCCTCTCGGATGTTGACGGACTATTGTCCAGCTTCCAAAGCAGCCAGCCAGATGTCAGCCTCAGTCGTTTTCAGGCTGAAATAGACGGTGCGATTGTCGCGGGAAACGCCGAGCGACTGAAAATGATTTGGCGCGACGGACAAAATCTCCTGCGACTTCCTGGTCCGGCTATCCAACAGATACAACTTGTCCTGAGCGAAAAAGAGCAGGCGTTGATTATCGTTCAACCAGACCGGGTGCTCGCCGAACTCGGTGAGGCGTTCATATCGGCCTGAGTCGAACGAGTAGCTGTAGATGCTGTCCTTATACCCGGCCAGCTTCCGCCCATCCGCAGACCACGACCAGATCATCAGTTCTGCCGGAAAATTTGCCGCCGGCAACGACTGTGGCGTTTGTTGTGCCCAGGGCCGGTTGGCGTCAACGATGATGGGCGGCCCCGTTTGCAGATTGCAAAGCAAACGCAATCCATCGGGCGACCAAACGGGAGCCTGCGCGCCCGGCCCCGATGTGTGGCTGAATTGCCGCAATCCGCTGCCATCCGGCTTGATCATCCAATACTCGTAGCGCCCGCTGCGATCAGAGAAAAAGACGATTTGCTTTCCGTCAGGCGACCATCGCGCCGCGCGGTCTTTGTATTTGTCATTGGTGATTTGCCGCAAGCCCGCGCCGTCACGGCGGACGATGAAAAGGTCTTCCTGCTTGTCCCCTGTCGCGCCAAAAGCTACCCACGCGCCATCGGGCGAAAAATCCGGGTCGGTGGCGATGCGGGAACCCTGCGTGATCCAAACCGGCTTCGCTTCGATCTTCCCTTTGGCTGGATCGAAGCTGACTTGCTGGACGTTGATCTGATTGGCGACCTGCGCGTAGGCCAGATGCCGACCGTCGCGCGAAAAGCTGATGTACCCGCTGTAAGTCGCCGGAGTCGTGATCGGCTCAGGCTCTCCCAGCATCTTTCCTGATCGCTCGTCTATCGGCGCGCGCCACAGATTCATGCTGCCGCCCCGGTCGGAAGCAAAATAGAGATAGCGGCCATCTGGCGACCAGACCGGATTCCAGTCCAACGCCGGATCGTCAGTCACGGATACCGGTTCACCACCGCGCGCGTCAACTGTCCAGATGTCCCGCTGTCCACCGCCCCGAATTCCCCAGTACGCGATTCTGTCGCCGTGCGGAGACCAGTTCGGTTGCACAGCGTCCCTTTCTGTCACCAGCCGTATCTCACCTGTAGCAAGCTTCACGACGAAGAGCGGGCCGGGAAAACCGCCGCGCTCGCTCGGCCTGGCAAAAGTGCCGTTCGAGAAAGCGACCTCCTGCCCGTCCGGCGACCACGCCGGATTGTGGCCGTGATCAACCAACCGGCGCACATTCTCGCCCGTCGCGCCCATCACGAAGATGCCGCCGCCTTCACGATCCGAACGAAAAACGATCTGCTCGCCGTCGGGAGAAAAGGCCGGTTGCGTGTCGTTTGCCGCAGAGTCTCTGGTCAAATTGATCGGCGTCGCTCCGCTCACCCGCTGCAGGTAAATGTCCCAGTTGCCCGCTTCATCGCTGGCGTAGATCAGCATTTTTCCGTCCGGCGACAGGCTGGGATAAATCTCCTGTCCTGGCGTTCTGGTGAGTTGGGTGAAGTTGGCGACTCTCGGCGCCGGCGTTTTTCTCGCGTTGAACCAGCGCCAATATCCGGCGATGGCCAGGACAATCGCCACGCCGGCGATGATGGCGGCTTTGGGAATCCAGCCACGATTGCCCGGTTTGCGCAACGGTTGCGGAATCGCGCTTGCCAACGTGAGAGCGCCTGAATCCGATTCTTGTTTGAGCGCCTTCAAAGCGGCTCTGAATTCAGAGGCGGTCTGGAAACGCGATTCCCGATCTTTCTCCAACGCGCGCTCGATGATCCATTGCAATTCGCGCGGCAGGTCAGGCCGCGAAGTCGTCACGGGAACCGGCGCGCTATGCAGAATCGCGTCGTAGATAGCCGCGTTACTCACGCCCTGAAATGGCCGCTCGCCGGTGACCATTTCGTAGAGCATCACCCCAAGACTGAAAATGTCAGTTCGCTGATCAACCTTCTGCGCCAGCGATTGCTCCGGCGACATGTAGCTGATTGTTCCCATCACGGTTCCCGGATCCGTCGAATGCGGAATGCGGAATGCGGAATGCGGAATATTCCGTTCAGTTTGCACCAGCGTTTCGGTCTCATCATTCCGCATTCCGCTTTCCACATTCCGCATTCCGGTCAGTTTGGCCAGGCCGAAATCCAGAACTTTCGCCAAGCCATCAGGTCGCACCATCACGTTCTCCGGCTTGAGGTCGCGGTGAACGATCCCGGCCTTGTGAGCGGCGACGAGCGCGTCGGCGATCTGAATAGCCACATCGAGCGCGGCTGCGAGCGGCATCGGCGCAACCAGCGTCTGCCGCAGCGTTTGCCCTTCGACAAATTCGGTGACGATGTAATGCGTTCCCTCGGCCTCGCCGATTTCGTGAATGGTGATGATGTTGGGATGATTGAGCGCCGAGGCGGCGCGAGCTTCCTGCGCGAAACGCTGGACGTGGTTTTGGCTGCGCGTGAACTGTTCGGGCAGGAGCTTGAGCGCGACGTTGCGTTCAAGCTGTTCGTCGCGCGCCAGCCAGACTTCGCCCATTCCCCCCACGCCGAGCAGCGACAGAATCTGATAGCGGCCAATTCGCCGCCCCGCGAATGAAAAGCTGTTTTCGCCGGCCATCTGTCGCGCGGCGATTTCGATGGCTGGCCGATCAAGGAAGCTTTCGGCCTGCTGGTCGGAAGCGATCATCAACTCGACTTCATTTCGCAAATCAGCGGCGCCGGCGCAGACGCGGTCGAGAAACTCCGTCCGCTCGCCCGAATCGAGTTCGATGGCCTGATTATAAATGCGAGTAATCTGCTGATAACGCTCAGGAGTCATAGGCAACGATCATCGGGAAAGTTCGCGATGCAACCACGCGCAAGCCGTGCGCCAGTCGCGGCGCACCGTGCTGACGGAAATCCTCATCACTTCGGCGACTTCCTCCAGGCTCAGCCCGCCGAAGAAACGCAGTTCAACGACGCGGGCATGGCGCGGATCGAGCTTTTCAAGCGCAGTCAGCGCGTCATCCAGCGCCACCAGATCGGGATTGTGCCGCGCGCCGACAACTGCGGCTTCGGACAGCGAAACCTGCATCGCCTGGCCGCCGCGTTTCGCCGCCTGCTGTTCGCGGGCGAATTGCACCAGGATGTGGCGCATCAAGGTCGCCGAGACGCCGAAAAAATGGGCGCGACTTTGCCATTCGACCTGCCGCCAGTCAATAAGCCGCACGAACGCCTCGTTGACCAGCGCCGTAGTTTGCAACACGTGCCCTTGCCGTTCGCCCGCCAGATAGCCGTGCGCCAACCGGCGCAGCTCCCGATAGACCAGCGGAGTCAGTCGTTCGAGCGCATCCTGATCTCCCCGGTTCCAGGCGACCAGCAATTGGGTAATGTTCGGTGTTGTCGAGGATTCCATAGTCGCTTCCGCACTGTGGGGTTGGCGCAACGAAAGCCTCGATAAATTAGCACATCGGTTACGGTCTCAGCCATAACGCGAGGTTCGCGGAAAATTATTTTCGGGCCGTGAACACTTTTGCCCGCCGATTCCCCCTTATCAATTGAAGGCGTCAATCACATACAGACACAACAGGCGCTACGGCAAACTTCCCGGTTGCCTGTGAGGGGATTCCGGAGTTTCTTCCGTTTTACCAGTTGAGACATCGTTTTCACGCGCGGCTGAATTTATAGAACTTCCCGAATAGTCGAACAAACAAGGAGAGCTTATGAGCGACACAACGAACAACTTGAGCGAATACGAAGCGATAGCCAACACCCTTCAGCGATACATCAACGGCGGCAAGTCAGGCCGAAGCGCCGACATGAAACCCGCCTTCCATCCGGACGCGACGATCCACGGCTATCTCGGCCCCGATCTGATCGCCGGGCCGATCCAGATGCTGTTTGACTGGGTTGACCAGAACGAGCCGGCGACCGGGCTTCAGTCGTGGATCTCCAGCATTGATCTTAACGACACGGTGGCGACGGCGCGGCTCGAAGCCTACAACTGGTCGGGGCATCGGTTCACCGATCAGTTCACGCTGCTCAAAGTCGAAGGCGAATGGAAGATCATCAGCAAGGTGTTTTACCTGCATCCCTGAACCACCACATCACGATACAGATTTGGAGGAGCCTTATGAAACCACATCGCATAACCATCATCGCGCTGGCGCTGCTGGTCGTCGGGTTCTACGCGTTGCGCGCGACGCAAGCCAGCGTGGCTAAGCAGCCGCCGAAAAACGTCACCTTCAGCAAAGATGTCGCCCCGATCTTTTTCAAAAACTGCGCCGAATGTCATCGCCCCGGCGAAGCGGCTCCGTTTTCGACGCTGAGCTACAAGGACGCGCGCCCCTGGGCGAAATCAATCCGCGAACACGTCGTCAATCGCACGATGCCGCCCTGGCATGCCGATCCGCATTTCGGACAATTCAAAAACGAACGCCGATTGTCGCAAGCCGACATTGACACGATCGTCGCCTGGGTCGAAGGCG
This sequence comes from Acidobacteriota bacterium, assembly GCA_022072205.1. Lineage (GTDB taxonomy): Bacteria > Acidobacteriota > Blastocatellia > RBC074 > RBC074 > JAJVID01. The sequence continues at coordinate 36,481 of JAJVID010000017.1, forward strand.
GCGCGCTCGAAGGCGATCCCAAAGATTTGCCGCCTGCGCCGAGTTTTGTCGAAGGCTGGAACATCGGCCAGCCAGATGTTGTCTTCACTTTGCCTAAACCCTACACCGTCGAAGCCAGCGGGCCGGACGAATATCAGTACTTCAACGTGCCGACGAATTTCACCGAAGACAAATACGTGCGCGCCATCGAGGCCCGCCCCGGCAATCGCAAAGTCGTGCATCACGTCATCGTCTTCATTCAACCGCCTGCGCCCGCCGATGCGCCGAAACTCAGTCAGGAAGAATTGACTCGACGCCGCACGCAACAGGCGAAAGAAAGCATTCGGTATTCCGACGGATTTTTGCGTCGCACCAAAGCCGATGCGCCCGTGCACAACGACGGATGTTCATTGCCGAACGGCGGCGGCGGCACAAAATTCGACACCAGCAAACGCGACTCCGGTTCCACCCTGCTGACCGAATGGGCGCCGGGGCGAAATCCCGATGTGATGGAGCCGGGCGTGGCGAAAAAGATTCCCGCCGGATCAATCCTCACGTTTCAGGTGCATTACAACAAAGCCGCCGGTTCGGTGCAGACCGATCAATCCAGCGTTGGTCTGATTTTCGCCAAGGAGCCGCCCGCCAGACTGGTCACGACAGAATCGGTTCATAACTCGTATATGCAAATCCCGCCGGGCGCGGAACGACATCGCGTCAACGCCTGCTGGACGGCGCAGCGCGACATCAGGCTCATCACACTGATGCCGCACATGCATTTTCGCGGCGCGGCCATGCAGATCGAAGCCGTTTATCCCGACGGTCGCAAAGCGATGCTGCTCAACGTGCCGCGTTACGATTTTGCCTGGCAGACGGGTTACATGTTGAAACAGCCGCTGACGCTTCCGAAAGGCACGACGCTGTTTGTGACGGGCTGGTTCGATAACTCGGCCAGAAACAAATTCAATCCCGACCCGACCAAAGCCGTGCGCTGGGGCGATCCGACTTACGACGAAATGCTGTTGTGTTTTGTGGATTTCACAACAGATGCGAAACCGTCCGTCGCGATGAGCAGCGGGCAATAGCCAGCGATTGTTTCGCCAAACCTGCAACCCAAAGAAAGGAATCCGTATGAATATTGAAATCTCTCGTCGCCGCTTTCTGGAATTGTCGTCCGCGCTCGGCGGCATTGTCGCCTGCGGTGAACTGTATCCATTGCTCGCGCAGGAAACACGACCGCGCACCAGCGAACAGGTGCAAGGCCCGTTTTATCCCATGCTCAAACCGCTCGACCGCGACGCCGATCTTACACATCTGCGCGGCCGTCGCGGCGTCGCGCAAGGCCAGATCATTCACCTGATGGGGCGCGTGGTGAATTTGCAGGGCAAACCGCTCGAAGGCGTCAAGCTCGAAATCTGGCAGGCCAATGTTCACGGGCGTTACGCGCACATCAACGACACAAACAAAGCGCCGCTCGATCCGAACTTTCAGGGCTACGGCGTACAGGTGACGGATGCGCAGGGACGGTTTCGTTTCAAGACGATCAAGCCGAGCGCGTACCCCACCGGCGTCGAAGACTGGTCGCGGCCTCCGCACATTCACTATTACGCGACAGGCCGCCACGAAGCGCTCACGACGCAGATGTATTTTCCCAATGAACCGTTGAACGCCAAAGACCGCCTGTTGCAAAGCGCCGGAGCCGCGCAATCAACGCTCATCGCCAAAGTCCAAACAGCAGGGCCGGCAGTCAAAGACATGGAGCCGAATTCATTGATCGTGACGTGGGACATTATCCTCACACGCGGCTGAGACCTGACGGATACCCTTTCACATCACAAACAGAGGCAACCGTATGAATGATTCATCCGAACTGAGAAAACGTCTGTCCGGCAAAGTCGCCATCATCACCGGCGCCACCGGCGGCATCGGCGAAGCGACCGCGAAATTGTTTTTGCAGGAAGGAGCCGGCGTCATGCTCGTCGGACGCTCGGCTGACAAGCTGAAAGAAACCCGCGACCGTCTGGGCGTTAAAAAAGGTCTGGCGCATTTTGTCGCTGACGCCGCCGATGAAGCAGCGACTGCCGCGTCGGTCGCCGCCACCATCTCGGCGTTTGGCGGCGTAGACATTCTGTTCGCCAACGCCGGCACGGAAGGCGTCGTCAATCCGGTTGAATCCATCAACCGCCCAGACTTCGAGCAGGTGTTGCAGACAAACGTCATCGGCGTCTGGCTCGGCATGAAATACTGCGTCGAGCCGATGAAACAACGCGGCGGCGGTTCGATGATCGTTACCTCTTCCATCGCGGGCGCCGTCGGATTCGCGGGCGGCGCGCCTTACATCGCCAGCAAACACGCCGTGAACGGTCTCGTCAAATCCGCCGCGCTGGAATTGGCCGCTGCAAACATTCGCGTCAACGCCATCGCTCCGGGCTTTATTGACAACCAGATGATTTATCGCATCGAAAGGCAATTCTCGCCGGACAATCCCGCCGCCGTGCGCGAAGACCTCGCCGCCCTGGTTCCGCTCAAACGCTACGGCACAAGCGAAGAGGTCGCGCAACTCGCGCTGTTTCTGGCGAGCGACGCATCGTCATATTGCACAGGCGGAATTCACGTCATGGACGGCGGGTACACAACCGCGTAAAGGGGGAATGTATGAGCCTCGATCAACAATTAAAGACCGGTCTGTTGATTGCGCTGGGAATCCTGAGTGCGACTTATATTTTCTGGTGGATACGCAGTGTGCGCAGGCGACGTGACAACGAGTCGCCAGCGGATGAAAGCCGTTTGTCTGGTACGCCATCGCTTACACAATTGGCGATTGGCTTCGGCGCGAATTTCCTGGACACGCTGGGCATCGGATCGTTTGCGACGACGACCACGGCGTTCAAGCTGCTGCGGATCGTGCGTGACGAGATCATCCCCGGTACGTTGATCGCCGGACACACGCTGCCGGTGATGGCGCAGGCGGTTATTTTCATGACCGTCGTCAAAGTGGATCCGCTGTTGCTCGCGCTGACGATGGCGGCGATGGCGCTCGGCGGCTGGATGGGCGCAGGCATCGTCTCGCGCCTGCCGCGCCGCTGGATTCAAGCCGGCATGGGCGTTGCGCTACTGCTGGCGTCGGCCTCGCTGCTGATGAGCCATTTCGGTCTGTTTCCGGCGGGTGGCGCGGCAACGGGATTGCCCCCGGCGCGGATGTTGGTGGCGGTGGCGATGTATTTCGTTTTCGGCGCGCTGGCTACGCTGGGCATCGGGCATTACGCGCCGAGCCTGGTGTTGTTCAGCCTGCTCGGTATGGATTTACACGCGGCGTTCCCGATTATGGCTGGCGCAGGCGCATTCGCCGGCGTCGTCGCCAGCATGAGATTTCTCAATAAAGGACGCATCAATCAGCGGGCGGCTTTGGGATTGACGCTCGGCGGCATCCCCGGCGTGCTGCTCGCTGCTTTCGCGGTGAAGTCGCTCTCGCTCGACGCGATTCGCTGGCTGGTCGTGGTCGTCATCGTTTACACGGCTGTGACCATGCTCCGATCAGCCAGCGCCGAACGACAACGAGGCCAACTCTCACTCACGCCAAAGGAAGAACTTTCATGATCCGCTTACGCACACTCCTCTTGCTGTCCATCTTTATCGCGGCTGTGGGGCTGACGGCCTGTCAACCTGCCACGACTCCGACCGCGACAGCCAGACCGGCGACCGGTCTGGCGCCGGTCAACGACATTCGGATGTATTACGAAATTCACGGCGATGGCCCGCCGCTCATCCTGCTGCACGGCGGGTTGGGCAGCGCCGGCTCCTGGGAAAACCAGATTCCCGCCCTGTCCAAAAAGTACAAGGTGATCGCCGTAGACAGTCGCGGTCACGGTCGCTCGACTTTCTCAGAACAGCAGATCAGCTACGCGCTCATGGCCTCCGATGTCATCGCGCTTATGGATTATCTGGGCGTCAGAAAGGCGCACATCCTGGGCTGGAGCGACGGCGCCATTACGGGACTCGATCTGGCCATCAAACATCCGGATCGCCTGAACAAGTTGATCGCTTACGGCGCCAACTACAACCCGTCCGGCCTGCGCGCCGATTACGGCGAGAACAAGAAGATCAAAGATTACTTCGAGAAAGCGACGCGGGATTATCAGGCGTTGTCGCCCGCCCCGGCGCGCTGGGAGGCGTTCCAGAAAAACATCGGCCAGATGTGGGCCACCGAGCCGAATTTCACCGCCGAGCAGTTACGCAGCATCACCATCCCGACGCTGATTCTCGACGGCGACAACGACGAAGCCATCTCCACCGAGCACACGAAAGAACTGGCCAGCCTGATCCCGCGCGCTGAACTGACGCTCATCGCCGGCACGGGACACTTCGCCCCGCTGGAAAAGCGCGAGGAGTTCAACCGGATCGCGCTGGAGTTCCTGGCCAGATAGCTGACTGAAATTGAGTCAAGCAAAGGAGAGGGTATGATGAAAGCAGAATTAAACGCGAAGCATGTGTTTTTTTTCCTCATCGCGGTAATGACAGCGTATGTGCTCTATCACAACGAACGCTTTCTCATCGAACCTGAGAATCCGATCTGGGAGCATTACGCGAAAATCAAATGGTTGCTGCTGCCGCACGGGCTGTTTGGCGCGGTGGTGATTTTGCTGGCTCCGCTGCAATTCTCCGAACGGTTGCGCAAACGCTATGTGAAGCTGCATCGCATCGCCGGTCGGTTGTATGTCATCGGCGCGCTGCTGGCTTCGCCGCTTGGCGCGTACCTTCAATACTACGAAGAGCGTCTCGACCAGCCGCGCACGTTCACGATTCTGGCGCTGATCAATGCCGTAATGCTGATGGGCGCAACGGCGCTCGCCTTCCTCTTCGCGTATCAGAGAAAGATCGCGCAACATCGCCAGTGGATGGTACGCAGTTATGCCATCGCGCTCGTCTTCATTGTGAATCGGTTCATTCTCGGCGTCACCGGTTGGGAGCTGCTCGGCGTCGAGATGGCGCAGGCCATCATCTGGGCTTGTCTGGCGATGGCGGTGTTGCTCGGCGATGTGGCGATTTACTGGAAAGAAATCGGCAACCTCTTCACCACCCCTGCCAGAGCAAAGGCGCCTGTGAAACAGAATGTTCCCGATAGCGTTATCGAGGTAATCTGAAGGAGAAAACAACATGGCAAAACCCAAAAAACTCGCGCACGTCGTTTATCAAACGCGCCGTTACGAAGAGATGCTCAACTGGTATCAGCAGGTCTTCGAGGCGAAGGTGGTTTATCAGAATCCCGCCTTCGCTTTTCTGACCTTCGATGACGAGCACCACCGGTTCGCGTTTGCCAATATGACCGCCTTCAAGCCCGATGGCGTTGCGCCGGGAGCGCGCGCGGACACAGGCGTCAATCACGTGGCCTACACCTTTGACAATGCGGGCGACCTGCTTGAAAACTACGCGCGGCTGAAGCAGGCGGGCATCACGCCGTACTGGCGGATTCATCACGGGATGACGCTGTCGCTTTATTACCTCGACCCTGACGGCAATCGCATGGAGTTTCAGGTTGACACCTGCACGGTCGAGCAGGCCAAAGCATACATGCTCAGTGAAGCCTTCGCCGCCAATCCCATCGGCGTCGAGATTGACCCGGAAGAGTTGCTGAGGCAATTCCGCAGCGGCATCCCGGCGGAACAGCTTCTTGTGATGCCGCAAGGGGCGATGTCGCCAATTCCACCTGAACACGGCCTATCCTGAAGCCTGACGGCTTGGGTAGCGCAACCAGCCTGCGGTAAGCTGATGAGCAAATCTATCGGCACACCATTCTTGATGTAAATGCCGGGAAGTTTTTAAACCAACAACGACGAAAGGAAAATCAAATGCGCAATCTCAGTATCATTCAAGGCGCATACGCAGCATTCGCCAAAGGTGACGTTCCCGCCGTGCTGGGAATTCTGGACGCGGATATTGCCTGGACTGAAGCCGAAGGATTCCCCTACGCCGGAACTTATCACGGCCCAAACGCCGTGCTCGAAAGCGTGTTTATGCGGCTCGGCGCGGAGTGGGATGGTTTTGCCGTCGCGCCCGCTGAATTCATTGATGGCGGTGATGCAGTCGTCGCGCTGGGCAAATACAGCGGCACGTACAAGGCTACGGGCAAGAGCTTTCAAGCCGACTTCGCGCACGTCTGGAAGCTGCGGGATGGCAAAGTCATCCGTTTCGTTCAGTACGTTGATACGCTGCTCGTTCACCGGGCATTACAAGCGTAAGGCCTTACTGGGGTAGCCGGTGAGCGACGTCGTCCGCGAAATCCTCCCTGCTCAATCAGCGTACCCGTTCACGAAGCCGGAAAGGAGCAATTGGCTATATGCAAAAAACCGATATTGCCATCTCAGGCGTGACATTCGTGAGAAACCGCTGCTTCGTTTTCGTTGCGTCCTGTCTGCTCTTGCTACTCATCGTTGATCGCGCTGGCGCGCAGTGGACGCGATTTCGCGGCCCCAACGGGGCAGGTGTTGATTCGTCTGCGGGGTATCCTGTCGAATTTTCGCCCGCTAAAAACATGCGGTGGAAAACAACCGTACCTTACGGGCAATCGTCGCCGGTCGTCGCGGGCCACCGGCTTTACGGCACGGCCAGCGAAGGCGAACGTTTGATTACGTTCTGTCTGGACGCTCGCACAGGCCGCGAAATGTGGCGAAAAGAATTGCGGCGCGACCGCGTGCAGGAAGCTTACAAAGCCAACGATCCGGCGTCGCCCACACCGGCGGCTGACGAGCATGGCGTCGTCGCTTTCTTTCCCGCCTTTGGCCTGGTGTCGTACAAGAACGACGGGCAATTGCGTTGGACGCGCCGTCTCGGCCCCTTCAGGAACTTCTACGGCATGTCAAGTTCGCCCATCATCGAGCAGGGCATGGTCGTGCTGGTCTGCGATCAGCAGTCAGGTTCATTCGTCATCGCGCTTGACCGCGCGACCGGAAAGTTGCGTTGGAAGACCGAACGACCGGGCGCGATCATTGGCTGGTCAACGCCGATGATCTTTCGCCCTGACGCGACGCGCGGCGAATTGATTGTGCTCGGCTCGACGCGGCTCGATTCTTATGACCTCGCGTCGGGCGCGTCGCGCTGGTGGCTGCCGGTGGCGTCCGCTGGCGCGATGGGCACGCCGCTGGCGCAGGGCGAGACGCTGCTGATTTCCACACTCGGCAGCAATGAGCCGTCGCTGCCGACCTTTGCCTCGACGCTGGCGAAATACGACAGGGACAAGGATGAGCGATTGTCGCTGGAAGAGTTTCGCGCCGACGCAGAGTTGAGTGAACACTTCGGCTGGATTGATGAAAACGATGACAAATTCATCGTCGTTGCAGAATGGGACAAGGTGCGTGCCTTTGACGTGGGCGAATGGGGAACAATAGCCGTGCAACCCGGCGCCGCGCGCGGACAACTCAACGCGGACGCGGTGCGCTGGCGTTTTCAGAAAAACATCCCGTACATCCCTGCGCCGCTGCTCTATCAGGGCGTGTATTACATGGTGAAGACCGGCGGCATCATCACGGCGCTCGATCCCGCGACCGGCAGGCTGCTGAAACAAGGCCGCAGCCCCGGCGCGCTCGGTGAATACTACGCCTCGCCCGTCGCGGCGGACGGCAAAGTGTTTCTGGCGAATACGGAAGGCAAGCTGACCGTGCTCAAAGCGGGCGCTGAATGGGAAGTTCTCGCCGTCAACGACCTCAACGAAGAGATCAGCGCCACGCCTGCCCTGAGCGGCGGACGTCTTTACGTGCGGACGCGCGGCGCGTTGTATTGCTTCGGTTCCTCGCGTTAGCCATGAGGATGCGCTCAGGCGGAAAGACCTGTCCGAAAAAGGATGCCGTATTTCATGTCAGCCACGGCTCTGGTCTCGCGCTGTTGCGGAAGATGCACTATCCTGAGCCGCACAAGGCAATCAGGCATTCGCCGCAATCAAGTTGAGGAAGACAGAATCTGGGACTATCCGCGCATACAAATCTCTCGCATTACCGCATCGTCGCCCGACTCGGCGCGGGCGGGATGGGCGAAGTCTGGCTGGCCGAAGACACCCGCCTCAAACGTAAAGTCGCCATCAAACTGCTGCCCGCCGAACTGACCGCCGATGCCGATCGCGTGCGCCGCTTCGAGCAGGAGGCGCAGGCGGCTTCGGCTCTCAGTCATCCGAACATCATCACCGTGCATGACATCGGCGAATGCGAAGCCGGACGCTTCATCGTGATGGAACTGGTCGCAGGCCGCACGCTGCGCGAGGTGATCGCCGCAGACAATTCGCTGGAAACGGTTTTGACGCTTGGCCAGCAGATGGCAAAAGCTCTCGCCGCCGCGCATGCCGCAGGGATCACACACCGTGACATCAAACCCGACAACATCATGGTGCGTGACGATGGCTACTTGAAGGTGCTCGATTTCGGGCTGGCGCGGTTGCTGCCTGCGACGGCGAGCGGTTCCGAAGCCGCAACGCTCGCGCAGCAAACGACGCCGGGCACGGTGATGGGGACGGTGGCGTATATGTCACCCGAACAGGCGCGGGGCGAAAGCGTCAGCCATCCGTCCGATATTTTCGCGCTCGGCATTGTGTTTTATGAACTGGCGGCGGGACGGCATCCGTTCAAGGCGGAAACGCTGGTTGGTTATCTGCACGCGATCACGCTGCAAACGCCTCCGCCTTTGACGCAGTTGAAACCCGAATTGCCCGCCGCGCTCGATGCGCTGATTTTGCAGATGCTCAGCAAGGATGCGAGCCAGCGCCCGACGGCCAGCGAAGTCGCGCAAACGTTGCAAGACATCGCACGGCGCGGCGACACGTCGAGACAATCATCTACTGAAGCTGAGCGCGTTTCAGCGTCAGACGACGCACAAACCTTGATGCTCAAACCTGTGACTACCGCCGCCACAGAGACCAAAGTCGCGGTAGCGGAAAACGCGCAACCCACCACGTCGGGTAGCCCAAAAACACGAAAGTGGTGGATGATTGCTTTGTTGAGCCTGCTGGCGTTGGCAGGAGGGTTCTTGGCTTATCGCTCCTTCGCGCCGAGTCGTCAGGCGATTGATTCGCTGGCGGTGTTGCCGTTTCAGAACCGCAGCGGCAATGCGGATTCAGAATATCTCTCTGATGGATTGGCAGAATCGCTCATTTACCGGCTCTCGCAATTGCCGAATTTGAAGGTCAGCCCGACGAGTTCGGTGTTTCGCTATAAGGGCAAAGATGCCGATCCTTTGTCTATCGCCAAAGAACTCAGCGTGCAGGCAGTCATGACCGGGCATATTGCGCAGCGCGGCGATACTCTGGTGATCAGCGTCGAGTTGGTAGACGTACCGAACAACAAAACTCTGTGGGGCGAACAGTACGAACGCAAGCTGTCGGACTTGCTGGCCATCCAACGCGAGATGACCACCGAGATCACGCAACGGCTGCAACTGAAATTGTCGGGCGAAGGCGAGCAAAAGCTGGCCAAAAAATACACCGACAACGACGAAGCCTATCAACTTTATTTGCAGGGGCGTCATTACTGGTCGCGGCGCACCGAAAAGCAAACTGTGAAAGCAATCGAATGTTACCGGCGAGCTATCGCGCTTGATCCGAATTACGCGCTGGCGTTTGTCGGCATTGCGGATGCCTATAATTCCATGGGGAAAAACCCTGACCTGGCGCCCAAAGAAGCTATCCCGCCCGCCAAGGAAGCCGCGCGGCGGGCGCTGGAGCTTGATCCTTCGCTTGCCGAAGCGCACGCCGCGCGGGCTGACTCTGCCGCGATTTACGATTGGGACTGGGCTTTAGCCGAACGGGAATTCAGGCGCGCGCTTGAACTCAATCCGAATGTTTCCTACACGCATATTGCTTACGGGTCGAGCTATCTTTCTTCGCAGGGACGTGCCGATGAATTGGTCGCGGAAATCAAACGCGCGCTGGAAATCGAGCCGCTGTCGCTCATCAACAACTCAGTGCTCGTCACCGCATATCTGTATGCGCGACAGTATGACAAGGCCCTACAGCAGGGACGCAAAGCCTACGATCTCGACCCCAACTTCAAAATTGCGCATCACTGGCTCGGCCTGGCCTATAACGTCAACGGGCAAGCTGACGAGACGATCAAACTCATCGAAGACAGTTTGAAATCGTCACCCTCCAGTACGGCGCTGCTTTTCGTGATCGGACTTGCGCACGCCAAACAGGGACACCGGCGCGAAGCGGAGCAGTATCTTGAGAAGCTCCGCGAAGCAGCCAAAACGCGCTACGTCCGCACCTATTGGCTCGCCTGCATCTACGCCGCGCTCGGCGACAAAGACAAAGCCTTTGCCGAACTTGAGCAGTCATTTGAGGACAGAGACATTTTCCTGCCGCGCATCAAACTTGATCCTGATGTAGACCCCTTGCGCGATGATCCACGTTTCAAGGATTTGCTGCGACGGATGAATCTGCCGGAATGAATTTGAAGAAAGATGAGTCAGGAACTGTCAGCCAACATCACGCTCTCGCATTACCGCATCATCGCCCGACTCGGCGCGGGCGGGATGGGCGAAGTCTGGCGCGCGCTGGATACGCGCCTCGACCGCGCGGTCGCCATCAAGGTCTTACCCACTGAGTTCGCCAACGACGCCGACCGGCTGCGGCGGTTCGAGCAGGAAGCGCGCGCGACGAGCGCAACCAATCACCCAAACATTCTCACCATCTACGACATCGGCAATCACGACGGCGCGCCTTTCATCGTGATGGAATTGCTCGAAGGCGAAGAGTTGCGCGCGCAATTAAACGAAGGCGCGCTGCCCGTGCGCACGGCCATTGAGTATGCGCAGCAGATCGCCGCCGGACTCGCTGCCGCGCACGAGAAAAGCATCACCCATCGTGACCTGAAGCCGGAGAATCTGTTTGTCACGAATGACGGCCGCGTGAAGATTCTCGATTTTGGACTTGCTAAGCTGAAGCCGCAGAAACCTGGCGGTGGCGTGGATTCGGAAGCAGAGACGATGAAACCGCTGACGAATCCAGGCGTAGTAATGGGCACGGTCGGTTACATGTCGCCGGAACAGATACGCGGCGCAGAGATAGATCATCGGTCGGACATCTTCAGCTTTGGAATGATTTTGTACGAGATGCTGAGCGGTAAACGTGCGTTTAGCGGTGTTTCGGTTGCAGATGTGATGGGCGCGATTTTGAAAGACGAGCCGCCGGAGTTGAGCGAAACGAATGCGAAGGTTTCGTTGCAGTTGGACAAGATCGTGC